>NZ_JAZEZK010000021.1:0-70882 GCF_037028485.1 Acinetobacter sp. 102
GTTTTAATATATTTCAGCATTTTTCATATTCTTGTTAAAAAACTTAGCTTTCAATGGCGTTTAGATAATAAATCAAAAAATTAATTTAAAAAACCACATAAATATCAATCAATTATATTTAAATCTAAGACGCTTCGCAATCAAAAGATTAGAATTACTTCCAATGCAAGTCCTGTATTCACTATAATAGCCGTGCAGGAGCAAGGACTTCCCGATGGTTGTATTGATACTTCACAGGGTTCCTGCCGTTGGGTCAGTAATTTTACTCCCATTGACACAAGCGGTAATTAACAATTATTTAAATTGATTAAGATAAGCCCGTAGTCAATCGAAAGAACGAAGGACGCCACCCCAAAGGCTCACTATTTAGTGAGCCTTTATTTTTTAATCCGCGTTGACTCTTATTCATTCTAAATATTTTGAATAAAGCATTCACGATCCAATTTTTATGATTTCAAATCCATTTACAATCTTCATTGTTTATTCTGCAATTGAACAAAATACAACCCAGAATATCATGTACATTTTATTTTGTTAAAACATATATGGCAGCAATCAATATATAAATAAACCTTTAAAAAGAGCGAAATACTATAAAACAAGCAATTTAATGCACAATAAAAATCATCTTAATCATTTGTTTTATATAAAATTATAATAAAGCTCTTGATATATAAGGCTTTTCCATATTATAAGGATAAATTATGGAGTAAACTTACACTCGTACCATACAGTTTCATTGAAATTTCATTAATAAACCTTATATTGGTATATGCGTAGCGATCAAGCGCCATATGGATCTATTTCATACAGCATTGATTTATACTTTTTTGATTAGAGGAACACCTCATGAATAAGTTAATGGTTGCGGTTTTTGCTGGCTTAATTACCCTCACAGGTTTTAGTGTACAAGCTGCAACACCAGAACAAGAATGTAAAAAGTTACAGGATGACTCGAACCTGATCTATGCATCTAAAGGATTCTGTTTTAAAGACGCGGATGCTAAAGCGAAGTTTGGTAACGAAAATTGCCATACGACTAAGCCAAAGTTTTCTGATAAAGAACAACAACGTCTTGATGAAATCAAAGCTCGTCAAAAAGAGCTTAACTGCAAATAAGCAGCCAAATATCGTGTTTTAAACGCCCCAATTCACTCTCTGATCACGGAGAGTGAATGCTATTATTGAAAAAATAAGCCTATCTAAAGGATGAATCATGGCATACGATGACCAAAATATTTTTGCACGAATCCTTCGTGGTGAATTACCTGCAATCAAAATCTATGAAGATGATCAGGTTCTCGCGTTTATGGATATTATGCCCCAAGCAGATGGTCATGCTTTAGTGATTCCAAAGACACCAGCAGTTACCTTATTGGACCTCCCTGCCGATGCGGCTGCATATACCATCCAGATCGTGCAGAAAATTGCCAAAGCAATGGAAACTGCCTTAGATGCCAAAGGTATCGTACTTATGCAGCTTTCTGGTGCAGCAGCGGGACAAACTGTCCCTCATGTGCATTTCCATCTGATCCCTAGTTCAGTGCATGAACTTGGTCGCCATGCGGCAAAAATGGGTGATCAGGAAAAAATTACAGCACTCGCTGGAAAAATCAAAGCTGCACTTTAAGTTCTTATTTTTATAAAGACGGAGTTTTTACTCCGTTTTTTATTGTTTGCTAATTATATAAAAAATAATAAGAAATATAATTATTACTAAATATGAATCGTCATCAAACTGTCATTTTTCTTTCACTTCTCTGTCACAAAGTTTACCGATACTGCATACAAGTCAGTGAGCTATGTAACTTTATGTACATAAGCAAGCTCATAACAGTAACTAAGGCATCAGCCATTTACAAAAAGTGTTTTGGAGAAATCTCAATGAAAAAATTGCTTCTTGCTGCTACTGTAGCAACTTTAGCCATGAATGCAGCGCAAGCAGCACCAACATTGTATGGTAAGCTCAATGTGACTTTAGATCAAATTGATAAGAATGGCTTTAAAGACGAAAGCGTAACTAAAGTAAACTCAAACGCTTCTCGTATCGGGGTAAAAGGTGAAGAAAAGCTGACTGATAACCTTTCAGCAGTTTACTTAATTGAATGGCAAATCAGTGCAGATGGTGACGGTGATGTATTTAGTAACCGTAACCGTTATGTCGGTATTAAGTCAGATGGTATCGGTACTTTAAAAGTAGGCCAATATGACTCTTACTTTAAAACTGCTGCGGGTAACAACCAAGATATTTTCAACGATCACAACGAACTGGATATGACCGCTGTTTTGGCTGGTGAAGATCGTTTAAAAAACGTGATCGGTTTTGAAACTGATAAAAAATTACTTGGTGGCCTAGCATTCAACATCATGTTCCAACAAGGTGAAGAATCATCTACTGTATCGAACAATGCAAAAGGCCAAAAAGGCAGCCGTGATAGCTTTGGTGATGGTGTTTCAACCTCAATCACTTATGAAAACAAAGACTTCGGTTTAGCTGCAGCAGTTGCAGGTAACTTTGGTGTTGCATCTAAATACAATGCTTATAACAGCGAATTAGGTGGAAACATTTACTCTGATGCAATCCGTGTAACAGGTTCTTTAGACTTAACACCTGCAGGTGTTGATGGCCTAGTGTTTGGTGCATTATGGCAAACAACTCAACCAACTGATGACACAGTAATTACGACAAGCGGTACTCCAGCTGTTGTAACGTCTTATAAAGGCTTGCAAGAAGATGCTTACGGCGTAACTGCTGCATACGTAATTCCATCAACGCCAATTAAGTTAAAAGCAGAATATATCTCTGCAACAACTGAAGTAAATGGTCGTGATGATCGTAAACAAGACCTTTATGGTGTAGGCGCTGATTACCAAATCAATAAACAAACACGTTTCTACGGTGTTGTAGGTCAACAAAAACGTGATTGGTTAGTGAAAGATGATAAGAAAACAAACATCGGTTTAGGTATGGAATATAACTTCTAATTTGAAGCTACCTCCTATCTTATAAGAAAAAGGGCGATCTTGATCAGCCCTTTTTCTTTTGTATTACACTCACAATACTTTGATATTTCCTAACTCGGGAGCTCCCATCAAAAAAAGCCTTTGATAATTTTACGGAAACTCTGAATAACAGGATCTTTAGTTCTGCCTCGTCTAAAAATAAGCGAAAATGGTGCTGTATAACCAAATGTTGCTGGAAGTAGCACTTTTAAGCGTTGTTGTTCCACCCAATATTGAGCAAAATGCTCTGGCAAATAACCAATATATTGCCCTGATAAAATAAGTACCAATTGTGCTTCCATCGAATCAACTGTAGCAAAAGAATGCTTAAATCCTTGTTTGGCCAATTCGGTATGACTCCAATAACCACGACTGACCATTTTTTCACGTCGAATAATTTCTGCCGTTAGACCTTGCTGTTTATATAAGGGGTGCGTATCACTACAAAATAACCATTGCTGTTCTTTGTGCAAAGCTTGATACATCACGCCATTCATTTTCAGAAAAAAAGATCCAATCGCAACATCAAAACGATTTTCCAAAATCCCCATCTGCAACTCATAGGGAGATTGCACCTGCAATTTAATATAAACATTTGGATTCTGTTCTGAAAACTGTTGGATGATTTGATCTAAAGGGATATTTCGATCTGTCACCATGGAATCCAGCATCCCTATTTTAATGGTACCTGTCAGTTCGCCCTTGATCTGTGCAGTGTGCCTAGAAAAATTTTCTAACTCATTCAGTATGCGCTTGGCTTCCTGAAAAAACATTTCACCTTTTTGAGTGATTGCAAAACCACCACGTCCACGTTCACATAACTTGAAACCGACCATATGTTCCAATTGATTCATATAGGTACTAATGGCCGAGGTTGATAGGTTGAGCTCTTGCTGTGCATTGGCAAACCCTTGATTCTTTACAATACTGACAAAAATTCGAACTAACTTGATATCCATATGCGTCATGGCTTTTATCTCAATTTTCCCTCTGCCTCACTTCATCTTAAAACATTCTTGTAAAACTTAGTTTAGAAAAATCAAAACTAAGTTTTTAAAAAATAGGATTTAACCCTGTTCCGAGCTGATCAATAAATAAGAAAAAGGAGAAGCAAATGAACAAGCGCTTAAATCAACCGCTCGGTGGCAACGAAATGCCGCGTTTTGGTGGCATTGCCTCAATGTTACGCCTACCAGTTGTCGATAATGATGCAGGTTTGGCCGAACTGGATGCGGCTTTTATTGGGATCCCTCTAGATATTGGTACATCTTTGCGCTCAGGCACGCGTTTTGGCCCGCGGCAAATTCGTGCCGAATCGGTCATGATTCGCCCATATAACATGGCAACTGGCGCAGCACCATTTGATTCACTCAATGTGGCTGATATTGGTGATGTCCCGATCAACACCTTTAATTTGACAGAAGCGGTACGCATTATTGAAGAACATTATGATCGCGTACTGGCCCATCCGATTATTCCGCTCACGATTGGTGGTGATCACACGCTGACTCTTCCAATCCTACGTGCGATCCATAAAAAACATGGGCCTGTTGGTTTAGTTCATATCGATGCGCATGCAGACGTCAATGATGAGATGTTTGGTGAAAAAGTCGCACATGGCACCACCTTTCGACGTGCTGCTGAAGAAGGACTACTTGATTGTCAACGCGTTGTGCAAATTGGTTTACGGGCTCAAGGCTATAGTGCAGATGACTTCAATTGGAGTCGACGACAAGGCTTTCGGGTCGTTCAAGCTGAAGAATGCTGGCATAAATCGCTCGCTCCCTTAATGGAGGAAGTGAGAGCGCAAGTTGCTGGCGGGCCTGTGTATTTATCCTTTGATATCGATGGGATTGATCCTGCTTGGGCGCCAGGTACAGGAACACCAGAGATTGGTGGTTTGACCACCATTCAAGCCATGGAAATTATCCGCGGCTGTCAGGGCCTAGATCTGATTGGCTGTGATTTGGTTGAAGTCTCACCGCCTTATGACACGACAGGCAATACCTCATTGCTTAGCGCGAATCTGCTGTATGAAATGTTGTGCGTCCTCCCAGGAGTGAAAATACGTAAATAACATCCCACGATAAAACAAGAAAAATACATGGATAAAAATAGGTCGAGATGGAATGAAAAAAGATCAATCAAAACGGGCTGCCGCCGCGGCCTTCGTTGGAACAACAATCGAGTTTTATGACTTCTATGTTTATGCCACAGCTGCAGCTCTCGTGCTCGGCTTGGTATTTTTCCCTGAAACCGATCCTGTAACAGGGACATTAGCGGCTTTTGCAACCTTTGCTGTCGGTTTTATTGCCAGACCAATCGCTGCCGTTATTTTCGGGCATTTAGGCGATAAATTAGGTCGCAAAAAAATGTTGTTATTTACCATGCTGCTGATGGGACTGGCCACCACTGGGATTGGCTTGATTCCCAGCTATGCGCATATTGGGATTTGGGCCCCTGTTCTTCTCATCGTACTACGCTTTTTGCAAGGCTTGTCAGTCGGTGGTGAATGGGGTGGCGCAGTACTCATGGCCAGCGAACATGCTCCTGCCCATAAAAAAACTTTTTTCGCCTCTTTTGCCCAAATGGGCAGCCCAGCGGGTCTGATTCTGTGCCTTTTAGTCTTTAAAGGTATTACGTCTTTGGATGAACAAGCCTTACTGAGTTGGGGCTGGCGTATACCCTTTTTACTCAGCTTTGTATTTATGCTTATTGGCCTAGCCATCCGTCTAGGCGTAGAAGAATCCCCTGAATTTAAACAGATGCAAGCCAAACAAGAAATAGCCAAATACCCAGTAAAAGAGTTGCTTAAAAACTATTGGCCTCAAGTGGTTTTTGCTGGGCTGGCGATTACCATTGGGACAGCGGGTTTCTTTTTCACCAATACCTTCATGATTAGCTATGTCACCCAATATATGGGGATCAGCCGCCCCACGATTTTAGATGCTTTGTTTTGGGTCACCCTATTTGAATTTTTAGCCATGCCAATTGCGGCTTGGTATGCCAGTAAAGTCGGGACACATCGTTTTCTGTTCTGGGCTGCAATCCTCTGTATCGCCATTCCATATCCAATGTTTATGCTGGTGAGTACCCAAAATATCTATTACATCGTGTTGGGGATTACGCTTGCGGTCATTGCGCTGTCTTCTTTATATGCCGTTGTCGCTGGCTTTATGGCGGAAGCTTTTCCTACACATGTCCGTTATTCAGGGATTTCCATTTCCTATCAAATGATTGCGGCAATCACCAGTGGAACCACCCCCATCATTGGCACTTTTTTGGCTCAACATTATGCAGGCCAATGGTTACCTTTGGCGTTCTTATTTAGTTTTCTCTCGCTGCTGTCCCTCATTGGCATTTGTGGCATTACCCGATTAAGACAAAAGCAACTTTCTCAGGAACAGGCTGAACAAAAGCACGTCAGCCCCAAACAAGCCGCTTAATGGATGAGCAAACAAGCAAACCTGAACTTGATAAATGGATATTAAGAGTAGCGCATTATGCATAGAGATCGTTCTAAACAGATTACAACAATCGAAAGTTATGGTATCGAAGAAATACCTGCACATGCCCGTACAGCAAGCCCTTTTGATCTATTTCGTTTAAGTTTTGGTGGTGCTAATACCTTTTCGACCTGTGTCTTAGGTAGCTTCCCGATTGTCTTTGGTCTTTCTTTTCAAGCTGGATTCTGGGCAATCTTGTGTGGGGTTATCTTGGGGGCCTGTATCTTAGCGCCAATGGGAATTTTTGGTGCACGTACGGGAACCAACAACGCCGTGGCTTCTGGCGCTCATTTTGGTGTACATGGCAGAGTTGTCGGCTCATTTTTATCCTTACTTACCGCCATCGCATTTTTTTCGCTCTCCGTGTGGAGTTCTGGCGATGCACTGATTGGTGCAACCCAACGTCTATTTGACAGTTCTTATCAAAGTAACTGGCTATATGGATTGGTTTATAGTGGCTTTGCCTTATTGGTACTTACGATTTGTATCTATGGCTTTCGCTTTATGCTACTGGTGAACCGAGTGGCCGTGATTGCATCAAGTCTATTATTCTTTTTAGGTCTGTTTGCTTTTTCCAAGCAATTTGATTCAACTTACGCAGGACAAATTCAACTCGGACAAGCTGGATTTTGGGCAGCTTTCACAGGTGCAGCCTTGATTGCATTCAGTAACCCAATTTCCTTTGGTACTTTCCTTGGTGGCTGGTCGCGCTATATTCCGAAAGAAACAGCCTCCCATAAAATCATGGTAGCCGTATTTGCTTCACAGCTTGCAACCTTAATTCCCTTTCTGTTTGGTCTAGTCACCGCCAGCATTGTTGCTCGCAGTGCTCCCGTGTTTATTGAACAAAATAATTACATCGCAGGACTAATTCAAATTGCGCCAGCTTGGTACTTTATTCCATTGTGTTTAATTGCACTGATTGGTGGTTTATCTACTGGAACTACAGCCTTGTACGGTACGGGTTTGGACATGTCGAGTCTTTTTCCAAAATCACTCACACGTGTTAAAGCCACGATCTGGGTTGGCCTATTGTCCATCCTGTTTATTTTTCTAGGTCGTTTTGCAGCGAATCTGACTCAAAGCGTCATGACTTTTGCCACTCTAATAGTGGTGTGTACCAGTCCTTGGATCATCATTATGATTATCGGATTTATCACACGGAAAGGTTACTATAAAAATGATGATTTACAGGTGTTTGCAAATGGCCTAAAGGGTGGCATTTACTGGTTTCATCATGGTTGGAATTGGCGTGGCATCATCGCATGGATACCCAGTGCGCTTATCGGTTTATGCTTTGTTCATTTACCAGATCAGTTCATTGGTATTTGGGGACATTTATTCAACGGTCTTGATCTGAGTTTACCGATCAGTATTACACTCGCAGCACTGCTTTATATTTCACTGCTCAAACTGTTCCCTGAACCAAGTACTGTATACAAAGCAACATCTAGGGCGAAAAAGACCAAGCAGCAATGTAATAGATCATTGCTGTCAGAATCGCAATGATGTAGATATATAACTTAGAAAAAAGCCTGCTCAAGAGAACAGGCTTTTTCGCATCGGATTTTTTACTTTTTAAGGAAGCCACTCACCAAATTCAAAACTTGCTGAATATCTTGGTTGGCTTCTTGTGGATTGGTACTGCTACCTTGCGGTGTTAAAGAATCAATCACTTGCGGTAAAACTGAAGCAATTGCACCATAAATCGCTTGTTTCGGTGCTTGAGTTTGTTGTGCAACTTGTTCTACATCTTGGTCATCAAATAAACTTTGAATATTTTGCTCTGGCACATCTTGTGCATTTTGTTGCTGTGGATCTACCCAGCTTTGCACTTGATTCGATAAACCGGCATTTTTTAGTTTATCCAATGCACCTTGTAAACCGCCTTGTTTTTGAATCCAAGCTAACACCAATGGTAAAACTGCAATCAATAAAGTTTGTGCGGTATTACCACCAGTTGCATTACTTTGGGTTGAAGTATTTCCACCACCCAATTGTCCTAAAACTGAACCCAAAATACCACCCAAGCCACCTTGCTGGCTTTGGGTATTTTGCTGTTGCCCACCAAGTTGACCTAAAACAGAACCTAAAATTCCACCTAAACCACCCGCTTGGCCTGATTGTTGCTGACCGCCTAAAGCTTGCTTTGCTAAAATTTCAACAATGTTGGTTAAATCAGTCATGACTTAAACTTTCCTTTGGAATTATTTATCCAAAAAGCATACGCTGCTTTGAAAGCACAAAACAAAGTTAAATTGTTAAATTTTGCAAGAACTTGCAACTCTTTCCAGCCTGATTATTTTACCAGCGGAATTTATTCCAATTCTCAGGATTCGCCCAGAACTTGGAGTTAAACCAGTCAGGTACATGCTTATAAGTCAAAATATTAAATTGCCATAAAGCAAAATCACTGCCGTGTGTGGTTTTATCAATCAATTGAGTAAAGCCAAGCGAACGCAATAATTTTTCATCGCCCAGTTTACTGACCACGACAATTCGTTTGGCCATCAGGTCACGTAACTTCACCAACAGCTGTGATTTTTGCGTTTCGGTGATGTTTTGCATTTCTTCTGTATCAAATAATACAAAACCTAAATCATAACGCTGCGTAAATGGCAGACTTAAAAAGTCAGTTACGCTAAAATAATGCCATTGAATTGAAGCATTTTGGTCAATCTGCTGACCTATACAAAGTGCAGTATGAATGGGCTGTTCTTGAGATAAATCGTCTAGCATAGAAGTGATGACATTTTGTTCAGCCATAACTGCAACCCTTGATTGAAAAGATGAGAGTTTATTAATGGAACTACAAGGCATTTGTCATAAAATGCATGCAGCGCTCAAAACGCATAGTGTAACTGATCAATCAACAAGCAAGGCAAATGTTGAATATAAATTTATATTAGATCGTTCAGAAACTGACCTTCCTTTTGTTTTAGGTCAAGAAATTGAGATCGAATGGACTGGCAATATCTTTTGTACCTCTTGTGGCGCAAAAACACCGAAGTCTTATTCGCAGGGTCATTGTTTTAAATGTTTTAAAACCAAGGCCGAATGTGACCTGTGCATCATGAAACCTGAAACCTGCCATTATCACTTGGGAACCTGTCGTGAAGACCAGTTCGCACATGATGTTTGTTTCCAGCCACATATTGTGTATTTAGCCAACTCAAGTGCCTTAAAGATCGGGATTACCCGTATCGTCAATATGCCAACCCGTTGGTTAGATCAAGGGGCAACGCAAGCTTTACCGATTATGAAAGTCGGTTCACGTCGTTTGTCTGGGCATTTGGAAACGTTAATTGGTACACAAATCGCAGATAAAACCGACTGGCGCAAATTGCTGAAAGGTGAAGCTGAACCTTTAAATCTGCTTGAACAACGTGATCAAATTCTTGAAGAATTCGCTCCGAAAATTCAAAGCATCCGTGAAGAATTCAATCAGAACCTTGAATTTAACGAAAGCTTGGAATTCTTGGAAGATGAAACGCCACGTGAATTTATTTATCCCGTTGAACATTATCCTGAAAAGATTAAATCACTGAATTTGGATAAAACCCCAAAAATTCGCGGTGTGTTGCAAGGAATCAAAGGCCAATACTTATTATTCGATATTGGTGTGATCAATATCCGTAAATATACAGGTTACGAACTAATCCTTCGTGCCTGAAGCATATGCATAAAAAAGGTGGCTTAATCGCCACCTTTTTTATTTAGCCTGCATTTAAACAATTGAGAATCGCTTGTACTGGATCTTCGGTATTACCCGAGATCAACTGTTTATGCATGCTCAAATGTTGCATCATTTGAATATGCGCCGTTTCATGATCCATTAATTTTTCGATTTCAGTGGCTAAATGCTGAGGCGTTGCATCGGCCTGAATCAGTTCCTCAATTACTTTCTTGCCTGCAATGATATTCGGCAATGAGTAGTATGGAATTTTGACCATGAATTTCGCAATCAGATAGGTCAGCCAGTTCAATTTATAAAAAGTCACCATTGGACGGTGCAGTAACATTGCTTCAAGAGTCGCGGTACCAGAAGCCAAAGCCACAATATCACTGGCATTCATCACCATACGGCCAATTTTTGACTCGGCATCGCTATTTTCCAGAACATGAATTTTAGATTTCAGGCTGGTATCTAGATTTTGAATGCCCTTTTCAATCTGATGCTTGCGTGCATCATTAATTGCAGGGATTAAAAACTCCAGATCAGGATGCTTCCGATGAAGAATTTCAGCAGCACCCGTGAGCAGTGGTAACAATCGTTCAATTTCACCACGGCGACTTCCTGGTAATAAAGCAATATGGGTTTTATGCGCAGACAAGCCTAATTGATGCTTGGCTTCAGTAATTGGATTTTTTAACGGCAGTTGCTTTGCCAATGGATGCCCAACAAAGGCAGCGGCAACCTCATAATTTTCATAAAAGGTTTTTTCAAATGGAAATAAACATAGAACCAAATCGATACTGCGTTTAATGCCATGAACACGACCTTGACGCCATGCCCATACCGATGGGCTGACATATTGCACGGTTTTTATCGGTAACTGTTTTTCTTTAATAGTTTTAGAGAGGCGTAAATTAAAATCGGGTGCATCAATACCAATAAAGATATCAACGGGATGCTCTGTCCAGCGTTCAACTAAACCGTCACGCACAGCAAACAGTTTTTTTAAATCTTTAAGGACTTCAACAATTCCCATCACTGAAAGAATTTCCATCGGATAATAACTGTGAAATCCTTCAGCAATCATTTGTGGACCACCAATCCCTTCAAATTCAGCATCGATGCCTTGTTCGCGAAAACTGCGCATGAGTTTCACTCCTAGAGTATCTCCAGAAACTTCTCCCACCACGATACCAATTTTTAGTTTTTGCTTTAACAAGACCCACGCCCCACAGAAATGTTTAAATGATTCTAACAGAATGATTTTACATCGAATCACCCTATACCGCGCAAATTGTTCATGATTGGTGAACATTAGTTCTGATCTAAGATGACATTTATTATTCAAAATACAATCTAGATTTACGATGAATGAAGAATTGATTGAGATTCCGCTAAGATTTAATATAAACAAGAATCATTTCCATATGTGATTCATTTCCCCCTTCTTTCGCTTCAAGACCCTTTATGGCTAAATCTGCATCTATTTCGCTTGTCTATCGACTGAGCATTTTTTATCGCTTTGTGCTGAGTTTTGTTGTTGGCTATGTGTGCATGATGTATTTGAGCCTTGGACTCGGTTCATTGTTTAGCCATCTATTAGACAAGGCAGAGGCAATCTATCTTGCGGCATTTATTTCAATTCTATTTTATCTAGCCTTTATCATTTTGAGTTTTTGCGCACATTCACTGTGGAAACTCAGCTTGACTAGTCTGGTTTTGACAGGCGCTTTGTTTGGCTTATCTGTGGGTTTAAATTAAAAATGCAAAATAAAGGCGTTCGCCAATCAATGGCATGGTTGCATGCGTGGACAGGTTTAATTTTTGGCTGGCTTTTATTTGCCATTTTTTTAATGGGTACCAGCTCCTATTATCGACATCAGATTAATCTATGGATGCAACCACAGCTGGCGCAATATCAAGTTAATCAAGATACTGCTATTCGTACAGCAACGGATTATTTAGCTAAAAATGCGACTGATGCCAAATCTTGGTATCTCAACATTGCCAATCATGAAGAACCTGTCAACAAAATGTACTGGCAACAAGCCAGCGGCGGCTATGAAAGCCGTAGTTTAGATGCCAATACGGGGCAAGAGCTAAAACTCTCAGCGACCCAAGGTGGAGATTTCTTTTATAACTTCCACTTTCAGCTCTATGGTGTTCCCATCATGGTCGGACGGCTAATCGCCTGTCTCGCTGCCTTTATTATGCTGATTGCTTTGGTCTCTGGGATTATCACGCATAAGAAGATCTTTACCGATTTCTTTACCCTTAGAACCTTTAAATCACAGCGTTCTTGGTTAGATTTTCATAATGTCTCCTCTGTACTGGCATTGCCCTTTTTCCTGACCATTACTTTTACAGGATTGGCAATTTTCTTCTATCTGTACTTGCCTTGGGGCATGCAGAAACTCTATCCAGAGAATCCATTTCAATATTTTACTGAGATCAGAACCACTGAAAAAAGCACAACGCATCAAGCTGAACCTAAAAAAGCAGAAATGTTGCCCATGAGCAGCTTATTAGAAAAAGTAAAACAACAATGGGGAGATCAAGCCTTAGCATCGATTGAGGTCAAAAAACCAAATACAGACCAAGCCATCATTACCTTTAAGCAATTAGAAGATCGTTCGATTACCTTAAATCAGGCACAAATCACCTTTGATGGACAAGGTCAGGTATTGGCTAATACCCGAAATGAAAGTACTGTTGCGACCTTAAATGCGGGTGTTTATGGCCTACATATGGCGACTTTTGCACAGCCGATACTGCGCTTCGCTTTCTTTTGCTCAGGCATTTTGGGATGTTTGATGATTGCGTCTGGCCTCTTGCTCTGGAGCTTAAAACGCCAGATTCAAAATAAATCGAATCAATTTCATTTTGGCTATTATTTGGTGGATCGTTTAAATGTTGCAGCCTTTGTCGGCCTTCCTATGGCAATGCTCGGCTATCTATTCGCCAATCGATTGGTCCATATCACTGAAACCACACCCAACTATGAAATTTATACCTTTTTCAGCGTATGGGGACTGAGCTTTATCATCGCTTTATTGACCAAAAAACACTATTTATGGAAATCACAGATTTGTATTTTCGGGTTGATTGCTTTGATTCTACCTGTCTATAACTTGGTGTACTTGATTCAACATCAGCTCATCACTGATTTACACAGCTATTGGATATTCTTGCGAATTGATTTGTTCCTGCTGATCTGTGCCCTATTTGCTGTGTTTATTTTTAGAAATATCCAGCCGATTCAAGCGAAATCCGTTCAAAAAATTAAAACTAAGTTAGCGAAACAACTGGAGGTCAACGCATGATTCTGTTGAGCCTTGTATTGACCCTCATCGGGATGTTGTTGCTGTATAAATGTAGCGCCAAGCAAATCAGTAAAGCCAAACAACAAGTTTTCATTCGCTATAAAGCCCAGTTGAGAGTTTTAGCTTATATCTGCTTTTTGATTGCAGGTAGTTTACTCTGCTTCACCTTTGGCAGTTCAATTGGCTTTATCAGTTGGTGGATCTTCGCCACACCCGTGACCTTTGTGTTGGTGTTATCAGTGAATGAGCTGAAGCCTACAAAGAAATAAAGATGCAGCGTCTCAAAGGCTAAATTTTATCTATGTCATTAATGCGAGTTAACGTCGAGATATAGACTCGTCAGCTAATACTGTTAATTCAGATGCGTCTATAAGTAACTTACGTAGCAAATCTAGAATTGGATCAGCTTCTATTATTTCGCCCTTAATTTGTGCAATCTGTACAGAATGCCACTCCGTTGAAAGTTCCTCATCTTCAAACTCACAAGAACATACGATGAGATAACTTCTGCCAACGACGTTAAGCACAAAGTCCCATCCATGATCTTCAGCATAAATATCTTTGCAGGAAATTTGTTGTAGAATTAACCTTTCACGCAGCCAAACTGCGAATTCATCCCCTCCTATGAGTTCATTAATCGCATCAGGACGGGGTGCCACACCTTTAAAAATATCTGTTTCTATCTCAAATAGATGATGGAAATACATAAATTAACGCTCTTTATATACTTATTGTATGATTGCTTAATATCGGTGACCTAAGCCCTATTAAGGAATTATGAATAACTAAGCGACATTCCCTTTGTTCAATAATTTTAGTCTAGTCATGTATAAAAACAATTTTTATATTTTATTTAATTGATTCGCACCTTTTGAAAAAACGACTTATCTTTAAATATATTCATACAAAACAAAAAATTGATTAAATAATCCTAAATTAATCTACATTTTCCATTTTATTTTTTGGCATTATCCGTTAACAATTAAGTTCTTATATGTATTAGTTTTATTTTTCTAGACCTACACGATAAACACAGACTAAAAAACTTAATCACTTTCTTTATATTTTTCACAACAGCTACCCTTAGCTTCTGCCAAGGATAGCTTGATTACTTAGAAATTAATGCCCGTGATGGCTATGATCTTCCTGAGCAGCCGTTTTGTCCTTGTCATCACAACATTTCATCTTTTTTTCACAGCACTCTTTTTTATTAGCAGCCTCTTTTTCCTTACAGCAATCACTCGCAGCAAAAGCAGGTACAGTCGTGGCCAATAAGAGTGTTGAAAGCAATACGGTTTTAATATTAAACATCATCATGTCCTTGAAATAAAAAAAGAAATTTGAATTTATAAAAACAGAACATGATTTGGGGGCGATAAGGTAACTGATAGATCCCTAAAGTCAGTTGATCTAAATAAGCTGAATTTGCTGTTTTAATTGATTGTATGCTTCGCTCAATGGAATGATGGCTGTGTTCAAAAGTTGCAGCAACACAGCACAGACTCTTTTGACAGTGTGATGTATCCATTTTGCCACTGTCCATACGGTCATGCTTCGTCATCATAGACATTCTACAATCAGACATCGCATCGTGATTTGTCATGACTTGTTCTACGACAGGTTGATTTACTTCATTCATAGACATAGCCATTGCATAGCTATTGGTGATAAAACACATAGCAATCAGCAATGAAATGAGGCTTCGAATAAAGATAGACATAGAGCGAAATGATCAAACATACAATCCGTGTATGAATCTCAAAATAAACCAATCACAGTTCATAAAGCAAGCTGATCTGACTAAAGATGATCTAAAAATCTAGAAAATTGGCTTTCTTTAGCTTTTTTTTGCATAAGCAAATCATTATTCATCACAACGAGTTATCTAAAAAAAGCATAAGATATGCTGATTTTTGCATAATTAGGCATATTGTCGATGTTTGGTCCTATAGAATTTATTATGGCTGGGGTATTGGTTGGCTTCTGTGTCGGTATCACAGGTGTCGGTGGCGGCTCATTGATGACCCCAATCCTGATCAGTCTATTTAAGATCGAACCGCATATTGCCATTGGTACTGATCTACTTTATGCCTCAATCTCAAAATTCTGTGGTTCAGTGGTTCATGCCAAAAAACTAAATATTGTCTGGCCAATTGTACTCTGGCTCGCGTTAGGCAGTATTCCAGCCTCTTTTGCAACCTCTTGGGTACTTGAACATTATCTCAGTCAGTCCACCCATTATAAAGCGGTATTGACCATGGTTTTGGGCTTTATGCTGACCTTGACCGGTATCTCAATTGTGTTCCGTGCGCAAATTGAAAAGTTCTTTGACAAATTCCGTAACCGTGAACAAGCGGATATGGAAAGTGAACAGCATGCATTGCAACACAAACGTCATTACATTGTGATTATGGGTATTGTGCTCGGTATCTTTGTAACCTTGTCTTCTGTGGGTGCAGGTGCTTTCGGTATCATGGCCTTAGTGCTTATGTTCCCGAACCTTCCTATGATCCGTATCATTGGTTCAGACGTGGTACATGCGGTATTACTGACAGCAGTTGCTGGTCTAAGTCATATGTCCTCAGGTAATGTCGACTTTACCCTGTTAATGTGGTTATTGGTGGGTTCAATTCCAGCCATTATTGTCGGTACACTCATCAGCTCACGTATGCCAGAACGACTAATCCGTAAAATTCTAGGCATTACCCTATTTGCTTTGGGTGTGAACTTCATGGTGAACCCAATTAAGGCGAAACCAAAGCCAGTTGAAACACATCAAGCAGTTGTGGTTCAGCAAACAAAGCACGTAACAACAACTGTTTAAGCGTTGTAATGCCGATTATTTCTACATAAATTATGCTTTTCGCTAGTTAATCAATCGGCATTTCATGCTATATTCGTAGACAAAATAACCTTTTCTTTCGATTGAATTTGTGACAGCAATGAATACTCTACAGTCAAATCCAGTTTCTCAGCCAGATATCGACGACGTTAATATTAAAAGCATTCAAACTTTGATTACCCCAGCAGAACTGAAAGCTGACCTCCCTTTATCTGATGCTGCTTCTCAAACTGTGTTACAAGGACGTGCAACTGTACGTAACATTTTAGATGGCAACGACAAACGCTTGTTTGTGGTGATTGGCCCTTGTTCGATTCACGATCCTAAAGCTGCACATGAATATGCTGATCGCCTCAAGGTTCTCAGCGAAAAAGTAAAAGACACCTTATATTTGGTGATGCGTGTTTATTTTGAAAAACCACGTACCACAGTTGGTTGGAAAGGTTTAATCAACGACCCTGACATGAACGACTCTTTCAATATTGAAAAAGGTTTGCATATCGGTCGTGGATTACTAATTGATTTGAATGAAAAAGGTTTGCCATGTGCAACTGAAGCACTTGATCCAAACTCACCACAATACTACCAAGACTTGATTTCATGGTCTGCGATTGGTGCACGTACCACGGAAAGCCAAACTCACCGTGAAATGTCTTCTGGCTTATCATCTCCTGTTGGCTTCAAAAACGGTACAGATGGCGGCTTAACTGTTGCGACCAATGCGATGCAATCAGTTAAACATGGTCACAGCTTCTTGGGCCTGAATGAAAATGGTCAAGTTGCGATTATCAATACCAAAGGCAACCCTTATGCACACGTGGTATTACGGGGTGGTAATGGCAAACCTAACTATGATGCAACTTCAGTTGCTGAAGCGGAAGCAGCTTTGGCAAAAGCTAAAGTAAGCAACAAGATCATGATTGATACTAGTCATGCCAACTCAAACAAAGACCCGTACTTACAACCTTTGGTTTTGAAAAACATCACGGAACAAATCCTTGATGGTAACAAATCAATCGTTGGGATCATGGTAGAGAGTCACTTAAAAGGTGGTCGTCAGGATATTCCTGAAAATCTATGCGATCTTGAATACGGTAAGTCAGTGACTGATGGCTGTATCGATTGGGAAACCACAGAAAAAGCATTACTCGAAATGCATGAAGCATTGAAAGACGTCTTACCAACACGTTAATTCGATCTTTTAACTGCGATGAAAACAGGCTCTTATGAGCCTGTTTTTTTTGTTCGTCAATTCGGCTAGCTTGCACAAACGTACAATACAGCCCATAGTACTTTGCCCTATTTTGATCATCCTTTGTTATTGATTCATTTAGGTTGGTCATGGAAATTTTTCTTTATACCTTAAGTGTGATGTACAGCCCAGGTCCAGTGAACTTTATGGGATTAAATGCTGGGCTAACAGGACAATTCTCCAGAACATTAGGCTTTTTTGCAGGTGTGGGCTGCTCCATGCTGATGCTATTTGTTGTATTTGGTTATGCAGGTGCGGCACTGATTCCCCATGCGTATTTGCATTTTATTGCCTTGATCGGGGCGCTTTATACCTTTTATATCGCCTATAAAATGATGACAGCGCATACCGAATTAAAAACAGATCAAACCCTATACAAAAGCCTCAGCTTTTGGAATGGTTTCTGGATTCAAAGCTTGAATCCGAAAGCGATTTTGGTGATTTTACCTGTGACCACCATTATGTACCCTGCAGCACATATCACTGGTAGCTTGATTCTGATTGTTTCATTACTCATTTCTCTCGGTGCAGCGGGTGCTCCGTTGCTTTATTCATTTGCTGGAACAGTAATTGGCAAAAAATTGAGTAATCCAATTTGGCTCAATCATCTAAATAAAATACTGGGTATCTTTTTAATTATTTCAGGTCTATTTATGTTGAGTGATTTCTTAAAAGGTATGCATCTTATTTAAAGCTTTTTTAGTCGCAAGCACAGCTTATTTCTGATGTGTATAAATCTCTTTCCATCTTGCTGGGGTAATTCCAAAGGCTTTGCTAAAGTGCCGAGTCATATGGCTTTGGTCAAAAAAACCAGCAATGATGGCGGCCTGAGTCAGTGACTCTCCATACATCAAACACCTTTTCACGATATCTAGCCGACGCATGGTCATATAACGATGCGGACTGGTGCCAAATAGCAGTCTAAAATCACGAGAAAGGCTCCAACGATCACGTTGGATATTCTGTTCTAAATCATCCAAACTGATGTTCTGACCCAGTGAAGCGTGTATAAACTCTCTAGCACGCTCCGCCGCAATATAATCATAGCGTTGCCGCGCACGTACTGGCTGACCTGCAACTTCATACAAGGTTGTCGCCAAGTCATATAAAGCATCTTCTTCTTCTAAAAGATCCAATGGATCCTGCATATTTTGCAAAAGTGTGTGGGTGACTCGATAAAGCCGTGGATCATCACTCAGCCCATCTTTGAAAAAAGGCAGTGGTTTGCCTTTCATGATCTTTTGAATCAACGCAGGTTCAACGTACATCATTCGGTAGTGAAAGCCGTCTTGAGTCCCTGCACTACCGTCATGTTTTTCATCTGGATGCAATACCATGGTCATGCCATGCTGGCTATGTCTAACCTCACCACGATAATGAAAGCTTTGCACACCAGACAAGGTTCGACCAATCGCAAAGGTATCATGTTGATGTGACTCATATGCATGATCAGAAAAGAAAGCTTCAATCCTTTCCAAGCGATCACTATCTGAAGCTCTGACAATCCAATCAGAATGATTTGCTATTTTTGACACGCTGATCTGCCTATAAAAAATTGAATTCAGCAGTCTCAGAATACCTTAATTTTGCTTTGATCTATAAGTCATTTTTTGATTATACTGCTGCCACATTTCTCCTACGACGTATCGCTGATATGAAGTCCAGTTTTCGTCAACATTTGCTTAAGTGGCGTGCCTATTTTGGCGCGATTACTTTGCTATGTTTACTCTGGCATATCTTCCTACCAACGATGGTCCATACAGGCGTCGTTCCTGCACTTTATGCAATGCCAAGCCATTGCCAAGTCACAGAAATTCAAAATGTCTCGTTGATGTCACAGACACATTCAGGTCATCATCAACAGAGTATGCACGACATGCATCACGGACCGCAGCTAGAGCATGTCAAACATGCCCAGCTGAGTGAATATGCACAACACGTGTATGCACTGGCCAGCCAAATCATGAAGCATTGTCCATTATGCTCCCATGGTTTAGATGCCGCTGTGATCGTCCCGCTGATTGCATTCATTATTATATTTCTACTGGCTTGGTTCAGTCGTGTTCGCTGCCTGTGCCATACGTGGACAGAAGATCTGCACATCGCCCGCATCTTTTATATTTTTCCGATCAAACAAGCCCCACCACTGACTTTATAAATCGCAAATTTTACTTCGTGCCCCGTTAATAACGTTGGTGCGCCCTTAGTTATTGCTTTTTATAGAGTTCATAATGAATACTCAATTCCGTTTGTCTGTATTAGCGGCTGCGTGCCTGTCTGTTGGCTATAGTTCTGCTACTTTTGCTGAAACTGTGCCATCTGATACCACCAAAACCTTAGCCACCATTGTTGTCACCGCAAGTCGTGAAGGTGAATCGATTAATAATACCCCTGCTGCGATCAGTAAAATGAATAGCAAGGAGATTGAAGATAAACATGCAACCTTTATTGGACAAGTGCTGAATCAAACCCCAGGCGTGTTAATGAATGACTTGGGCAATGAACAGCATATGATGTCCATTCGCCAACCGATTACCACAGCAGCCGTTTATCAATATTTAGAAGATGGTATTTCGATTCGTCCTGTGGGTGTGTTTAACCACAATGCCTTATATGAGGTGAATTTGGCGGGCATTGATAGTATCGAAATTTTACGTGGCCCTGCTAGCAGCTTATATGGCAGCAATGCGATTGGTGGAACCATTAATTTCCTCACCAAAGCACCGAGTACTACACCCACAGCCAATCTGGGCATCAGTGCCAGTTCTAAAGGGTATCGCCGTGTCGATGTCGGTGCATCGAATAGCTTTGATAGCGAATGGGGTGAGCATGGGTTAAGACTTTCTGCCTATGCCAGTGATCGTGGTGATAGCTGGCAAGACCATGCTGAAAGCAATAAACAGAGTGTGACACTCAGACACGACTGGCATATCTCTGATGCCACCCAAATCAAAAATATCCTCAGCTATAACCATTTAAAAGCGGATATGACCGGTAGCTTAAATCCGGATGATTATCGCAAACGTCCTGGATACAGCTACCAAACATTCACCTATCGTGAAGTCGATGCCACACGGCTTTCTTCTCAAATTAGCCATCAATGGAATGATCAGCAACAGAGTCAAGTTACCTTATATTATCGTGACAATACTACCGAACAAAATCCAAGTTATAACATCCGTACCGATGTTAAAAATGGCACACCGACGGGTACTTATAGCGGTCAAACTACCTATAACGCCTTTCAGTCCTATGGCTTAAATGCGCAGCATTCAGCGACATTTGATCAGGTCAAACTGATTGTTGGGGCGATGGCTGACCATTCTCCTAACCAAGCCAGAACCAATGATATTCAGGTATTCCGTGACCCGAATACCTTGGTATATACCGGTTATCAACAACGCCAGCGCTTACGCGACTTTAATGTAGACGTCAATAACCAAGCCCTCTATGCACAAGCCAATTGGCAAGTGTTACCGACTTTAAATTTAGTTGGTGGTGCACGCTATGACTGGATTAGTTATGACTATGAAAATAAATTAATTCCATCAAAAACCACAGGCGCACCGAATGAGAAACGTGATTTTCAGAAAGCTAGCCCGCAAGTCGGTTTTGTCTGGAACATCACCCCAGCGCTTGATCTTTATAGTAATTGGTCGCAAGGTTTTGTACCGCCAGAGGTGAGCAGTTTATACGGGGCGAATCTGGTGACACCTGACTTGAAAGAAGCCACATTTAATAATATTGATGCAGGTCTGCGCTTTAAATTATTCGATGATCGCTTAGATGGTGAAATCACCCTATATCGCTTAGAAGGCGAAGATGAAGTGATGAGCTATACCAAGCCAGATAACACACGCGAGCCACGCAATGCAGGCAAAACCTTACATCAGGGAATTGAAATTGGGGGAACATGGAAACTCAGTGATTTATATAATCAGCGCTTAAAACTCTCAGGTAGTGTGGCCAAACATGAATATCAGCAATTTCAACCGTCGAGTGTTTTAGATTATAGCGGCAACACCATGCCAAGTGCGCCTAAAACATTTGGTACGCTTGAATACCAGATCAAACCAATACCTGAGCTATTACTCTCTGCAGAAGCGGTTTATGTCGGTTCTTACTGGATTAATGATGCCAATACGGAAAAGTATGATGGCCATACTTTGCTGAATCTGCGCGCCAATTACCGTAAAAATGCTTATGAAATCTACGGGCAAATCCTGAATGCCACAGATCAGCATTATGCGGAAAGTACCTCATTTAGTAATAACCAAGTCAGTTATACCCCCGCTGCACCACGTACCTATTTATTAGGTTTACGTTATCATTTTGGGAAATAAGCAATGAATGCCAAACAACTGAAAAAACTACTGGCATTGCACCGTAGTTTTGGGATGGTGTTGGGCGTTCTCGTTTTACTTTGGTCTTTAACAGGTGTGTTGCATCCGATGATGAGTGCAACACAACCTCAGCCTGTAAAACGAATGCCTCCATCTCAACAATTGGATTTAACACATGCCTTAGCGGCAACAGATGTTCTCAAGCAACATAAAATCGTGCAATTTTCAGCCTTGCAGGTAATTGAATTAGAAAATCAGCAGATTGCCTATCGCATATTACAGCCTAATCAAAAGATTGCTGAATACTATGATAGTCAGACCAGTCAATTGCTGGTTAATGCAGAACAACAAGATGCCGAACGTTTAGCGCGCTGGTACACGGGTCTCTCTCAACAAGAAATTGTATCCAGTCAAATCATCACCGAATTCAGCGATGATTATCCGAGTGTCAATCGTTTACTGCCAGTTTGGCGTGTTGATTTTCAAAATGGTTTACGTGCCTATGTGGATCCTTCACAAGCACGACTGGCCACGCTGTCTAATGATCAAATGATGTGGATGGCAAAAATATTCCGCTTAGGTCATACCTGGACGTGGGGTGATCAAACTTGGACAGGTCAAACTATTCTCATGCAAATCGCTTTGATTGGCATATTGTGCATGCTTTTTATGGGGATTGGCTTATTCTTTAAGATTCATAATCGGCGCAATCACCGTCTAGGGCAAAAACCGATCCAATTTCTACATCGCTATTTAGGTATCAGTTTAAGTGTCTTTATTCTGCTCTGGGTGTTCAGTGGTTTCTATCATATCTGGCAAAAAAAGCCCGATATAAAAAATATTCAACCTGTGTTCCATACGGCTGATCTAAGTACCAAAGTATGGCAGCAGGTTACTCAGCAGCCCATTCAGCGTCTGGATCTTGTGCCCACCACCTTTAGCCAGACACATACTCGTGCTGCATGGATGATTCAAGCTATCGGACAAGCTCCTTTACAAGGCAGCATGACGGCGGCAAACAAAGCGCATGATCATCACGTGACCAAAACAGCAGCTCCCGCGATTCAGTTTATAGATGCGGGTAATGGTAAAGCGCTTGATATTCTCGAACAAAGCAAACAATTAGCTGCTAGCTACTTAGATTTAAAGCCAGAGCAGATTAAACAATCCTCATGGGTGACAAGTTTTGGAGGAGAATATGGATTTATCAACAAACGCTTACCTGTGATCAAGGTTGAGACCCAGTTAGAGAATCAACTCAGACTGTATATAGAACCGAGCAGCGGTGTGATTGCAGCTCAGGTCACACAACAAGATGCCTTAGAAGGATTTAGTTTTGCTTATTTACACAAATGGACATGGTTGCCGATAGATAAAACGCTTCGAGATATCATTCTAGCTACGATTGCAGCACTGGTTGCCTTACTCGCTGTGTTGGGTTTCTGGGTTCAACTGCATAAACGCTAACATCACTCAAAGTGATTCTTCTGTTTACAGGAGGATCACGCCAATCCAAGTGATCAATTTTTTTAAATGATATAGAACGAAGCAATCACAGCACTGAGAAGCACGCCAGTTTCAGCCAGCTCAATTGCAGCACCTATAGTATCCCCAGTAATCCCGCCAATTCTTTTAATAAATAATGATCGCATATAAAAAAGCAGCACTAAAAAAACCAGTAAGGCAATTAATCCAAGCCATTTAAACATACAAAGCAATGCTATTGTAATGACAAAAACCATCCAAAGTTGTTTTTTAGGCATAAAATCTGTCATAGAACGGCCTAAGCCTTGAGCACGTACATAAGGCGTAGTAAGGAATAAAAACAGTGGCACACTGCGCCCAAGCATAGGCAAGACGATTAAAAAAACAGCCATTTGTTGTTCAAGCAAAACGTATAAGGCCACAAATTTCAGCAAGCAGACGACAACTAAACTCAGCACCCCGATTGGACCACATGCAGGGTCCTTCATGATTTTCAAGGTTCGTTCAGGATCACCAAATCCACCGACCCATGCGTCGGCTGTATCCGCTAAACCATCCAGATGTAATCCACCTGTCAGCCAAATCCAGAGTACGAGAATCACTGCCGCACTCAAGATGATCGGAAGCTTTGCCAATAACATGGCAGATGCAAACAAAATCAACCCAAGCAATAAACCCACCAAAGGATAAAACAGCATGGCCTGACCATTCTGTTTTGCGCTTGGCATCGTTTTGAGTTCAATTGGTAAAACAGTCAAAAACTGCAAGGCAATCCAAAAAGGTGTCATGCAACCTCTCAATGACAACGGGTTTATCATGCATGGATTATGAAGAAATAAAATTGGGAATAGCAAGCTATTCCCAAATGAAAAGACTGAATATCTTAGTTTATTGAATTTGATAACATTGTTTAAGCTTCAAATAATCATAATAAAAACTGTTCGTACTATAACGTGCGTAGTTACAACTCGACTTAAACAACGTTTCTTTCTCGTTATAGAACATTTTTACCAAGGTTGTGCCTTGCTTGTCTTGATAGATATCCCACTGTAGATTCGCTGCCATGGGTGACACCACCTCACCTCGCCAAGTGCTGCTGTTGTAGCTATAGGTTTGACGTAAAGGCAAAGGTTGCATCATATTGTGCAACTCTAAACTGGTCGCCAATGGAATGATAATTTCGGCATGGGCAAAACGTAATACCGCACGATGTGCTTGCTGCTGATCTACAATCGCATCGACTTGTTTAAATAAGTCCTGCTTTAGGCCTTGAGCAATTGCACTGGTGACGTTCTTCGATTCGGTAAAACTTGGCCCTTTGCTATAAAAATCATTGGCATCGTTAAATTCAGCATAAAATTTTGCAGCATCTACAGGCATATACTGATCAAAATTCACACCCTTCAATTCAGTTTTCATACCGCCTGATATTGAATATAACTCATAGACATAGGCCGCAGCATCCACAGCACTGGCAATACTGTTTTTACCCTTACCTTTTTCAGTGATGGTTTCACCTTTAGGCGAAGTGACGCTATATGAACCAGTATTGCTAAATACATAGCCCGTGGTTCCCAACTTTTGAATAAATTCTGTTTTGAACAGTGGATTCAATACGCTCTTTGCCACTTGTTCAGCACGACTATTTTTCGCAAGTTCATTTAACTTATTGACCAGACCTGCATCCTCTTCTTCAAAATGCTGATAGGCTTGGCTGGCATCGTAAATTGCCTGTTGTTGTCCTGATAAAGGCTGTGCTAAATCTTGATCTTTATTCAAACTATGAAAATAAAGCTTAAAACGATCCACCCCACCATCTTCAATCGTTGGCACACTACTACTAGCTAAACTGGTGTATGAAATTGGGGTGATGTGTGCCTTTAATTGCGGTTGCTGTTGAATCAATTCAGCAGTAAAAAACTTGGCGCTATCTACCGCACGGTCTACACCCGAACTTTGCACTAAAATTGATGTCGGTTGTTGTGCTGCGGTTTTAAACAGATTTGGTAAGCGTTGTAATAAGCGATCAGCAATACCACGATGCTCCTGAATACCTTGCATCGTTTCATTGCCATAGCCAAACTGACGAATGCCATCCACACCATAACCCAAAAGAATATTGGCTTTCATCATGCTTTCTAAATCTGCTCCCAGCTTTTCGCCTAAAGGTGTGAGTGCATGTTCAGCTTTGGCTTGTTTCCAAAGGTTATACAGCGCTAAATCATATTTAATACTGGATAAACCGCGTGAGCCATGACGTGCAACCAGTTCTGTAAATACAGGCTGAAAGCCTTGCGGAATGGCTTCATATTTTTTGAAATCTTGTTGTGGTTGGTATGGAGTTTTAGTCTGATAATATTTTGATTCAGCGTTATTTTCAGGGGTTGTTTGCGATTCTGAGTGATCGTCGTTATTACATGCCGCTAATACAATGCTCGCGCATAACACACTGCTTTTCAATAATATATTCATGAATGATTTGCTTATAGGTCAAGAAATGCCATGTATCATAGGCAGTCGCAATGACAATTCGATTACATGACCCAAGCAAATACTGGAAACAGAATAAGATTTTATGACTACTAAGTTGCTGTCATTTCAGAAAAGTGAATTTGATTGTCAACTTGAGTTAGCTTTAAAGCATATAACGTTCCTAACTCTGCGGGCATGGTTAATAGTTCATCTAGTTTGTGCTGACGTGCCAAACAGGTCAGCAACTTAATCACCCCACCATGCGTCACAATCAATGCTCTATTCCAGTTATGTTGCTGCATTTGAACATAAATTTCAGTAAAACCGTGCATGACACGCTGTTGAAATTGATTCAACGACTCTCCATTCGGCGCATGATATCGAGTTGGGAATTGCCAGAAATTTGCCAATAATTCAGGTGCTGTTTCATAAATAGTTTGAGTCGCAACACCTTCCCAATCACCAAAATACATTTCCTTGATTTCAACATTGAGTAGTAAGGGCAATTCGAGTTGTTTGGCTAATGCGGCCGCAAAGTTTTGGCAGCGTTGCAAGGGCGAGCTGATGATCACATCCCAGTGTACCTGAGCATCAAGCTGCTGTTGAACGGTGGATTGCATTTGCAACCAACCGTGTTCAGTCAAGGCATCATCGAGATGCCCACGCAAAGTATGGCTCAGTGTGGTTTCACCGTGCCGCAGCAAATCAAGGTGCAACTTTATCACCTGTCACAGCAGCTTCAGCAAAGGTGGCCATTTGGTTATGCAACACACAAGCCAGTTGCAGCATCGACAATGCAGCTCCTGCACCACTACCTTCACCAAGACGCAAATTCATATTTAAAATAGGCTGAGCCTCTAGGGCTTTTAGCACACGATGATGGCCATATTCAGCCGATTGATGCCCAAACAGCATCCATGCACGACTGTGGGGCTGAATGCGTACCGCACATAAAGCGGCAACCGAGCTAATAAAACCATCCACCACGATTGGCAAACCAAGTTGTGCACAGCGAATATAGGCACCCGTCATTGCAGCAATTTCCAAACCACCAACAGCAGCCAAGATTTTTAAAGCATCGTCAGCAACAGCTGCTTGATGTTGTTTCACTGCCTGATCAATGACAGAGATTTTATGTTGCAGCTGTTGATTATTAATCCCTGTTCCCACACCGGTCAGTTGTGCGGCATCTTCATTCAACAATAAACACGCCAGTGCTGAAGCTGAACAGGTATTACCAATCCCCATTTCACCTGCAATAAAAATATCAGCAGCTTGTGCTTTGGCGCGATCAACGCTGTCTTTACCCAATTGCAAAGCTGCTAAGCATTCTTGCTCCGTCATTGCAGCTTGTTGAGCGAAATTGGCTGTACCTGCACGAATGCAATGGCGCTCAACCCCTACATAATCATAGGCCTCACCTACAGTTCCACAATCCACAACCTGTAAATGTGCATGATGATGTTTGGCAATCACACTAATAGCTGCACCACCTGAGGCAAAATTTTGCAGCATTTGACGGGTCACGGCTTGCGGATAAGCCGAAATATTTTCTGCAACCACCCCATGATCGCCTGCAAAAATCGTAATCCAAGGTTGTTGAATTTGAGGATGTACTGTGCCCTGTAAGCTCGCCAATTGAATGGCTAGCTGCTCAAGTTGCCCTAAAGCCCCTGTAGGTTTGGTCAATTGCAGTTGACGTTGTTCAGCTTGTTGTTTGGCATCTAAATCTGGTTGTTGTACTGCAGCTAAAAACCATTGTGCTTGTTCAGTCATGTTATTTCTCATCTTTTAAAATCATTGGAAAGCCTGCGACACAAAACATGACTTTATTGGCAAGTTGCCCCAAGGTCTGATGCAAACGCCCTGCTTCATCGACAAAACAACGGCTGATTTCTCCCATCGGTACCACTCCAAGTCCAGTTTCATTACTGACCAAAATAATTTGAGAGTGTAGTTGCGGTAAGACTTCAAATAGTTTTTGCATCTGTTGTTGTTGCAAGGCTGGGTCTTCAGCCAATAAAAGATTACTCAGCCACAAGGTTAAGCAATCGACCAAAATCAGCTGATCAGGCTGATCCAATTGTAAAAGCCGGTCGGCAAGATAAATCGGTTCTTCAAACACTTGCCAATGGGCTGGACGTTGCTGTTGATGATGCGTAATACGCTGCTGCATTTCTGCATCTAAGGCCTGCGCCGTTGCAATATAAATGACCGATAAACCTGTCTCTTTGGCGGTTTGTTCTGCCAAACGACTTTTACCTGAGCGGGCCCCACCTAAAATTAGTTGCAACATATCTAACCTAGTTCAATTTGCTGATAAGGATACAGTAATCCTTGTAAAATCTGTGCCTTATAATAGCCGAAAGTCAGTTTTTTGACCTGAATCTTCATGGTTTTTAACGGAAGCTGTTGTATCCGCTGCAATACCCTATCACTCGGCCAAGCTTCATCATACAAACCTAAAGTAATATGCGGACAATATTCAAGTGCTGCGATCTCTTCAGATACATGGGCAAATTGCTGCCGAATTTGGGTTAGTACACCCTGCTGATCTTTAATCTGTAGGAACAAAGCACTACTAAAGCTATCGATCTGTGTGATTTCCAGCTCAAAAGCTGTGAGCTGTAATGCTTCAATCTGCTTAATCTGCTGCTGTAATTGTTGAATCTGAAAATCATCGTCGTATTGCTTGACAGCAGGCTGCAAGAAACCACACACAAATAAAGTAATGTGATATTGGCGTTGCTGTGCAGGAAGTAATAGATCTGAAAATTGTGCCTGGATTTCATCTAAATATTGAATCAATTCAGGTTGATCAATCTCTATATACCAAAGCCCATAATCTGAGCGACCCTTGTGCCATTCAGGATAATCGCGTATTGCGGTCGCAATCAACTGGGTGTCTGCTTGTAATAACACAACTTCAGCATCATAGATAAAGTTGTGTTATTCAAACATAAACCCAGATAGAAGTTAAGGTACTTTCACCGTGATCATTGCCGCTTATACAGTTAGAGGTTTCAATTCCTCCAACTGTGACATGAATGCATTATCATTGAGTTGCGCCTGAATTCCGTGATAGAGCTGGTTTAATAAGGCTTTCTTCTGATTTTCAGTAATGTCCATATGCTCAATATTGGTCTGGACATGTTTTACAATCTTAATCTCGTCCAGCTCAAGCATTTTCAGCGCATAAGCATAGCCATAAATTGCACCTTGCATTAACTTCTGGTAAGGAAGTTGTTGCTGCACATGAGATTCTAAACTGCCTAAAACACGCTCATTCAGATTGAGTTTTCTAAGCGGATCACGAGCTACACGCTCACATGGATCTTTATAGGCGGCTCGGCAAGAATGCAGAAAACTTTCCGCCATCCGATCCAGTTCTTTGGCTTGGTTGGGAATCATATTAGCCAAACCCAATTTAACTTCGTTGACCACCTGCTCTACATATTTCATGATTTTGGAATCGGCCATGGCGATACCAATGGTTTCATGTCCAAGTGCACTGGCATACCACGCTAACATGGCATGACATCCATTCCATAGTCGATTTTTAATGATTTGAATCTCAGAAATCTGATCCACCAAAATCATTTGGCGCATTTTGCTCAACAATGGACTGCGATTTTCCACGTAAATCGGCATATCCATTTCACTATGGAATAGGATCAAGTCCATATTTTGTAAGAATTGCCCTGTTTGAAACTGCCCACGCATGTCTTCTAAACAATGAGTAATCTGCTGTTCTTGCTTTTCAGTGAGGGCGGTTTCCTCTGTAAGTTCAATCGTTTCTGGATTGAGATCATTTTGATATTGTTTAAATAAATTGTGCTTGATATTGAGCTGACGATATAAGGCTTGATCCGTCAGTTTTGACACCATTCGATTGACCACGGTATCGCAAAAATAATGTTCACTTAAAATATGTTCTGCAATATCTTCATCCGTCATAGAAAGTAAGGCTTCACGGATATGTTTTAAGACCAAATACTTTGCGCACACTTTATTCAGAATAATCAAAAAAGTAATCGGCTCATTGTTGTCTGCATCAGCTGACATAAAACGGGCCAATAGTCCCTTCGCAATCGTTTTCGCCTCGGACTCAATTGCCTGTTCTGGCAAACACAGTGCGATCAGGCTAGATTGCATATACATCTCTAACATCTGCTGTTCATTGTCAGCATCAATCACAGTGAGATTATCAATACGCTCATCATAGGAAGACTGACCATATCGAATACTATAGCTGCCAAAACTGTTCACGGATTCCAAATAAAGACGATTTCGGGTTGATGCCAGAATCCGTTTTGGGCGTGTGTAACCATCCCAATAGGACAAGATCTGTGCTACATATCCCCCACCAATGGCACCAAAGCCATGAATCCCAACAGTCAATTGATTGACACTTTGCGGAAATAATTCTTGTAATTGTGGCATACCCATTTCAGGGACATATTGATCCAAAGCATTCAGGCACTCATACATGTCCTGATAGTAAAAATTTGCTTTAGAGAGCATATGATCATTGGGTTCTTTAATATCTTTGAATAAAATCGTGATACCGCCAGCATCATAGGCTGAACAAATCCCGTTTTCCGAATCTTCAAACATTAAACATTGTTGCGGTTGTAAATTTAGCTTCTGCGCCGCTTTTAAAAAGATTTCTGGATGTGGTTTTCCTTTTTCAACTTCATCCCCACAGACCAACAAATCAAAAAATTTATAAACATTGGCATTAATTAGATATTCTTCTGCAATTGCTCGACGACTTGAGGTCGCAACTGCCATTTTTAGACCAGACTTTCTTAAACGTTCTAAAACTTGAACCAAACCTTTTTTAATCGGCACACCATTTTTACGTACAGACTCCAATTCCACCTCATCTGCACGTTTGCGAATGGCAGTATAAGGAACATCTGTACCATAAAACTTTTGTGCCAGTTGCTCCGATGCTTTGGCACTTAAGCCGAGACACTGCATCAAATATTCATCAGAAAATTCCTGTCCAATCAGCTCTTTTGATGCCTGTTTCAATGTCTGAAAGCGTAAGCGCTCGGTATCAAACATTGTTCCATCCATGTCAAAAAGTGCTCCTTGAACAGGATAATCATGAAAAATAAGCATCTTTACTCCTTTATCTATCTTGTTATGACGTTTTATAGGGTACATAAAAAATCCCGTTAAAATCCAAAACGTCAATAAATGAAATAAATTTGATCAAAAAATAAACACAAAGGCGACTCATCATAGCAATATATGACTGAAACAGTCGGAATACTTGCATTATGAGGAAAAAGATGAGTCATTTTTAGCCAAAATCCCTTTTATTCATCAAATAGCAATGCGGTTTCATCCTCTTTTCGAATCAACATCCAACTAAAATAAAGGCCAATCGACATGGTTAAAAACAGTAATAGATAGAATGGGAAATGGGTATTAAAGCGGTACAGGAATGTACTGAGTAAGGGGCCAACAATTAAACCCAATGCCTGTGTTGCCGTACAAAAACTTGCCATCTTAACCTGTGATTGCTGGGATACGGCTTGAGCAGCACCTGTGGTAAATGCAGGTAATAAACACGCCACAGAAATACCATAAAAAATATAACTTGCCTGAAATACAAAAATTGTAGGTGCGTAGAGTGAAAGTAATAGACCAAAACACATTGTGACTAAACCAATAATCACCAAACTATTTAATTTGAGTTTAAACACTTTCACGATTAAAAGTTGGGTCAGTACTAGACAAATGCCAACGACCAACATGCATTGAGAAAAATAAACTGCACTCTGTTGGCTACTGAGATAAAACTTATCCTGAATATAAAAACCTGCCGTCATATTTAAAGTCACAATTGCAACATAAGTGACAAAACCTAGAGTTAACCAGATCAGACTTTGCTTCAGAATTGGCTCATTCGCTCGTGCATTATCTTTATCTTGTTGCGGATTGAATGACTCAGCCTGAACTTGCGGACTTTTACTAAACAGGATGCCGAGTGCAATACTGACTAAGCCAAGTAAAGCCACAGCAATCCACATTGGGAAAAGTAAACCACCAAACAATAAAACTGAGGTTGCAAACGGGCCGATAATCATCCCAAAACTATTCATCGCACCAAACATCGCCATTTGCTTGCTACGTTCAGCGGCTTCACTCGCATGTGTCATTACATAGCTTTGCAGACCAATTTGTGGCAAAGCCATAAAAATACCTGTAGAAGCACGACTCAATACCAGTAAGATAAAAATCAATAACGTGGGTAAAATCGCTTGTGATCCAAAATACAGAATCAAGGTGAAAATAGCCCAAGTAAAGGTCATTCCCCAAAAGCCATAATTGACGAGTTGGTTGGGAGATAGCTGATTTTTCTTTTTCGCAATCCAGATCGAGGCAATTGCCATACAGATTGCCCCTGCTGAAACAATCACACCACCTTGGAATTCAGATAAATGTAATTGTCGTGTCAATGGGGCAAGTAAAGGGAGAATCATGGAAAAACAAGTTCCATTGATCAAAGCAGCTAGCGCTAAAAACTTTAAATTATTGTTCATCATGAAAATCATCAAAAGAAAAGGCATCTAAAACAGATGCCTTTTTGATTAGATTAGTATTTGAGGGTATAACTCAAACCATAAGTACGACCTTGTGCAGCTAGACTAGAAATATCGCCATACACTGTCGAAACTGCTTGGCTATATACAGACTTATAATCAGTATTCCAAACGTTATAAACACCAAATCCTAAAGTACCCGGACCGGCTTTCGCATTGGCAATCACATCCATAACTGCAAAACCTTTAATTTCAGCAGGTGGGCGACTACCATTTTCAATGGCTTCTTTACGCGCTTTGTCTGTACCGCCAATTGCCAAGGTTTGAACACGCAAACCTAGACCATCGTTAAATTGCCAATCTGAATAGACAGTTCCTTTTAAGGGTGCAACACGGATGGCATCTAACTCTTGCCATTTGCCACTGGTATTTTTAAATTGACCACGTGTATAAGCCAAAGTACCACCGACATTCCATGCATCAGTCACCGCATACTTCACATTACCTTCTAGCCCATAAACACGCTCATCGGTATCAATCACTTCGATTGCAAAGTTTGGTGGACCAAATTTCAAAGATTTATCCGACTTGTTATAGAACGCAGTAAGCCCTGTGGTTAGAGCATTGTCTTGTAGACGCCAACCTAGCTCAAAACTATTCACTTTAATTGGATCAATGGTTTGATTGCTTACGACAAAGTTTGCTGGAACGTCTCTGAGCATACGTTGTACATCTGGCAAGTTTGCACCTTGAGAGAAATTGGCAAAGACTTGTTGAGCATCTGTTAAATGATAAACAGCCCCTAAGTTAAATAAAGTCGCATCATGCTTGACCGACCCACCTTTTAAAGTTACTGGATTATATGTTGGAATAAAATCTGCAATCATCGCTTCAGAATAAGGAACAGAATCCTGCACTTGGCTATCAATTCGCTCATGGCGCACGCCTGCCTGTAAATTTAAGCGATCAGTGACTTCAAATTGACTCTGTAAAAAGAAACCTAACTTCTCAGTATCTACATCTGGACCAAAACCATAATTATTTAATGGTTTGAACTTCAGACCATTACTACTCATAAAAGTATTTAGATCATAAAGCTGTGCGGTTTGCTTGCCTTTTTCTTTGTCATAATCGACACCATAAGTGAGATGTAAAGCGCGTTCCGCAAGGTTTAATTTGCTTTGTAAAGCTAAACGCGCACCAAATACATCAATATCAGTTTCCGATTGAGTAACAATATACATCCCTTTTTGAGGATGGGCTGCATGTGCTAAATAGTTTGCACTTGGATAAAACCGACCTTTTTCAGTACGATAGTAAGCTTCTGCATTTAAAGTCTGACCAAAGAAATCTTGGTTTTCATATTGCGCATTTACAGCTGCACGTTTTGTTCTTGGCTGACTGTCTAGTTCCAAACCTTTCACTGCTTTCTGGCTTGGTTTTGCACCTCTAAGTAAAACAGCTAAGCCTGGTCCATAGTCTGCACCATAGTCACTGTCTTGTTCATCATTATAATATTGTGCACCAATACTAATACTTTGCTTATCAGCAAACTGCCATCCCAAGCGACCATTGACATCGATGGTTTCCGTATCTTGACGGTCAGTCTGAGCAACTTCAGGTCCAATTCGATCGCCATGACTGTCTTGAATCTCACCGCGCTTGGTATAGCTTGCCCCTAAGAAACCATTCCAGTCCCCTTGTTTAAATGCAGCAGATTGATATGCTTCATAAGCCAAGGCATCATTTTTAAAGTTATCGCCTGAAGTTACACCGAGTTTTGATTCAAAATGAACACCCTCGGTCGACCCTTTTTTAGTAATGATATTGATGATCCCGCCTGTTGCACCAGAGCCATAAATGCTACTTGCACCAGAGACCACTTCAACACGCTCAATCATATCAGGGCTAATACTATTTAATTGACGTGAACTATCACGCGAACCCGTTTGTGGTACACCATCAATCATATACTGGACTGTACGACCACGCATGGTCATTCCATAGTTACTGGTTGTACCAGAGCTTGGTGTAAGCGATGGAACTAATAAGCCTAAAATATCTGCTGTGCTTTTACCCGCAGCGGCTTGTTTTGCAATATCTTCTTGTTCAATGCGGTACACCGTACCTGCAATTTCAGCAATACTTTGTGCTGAACGCGAGGCTGTCACCACAATAGGTGCAAGTTGTGTTGGTTTCTGACTTGTAACAGCAGCAGTCGTTTGAACAGATGCATCTGTTTCAACTGTTTGAGCATATAGCTGAGTACTGATTGCTAAGCTTAACAGCGTTAATGATGTCGAAAGTGAACGTACTTTCATAAATTACCCCTAGGTGAGTTGTTTCGTTTGTTTTGCTTTGTGGATTAACACTTGGCTGAGCAAGACGCTCAACACAGATGCTGCTGCGAGAATGAGATAGAAATTTCCATAACCAAATGCTTTGGCCAAGAAACCAGACATTGCACCGCCAATGAAATAAACCAGGAGTTCAAAACAGACCAAAATGGTGAAGTCTGTTCCAGCTTGTTCCTTAGAGCTGGTATGCATGAAGTGCGCATATAAAGCAGTCATCGCGATATAACGAATCGCCAAAATAACTACAACAAATAGCCCCAATAACATTTGCCACTGATTAAACCAGCTGAGTAAGACCGCGATGCCCAGTAAGGCATAGACCAAACTGCGTGCCCAACCAGCCCAAATCAGTAATTGTGTTGCTGCAATTTTTTTTAACAGGAATGCGGCTGTCACTGCTGCCAATAACCCAATGCCCGCGCCAATCACAGACATCAGTACGCCAATCTCTGCCAATGACCATTTTTGATCAATCAACATCGGATTGAGCATGGCCATTGCTGGCGCTTCGACTACGCGATAACAGACAATCAAAGCCAAGGCCCAAAGCATCTCAGGGCGCTTAAAGGCTCGAATCAGACTCGGCGCTTGTTTGGCAATTTTTTCAGTATTGGTTTTTTCTTTAATTTGAAACACTGCAAGCATGGTGAATGCTGTCATTGCAGCTAAACAAATCAGCGCTGTTTGCCAACCATACAATTGATAAAGCCACAAAGTTGCAGCACCACCAATCATACTGCCCAGCGCCACGCCAATACTTTGTGCCATACTGCCTAATCGGTATTCGGATTCAGAAAAGGTTTCGACGGTATAACCATCAATCGCAATATCTTGGGTTGCGGCAAAGGTTGAAATCCATAAACCGACAATAACAAATACACTTAGACCATAATCGAATTGTGTCAAAGCCAAGGCAACGACACCTAATACCAAGGCTATTTGGGTGAATAAAAGCCAAGTTTTGCGTTTTCCAAGTGCCTTAAAATAGAAACGATCAATTAAGGGTGCCCAAAAAAACTTAAATGCCCATGGGATATATAGCAGCGACAACATGCCAATCCAGCGTAGATCGACCCCTTGATGACGTAGAATTGCAGGTAAGGCAACATTGTAAAAGTACAGCGGCAATGCATGTGCAAGGTACAACACCACCACCACAGATAAGCTCAGTGCAGAGACTGTTTTGATTGGAAAATCTTGGTCAGGTTTTATTTGTTGATTCATAAGTACCTCTGCATCGCCCATTGCACGGCAGCGGTCTTTTCTAAACTGACAAAATAAGGAACATGCCAAGCTTTTTGCAAAGCTGGCGTGTCTAATCGAATACGATCTGCCTCATCTTGGGCAATTCGGGCAAGGCCTAAACAATACTGGTAAAAATCTTGTTTATATTGTTTGTACCATTTCCCCTGAATCACCCGATATTCTTCTGGAAATTCAGTGTTTGGCTCGGTTTGCATAATCAGCACAAAACTTCTTTTTTGTTCGAAATATTGTTGAATATGCATTAACCATTGCTCAAATTCTGCCACTGAGACATGCTCGGCAAAGCGCATGTCCAAGATGTGCATCTCATTGATAGATAGGCTCATGTAACACTCAGGATTTTGGCTGGCTGATTGGCTAGCTGTTGTTGTGACGTTTGGTAATATTCACCAAACTTGTTATAAAAAGTTTCTCTAAAGCAGTAATACAACATTGCCGTTTTTTCTGGCATAGGAATTAAACGTTGAGTTTCGTAGCAGAGTTCTGCAACCACAGCGGCATAAGGTTTAACCGTATGATCAGGCTCACCCACAATTTTCTTGGCTTGTGAATGTTCAAAAATATAGAAGCTGAGCAAACGAATGGTTGGACGTAAAAAGCCCTTACCAAACACAGATTTATCACCAAATAGCAAATGCCAACCGAGATCATTGTCATCACCTTCGTAATAACGACCTAAACGATCACGCTTACCTTCATAGATCTCGGTATAGCCCACATCTTTGCCATCCACACCCACAATCAATAAACGTTGATGGTCATCCGCCAGCATCTTGTCGAAGTAAACCTGTAAATCCAGTTCTGACTTATTCAATTGCCACTGTGGAATGACATGTGGCTCATGCATCCATTGATGTAGCAAAGGAATATCTTGTGGGTATTGCACTTGGCGTAAGTAGTATTGTGTGCCATCTTCGTGGTATTCAAAATAATCTGGTAATTGCTGAGAAATAGTTTTCATATCGAACCTTTATAAATTTAGAAAAAGACTTAACCCGCTTTAGATTCAGCTTGTTGAGCTGACCATTCAGCCAATGTTTCAGGGCTCACGGGATTTGCAATTGGATCAAGGAAAACAGGCACAGGACGCTCTGCTTCATCGTTATAACTGGTGGTAAATAAACGAACACGGTTTAAACAAATTTTGGTGTACGTTGGGCGCAGCATGGCAAATTTTTCAGCTCGTTCAGCCAGTTCTGGATGTTGTTGGTTAAACGCAACAATGGTGTTGGAAATGGTCTGCCAGAAATCGAGTTCTGAATATTCTGGATAATCTTGTAAGAACACATTACAGATATAACGGTAATGCACCATGAACAGCCCAGTGAAAATGAAATGACTTAAATCTGTTGCTTCATGACGTAATAACAAACCGCCTTCAGATGGCAATTGAGCCAATTCAGGGAAATCTTCATCCACTAAATTGATGTCATCAATGAAGTCTTTTAATACCAAGGCTTTTGGCACACCATTTTCATGTACCAACATGGTATTTTCGCCATGCGGTGAAAAAGCCAAGCCGTAGCGATACAGGCAAAGCAGTAACGGACTGAGGCAGACTTGAGCAAATTGTGCTAACCAAGCCAGAGGACTCAAACCAGACGCTTGAATCAGTACACTTAGGATCGATTGACCTGAAATATCTCGGTGTAATAGTGCTGCTTGAGAAAGCACTTGTTGTGATGGATCAACATAGCGATCGACACTTTCACGCCACAAGCAACCAAACAATTCTTTAAATTGATAAGGTGCACCTTCAATTCGGTCAAAACAAGGTTGGTGAATGGTTAAGCTCGCCACTTCACCCAAGAAAATCACGCCAGTTTTTTGTAAGTCTTGATCTTGCTGATGGATTTGCTTTAACCACGCGGTTACAGCTGGGGCTGCAAGATTACGTTTTGATGGGAGTCCACGATAAACAGCGGTATTGAAAATACTAACAGGCAGTTTAATGTAATGACGTTGTAGGTTTGATGTGTTGCATAATGTCCGAATAGACTGCATTGGCACATAGCTGTCTTGGCTAATGTTCAGCTCAATAATTTTTTGGTCAACAATTTCATTGGCATAAGTTGGAACCAGCCATTGATGCCATTGCCAAGCATGTACAGGAATCAAAAAGTAATTTTGCGGATCTAAATTCTTTTCTTTCAAAATTTGGATGAACTGTTGCAGCTCATTAGCATCAAATTCATGTTGATATAAACCACAAGCATCCCACTGCTTTGTACTACGGAACTCAGCCAAATCACGATGTACGGCCAACCATAATACTTTGACTTCTGGTGATAGCTCTGGTGCAGCACTTAAATAATCGTCATAACCAAAGCCCATGCGGCCTTTGCTCATAATCAACCAAGGGTGACCACGTAGCATGCCTTCAACTTTATAGTGCGGTTCAGTCAGCACGGCTGTGCTTGGTAAACGCGCTTCATTAAATAAATGCGCTTCTGCCAACCAAGTATTATTCATTTCCTTAATCAAATACGCTTTGGTGAAAGGCTTTACGTTTGCCTTGTCAGACATTGCGACAATAAACTCATGTAAATTCCAAGCAGGCTGATCACTGTGCTGACCGTTGCTTACATCACGTACTGAGCCTTCCTGAATATTCCAGTGTCCAAGCAAATATGGGTGGCCTTGGAATTCATAATGACGATTGCCTAAATCCAACTGATAACGTCCTGTTGATAAGGCTTTAACTTCAATAATTTCTTCATATAGAAACTCTGCAATCGCCATTTCAATGAGACGCTGTCCAGCGGCACGCCATTGCTGCTGATTAATTTTTAAAGTTGCAAAGTTCATATCAATTTCTCATAAGTTGAATGTACAGACACAGTTTGTGTACGTGTATTTGCACAACGACTACCTGCATGCGTTGTAATCGTGCTCTGTTCTGTTTTCTTTAAAATAGACTGGTTTTGGCTCACAGCTTTTTCAGAAACACCCTCGACTGAAAGTGCTTGGTCATCTGCCATTTGGATTTTAGGATTCTGATTGAGCTCAAAATGCTGGAAGGTCTGCGCCTGCTGATCGAGTTCATAAAGCGACTCACCAAGCAACTGGTTAATAATCGTCGCTGCACGGTAAGCGCCAAGCCCTAAGTCTGGTGTACCGACCCCATGGCTATGCATTTCCTGATTCTGGACAAAAATATGACCATTTAGATGATGTACAACACGATAGTCTTCAGTGATTTGCCAACGCTGTTTATGATCAAATTCAATATAAGGTTTCAGCAACTGCATAAAACCAAAATCAGGGGTAAAGTAACCTGTTGCAGCAACCAGGAAATCACAATCTAAATGGAAAGCCTGTGTCGTGGCACGATGTTGGAAATGCAGTCGAATTTTTTGCGTATCTAAGACTTCTGCATCTTTCAAATCACATTGGCTATGTAAATGTGTCTGCAAACTTTGACCCGCAATGCTACGGTGATAAAGTTTTTGATAGATTTCACGGATGGTCTTTGCACTAATGCCCTTGTATAACAAAGACTGCTGCTGCAATTGTTGCTCTTTCTTTTCAGCTGGCAAAGCATAAAAATGCTGTGCATAGTCTGGGCTAAAATGTTCCAGCCCCAATGGTGCATATTCCATTGGAAAGAAGCCCTGAGAACGAGTAAACCAGTGTAGGTCGAACTGATGATTGGCTGTATCTTGCTGCTCATCAAACAGATCAATAAAGACTTCGGCTGCGGATTGTCCTGAACCAAGTACCACAACATCGCCGTGTAAATCTGTATCGGCATGCGTCATATATTGTGCAGAATGCAGACATTTTTGTGGTTGCTGTTGCTGCACTTTGGCCAAGCATTCAGGCAAGTAAGGCACATTACCGCTTCCGATAACCAGATGACGGCATAAATAACTGTGCTGAACACCCTCCGATTCCACCACAACTTTAAAGCCAATGGTTTGAGGTTCGATCTTCAAAACACGAGATTGATATTCGATACAATCAAGTTGTTCTGCAACCCATTGACAGTAATGGTTATACTCACAACGTGGAATATGCGGTTGTTCTAAAAAGTAAAATTTATATAAACGTTGCTGATGGCGCAGATAATTCAAAAAGCTAAATGGGCTGGTTGGATCAACCATTGAGACCAGATCCGCCATGAACGGCACTTGCAATACCGTATTGGGTAACTGCATTCCTGCATGCCAGTCAAACTGGGCTTTCTGCTCAAAAATTGCATAGTTCAGTGTGCTTTTATTATGCAGTAGGCTGGCCAGACTCAGATTAAATGGCCCTAGACCAATTCCAATAAAATCAAGCATAACTGACATCCTTCTGTGAAATACGCAGCGGATTTGGCAGTTCGACATAGACAGATTGGTTCTCGACAGGCGCAATCAACTCATCTAATTCATGTAAACGTGTGAGCAAATTACCTTTATAAGGCAAGGTTGCATTGAACAATAATCCCTGTAATAAAGTACTGTCTGGATATTGCTGCAATTGTTCCTGCAAGAAACTTGTTAGATGCCCAAGTAATTCATCCTCAGTAATATAGCCTGTTGCACCAATCGCATTGATAATGCCGAACAAGGTATTGCCAAAGAAATAATAACTAAAACGGTCATCCACGAAATCTTTAGGCCCGACGGCAAACGCTTTTTCTTTCAGCTCAGGCAGCGCTTGCAGAATTTCAGTGGCGAACTCTTCGATATAATAAAAACCTTGGTTATCACGTAGCCATAAGCTTTTTGGGAAATGATTCTCTAGTTCCAACAGCACATTTTGCTGATGCGATTCAAATGCCATACCATGGCGATGATAGACATACATCAACGGTTGCAAACTGACTTCGAGAAAACGATTAAACCAATCCAAAGCAATTTCTGAGAAATCGGTTTCATGATGTGCTTTTGCAATTTTTGCGAATAAAGCATTAAAACGATTTAGAGGTTTATTTGGATGATCCTGACATAAGGATGCAATACAAGTGACTTGCTGTTGAGGATGGAATGGCTGATCGCGGAAAATACAGATACTTTCGTTCACAACCTCATCATCAATTTTCAAAGCAATCCATGCTGGATCATTCACTGCTTTTAAGCTTGGGCAATGCTTTAAAATATTCTGACCAAATTCACTGTGCCATAGACGATGAGTGAGTTCACCACGGTGGCATTCTTTCGCTAAATTGACTCGAATAGAGTTGGTAATCATCACCGAAAGCGATGGTTTTACCATCCACGGCGCATTAAAACTCGCAAGTGTTCGGATCGAAGTGGTTGGAGAAAATTGCCAGCCTCGTAAGCCAACATCAATTAACTGTCCCGTTTGTTTTAAACGTTCAAACCAAGGCTTACTTTGCAAATAGCGGGCTTGCCAAGGATGTAATGGGAGTAATTTATATGCTGTGTGGGTCTTGAGCAGATTGAGATCATTTTCAGACAAATACCACTGTAACGCTGTTTTTAATTGAGCTGAAATACTTTCATCCGTAGCGCTGCCTTCTGAGATATAGTCCTGATGAACCAGCCAATAATGTAGTTGCGTCTTGCCTTTATGTTCAGGTGAAAACTTTAACCAGTCTTCATGTACAAAACCTGTTCTACTTTTCGGCGCTGGATGCATGCTATGCCCTAGAATCAGTGCCTGTTCGGTTTCAATAAAATTCTGGCCTGCTTTTACCAAGTCGTCGAAATCAGCTTCGCGCTGCGCTAAAAACTGTTGTAATGCATCACGACTCTGAATCCACTTCTCCAGCAAAGAAGCTGCATCTAATGGAATAGAGGACTCAAAAACCAATTCCTCAAGCAATAGCCCGACAATTGCAACAGTACTAAATGGTTTGACTTGTCCATGGATAATAATTTGTGGAAGATCTGCTAAACGATGTCGCCCGACTCGACTGACATAAGATAAAGGGAAATTACATTGCGCTTGAATAGAATGGATAGGGATTGATAACAGCGTCAAACCTTGGCTAAACGCTTGTTGTTGTGGACTTTGCTGACTGTTATCTAGCAAGTGACCTTTGCCAGTTTCTTGCGTATATGCATTGACGAAATGTTGCATCGCCAACCGATTGGCAAGTGATTGCATCTGACGGTATCCTCTTTCAAGAGAGTTAATTTGTTTTTCGAAATGTTTTAGGCCTGAAACACATCTTAAGCACAAGGGAGTTTGCGATTAAGATAGAACTAATGATAATTATTATCATTTACTATTTCAATTCCATAAAAGAACCTGAAAAATGCGATCTAATTTATTGAATTAATTTGTTTTAAATATTAATTTAGCTTAATAAAGATACAAAAAGATAATAATAATTCTCATTAAATAAAATGATAACTTTTTAATTGCTAATTGCTTTTGTAGATTCTTAAAAAAAATAGATATAACAATAATTTATAAAAAACATTGTCTGTAAAAATTATTTTTCTAGTCTAAAACATCAAAAAATTCAGCACTCAGTAATTTTGCGAGGTCCTGTGGATTAAGACCAATATCCAGTCCCCGTTTCCCACCACTGACATAAATTTTATTGAATGTTTGCGCCGTTGCATCAATAACCGTCTTTAGTCGCTTCTTCTGCCCCAATGGACTAATCCCCCCCACAAGATAACCTGTTAAGCGCTCCGCATCTTTAGGATTCGCCATTTGTAGTTTCTTACAGCCTACTGCTGTCGCCACTTTTTTTAGATTAAGTTGATGGTGCACAGGTAAGATTGCAATGAAATAATTCTTTTCATCGGTCACCATTAATGTTTTAAAAACTTCTTCCACCTTTAAGTTGAGTTTTTCTGCAGCTTCTAACCCGAAACTTTTTGCATTCACATCATGTTCATATTCATGAATAGAAAATTGTATTTTATTTTTTTCCAATAGTTTACAAGCAGGTGTCATAACAATTCTGTATTTTTGTCTAATGTTGGTCGTGTGATAAGTGTAGCATTTTTAAATAAAGGTTTAAATTTGCTTAGGCTATTTTTGATATAAATCTATTCTTGATAAATACTCTAACAACCTCATATATTGGCTAACGGTGGAATAAACAGGCTCAATGGTTATATGAGTTATAAGCATAATAATTTGATGGCGATGCGTCAGAATTATTGGGATGATGAATCATCCAGCACAGTACAAGCTGAAAAACAATTTCTCAGAGAGATACTTGTTAAAGAAGGCGTTTTCAAAGATGCGACTTTAGACGACACCAAGTATTTTTTCTTTACGCTGCCAAGTATTATTATCGTTAAAGCGTATGCAGTTGGGTTTCACCACAGTCAAGTAAAACAGATGCTAGTGAAACATATTCACAGCAATCGTGCTGCGTTGATGAGGAAATCTTCACTTAAGATTCAGTTTAAAATTTAGAACATTTGTATAGTAAATAGCAAATTTCTACTTAGGCTATTTTTATGAAGATACCCTATTGCACAAATTTAGACTGATAATTCAAGAGATTGAACTATTTTAATACGTTCAAAAGCGGTAATATCCGCTACAATTCAAGTCTCGGCTTTCAACCCTCCGATTTCAGCATAGGACTTTTCTTTCATGTCAGATCAGAACGATAAGCTTAAGAATCTAAAAACCTCATCGGTGGATCGTCGCTTATCTATTGCAAAAGCTTCTCTACTTGCTGGAACACGCTGGGCGACAGCAAGTGCCACTTCTATATTCTCGAGCGAAGAAGAAAAAGAGAAGAAACGAAAAAAGGCCATGGCTGAGCAGGCACACTATTTAGTTTCTGAAATTGGTAAATTAAAAGGTTCAATTGTTAAGATTGGACAAATGATGGCTTTATACGGTGAACATTTTTTACCTGAAGAAATCACACAAGCCTTAAACACATTGAATAACCAAACAGTTGCACTGGCTTGGCCTGCAATCAAAACACATTTGCAAGAACAACTGGGCTCAAAATTAAATGATCTCACTATTGATCATGAGCCAATTGGAACAGCATCACTTGCTCAAGTACATCGTGCTACACGTAAGTCAGATGGTTTAGAGCTGGTCCTAAAAATCCAGTATCCTGGTGTTGCTGAAGCCATTGATTCCGACATGAATCTGTTCAAAAACATGCTGAAACTAACACGTATGGTGCCTCAAACCCGTGAATTTGATCAGTGGTTCGATGAAGTTCGTGAAATGATGCATCGTGAAGTCGATTATGGCATTGAAGCGGCAACCACACGTCGTTTTGCTGAGCGATTGAAAGATGATCCGCGTTATGTAGTACCTGAAATTATTGAGGAATTTTGCGCTGAAAAAGTGTTGTGCATGACCTTTGAGCGTGGCGTACCAGTCAATAGTCCAGTGATGCTTTCCCTGCCCCAAGAGCGTCGCAACCAACTCGGCGAAGCTTCTTTAGAAATTGCGGTACGTGAGCTATTTGAATGGGGTGAAATGCAGACCGACCCGAACTTTGGTAATTACTTGGTTCGTTTAGGCAATGGTGATGACGTTAAAGATAAAATTGTGCTACTCGATTTTGGTGCGATTCGACAATTCGACAATAACTTGCTCACGGTTGCACGCAATCTGATCCATGCGGGTTATGACCATGATAAGAATGCCATGGTCAAAGCCATGACAGGTTATGAATTCTTTGATGCCATGCCTGAAAATGTTAAACCAGGTATGGCAGATGTTTTCCTGATTGCAACAGAAGCATTTAGCTGCCCGAGTAACAATCCTGATATGCCAATTGGTATTATGGATGATCAGGACCGTTATGACTGGAAAAAGAGCCAATTGCATAATCGAGTGATGCAACAGGCTGGGCAATCGATGGCTTCACGCTATTTCTCGGTTCCACCAAAAGAGTTTATGTTCATTAGCCGTAAATTTATTGGTGCTTATACTTTTATGACCGTGATTGATGCGAAAACCAATGTACGGAAAATGATTCCGCAGTTTGCTGAATAACTTACCTATGCTGTATTTAAAAGGCCTGTCTAACTGATTAGACAGGCCTTTTTTATTTGCTTTACAGAACCGACTTAGGCACGAACTTCTTCAGTACTATTTTTTATTTCATAAGGCAAGCCGACATAATTTTCTGCCAAAGTCGTCTTGCCCGCCGTAGAGCCAAGAATATAGCTAAGTTCGGCTTGTTTAATCTTATGTTCAAACTCACTTTCTGTTTCAAAGCGATGCAACAAATGCGTCATCCACCAAGAAAAACGCTCGGCCTTCCAGACCCGTTGTAAACATTTTTCTGAATATTCCTGAATGCCCTGATCTGAACCTTCGACATAATATTCAATCAATGCCCTGGAGAGATAAGCAATATCTGAGGCTGCCAGATTCAATCCTTTTGCGCCCGTTGGCGGGACAATATGTGCCGCATCACCTGCTAAAAACAGCTTGCCGAAGCGCATCGGTTCAGTCACAAAACTGCGTAGCGGTGCAATACTTTTTTCGATCGATGAACCTGTTACCAACTTTTCTCGGCTTTCAGCATCTAAACGCAATTTCAGCTCTTCCCAAAATCTCTCATCTGACCAATCTTCAACTCGATCATTAAGCGGCACTTGCAAGTAATAACGGCTACGTGTTTCTGAACGCATACTGCATAAAGCAAAACCACGTTCTGATTGGACGTAAATCAATTCATCGGCTACAGGTGGTACATCGGCTAACACGCCTAACCAGCCAAATGGATACACTTTTTCATAAGTCTTGATTTTATCCTGAGGCACACTGGCTCGGCATATTCCATGATAGCCATCACAGCCTGCAATAAAGTCACAGTGAATTTTAAATACCTGCCCTTGATGTTCAAATTGCACTTTAGGTGTCTGATAAAAATCGCTAACCTGTACATTGTGTGCTTCATAAAATGATTTAAGTTGTGCGGCCTCACGTGCCATCATCAAATCTTTGGTCACTTCTGTTTGACCATAAACCGTGACTTGCTTTCCACCTGTCAATGCAGATAAATCAACGCGGTGCTTCTGTCCATTGGTGAGTATCTCAATGCCTGAATGCGGCAATCCTTTCTCGTTTAGATGCTGGTCAACACCTGCCTGCTTAAGTAAATCAACAGATACTTGTTCCAAGATGCCAGCACGTATTCGCGAAGCGACATAATCTGCACTACGTTGTTCAATAATAATATGCTCAATACCTGCTTGATATAAAAGCTGCCCAAGTAGCAATCCAGCTGGACCCGCACCAATAATCGCAACCTGCGTTGTTAAAATTTCCATGACATCTTCCTTGTGATCTCCTGTCATTTAACTTACTGCTTTTAAGTTTTGTGCACGATATAGCCAAGTCGAAAAGAACCGTTTATCATTTTATTTGTCCGGATAGCGGACAAAACATCACAATAACAGGAATGGAAGCATGGTTAAGGTTGATGCTGTGATAGAGCACCCCAATTCGCATGAACAGATTCGTCAGGAAGACTACATTGCAGGTTTGGCAAAAGGTTTAGCTTTACTGGAAGCTTTTGGGGTTGATCGACAACGTTTAAATGTCACTCAAGTGGCTGAACGGACTGGAATTAGCCGAACAGCAGCACGGCGTTATCTTAAAACTTTAAAATATTTAGGCTATTTAGACACAGATGAACATTATTACTGGCTCACGCATCGTGTATTACGTTTTTCTAGTTCTTATTTAAGTTCAGCACATCTACCTAAAATTGCCCAATCCTTCCTTAATCTTTTATCTGCCCAAACGTCATTGACCTTTTCATTGGTGGTCTTAGATGATAATGAAGTGGTACCGATCGCCCGTAGCTATCTGCCTCAACAAGATAATCTAAGGGTGAGTCCTTATGGCATGCATTTAGGCAATCGTCTACCTGCACACGCAACGTCAACAGGGAAAGTCTTATTGGCTGCCCAACCAGAGACAGCTCAACACGACTGGATTAAAAGGTTTGGTTTAAAACGTTTAACCCCTTTTACAATAACGGATGAAAATAAGTTCTTTGAGGTGCTGAAAGGTATTTCACAAGCAGATTATTGCCTTTCTAAAGAAGAACATGAACTCGGTGTCATCGCAATTGCAGTACCTGTGATCAATGCTCAAGGAAAAGCGATTGCCGCTGTAAACTGCATGTCACAGACCAATCGTGTACAAGAGGATTATTTAGTGCAACAGATTTTACCGCTACTACGCAACACCGCCAATGAACTGCGTAATGTGATTTAGCAGCATTTGTCCCTAAAGTTTTAGGGACAAATCACAAGGAATTTGTTAACCCTACTTAAAATGGATAATGTGGTGCTTGCGCCTGAATGGTCATCCATTGCCATTGGGTAAACTCATCCTCATTTGCAGGCCCACCAATCCGTGTAGCATTGCCTGATGCACCAAAGCCGCCAAAAGGATTCACAGTTTCATCATTTACGGTTTGATCATTGATATGCAATAAACCTACATTCAATTGTTGGCCAAGCTGCATGCCGCGCCCAACATTTGCAGTAATAATCCCCGCTGAAAGCCCATAGTCACCATCATTTGCAAGTTCAACTGCCTGTTCATCCGTGCTAAAAGGAATCAGAACGGCAACAGGACCGAAAATCTCTTCTGTAAAAATCGGATTGTCCTGTGTTACATCAGCTAAAACCGTTGGCTCAAAGAAAACACCATTGGCTTGTCCACCCACTTCTAGTTTTGCTCCATGCGCAATCGCATCCTTAACCAACTGCTCAACCCGTTGCGATTGCTTGGCATTAATCAGTGGGCCAATCGTGACATCACTTTGCAAAGGATTACCCACCACAAAATTTTTGACTTTCTCAAGCACACATTGTTTGACTTGAGGATAAATCTTCTCCTGAATCAGGATTTTTCCAGAAGTCATACAAATTTGACCCGAATGCAAAAAAGCACCCCACGCGATATTCTCTGCTGCAAGCTCAATATCGGCATCGTCCAGAATAATCAGTGAGTTTTTGCCACCTAACTCAAGTGATACTTTTTTCAGTGTTTTAGCTGCATTGGCACCCACAATACGACCTACATGGGTTGAACCAGTAAACTGGATACTGGCAATATTTTTATCCAAGGTCAGGGCCTCACCCACTTCAGCACCACCAGGCAGTACATGTAATAATCCTTGTGGTAAACCAGCCAATTCAAAAATACGGGCAATTGCATAACCGCTACAGACTGCAGTGCGTTCATCAGGTTTTAGTACCACCGCATTTCCAAGCGCTAAGGCTGGTGCAACCGCACGCAACGCAAGATATAATGGAAAATTAAACGGCGAAATGACACCAACTACACCTAAAGGCACTCGCTTGGCTAAACTCAATTTACCTGCCGTAGTTGGCAATAATGTGCCCTGATCAACGGCTGGTAATCCAATACAATGCTTTAATACCTGTATTGAGATATTAATCTCAAAACCTGCTTTTAATTGTAGCGAACCACTTTCTTTCACCAGCCACTCGATAATTTCAGCCTGATGCTCCGTTAGGATCTGAACTGCGCGCTCAAAAACCACCTGACGCTCTTGATAACTAAGCGCCCACCATTGCTTTTGTGCAATCTTGGCTTGCTGAGCTGCATCGACCACATCGGATGTATCTGCATATCCAATCTGCCCTAAGGACTCACCAGTCGCAACTTCAACCACTTGATAACCGTTTTTGGCAGATTGCCATGTACCACGAAATAATTTTTGATCCCAAATTTCTTTTGTTAAAATAGACATCATTAACCTCGTTGTATTTCCTTAAATAAAGTATTCACTTTTAGGCGGGTTTACATCCAAAAATGTACTGGCAAATACTTGCCTGTATTTTTCTGACGAAGAAGTAGAAAAACTTACACTCCATCATCAACTAATATTTAAAAACAAACTGTTGCTTTTTGATGTCTTGTTATCGCAAATGTTCAAAAGAAATTGATCAGCTCAAATGGTCTATTTAGGCCGTTGTTGGCTTGATTTGGTGATCAGACTGAAAATCTTGATAGGTCTTACGATCATGTGAATTTTCAATCAAAGGCAGGACTTCTGTCATACTGTTTAAACAACGCTGTGCAAGCTCAATATATTCTTGAGTGCCCTTTATTTTCCATGCGCGTTCTTGTTCTGTTAAATCTCGCACAACTTTTGCTGGGCTCCCCATTGCCAGTACATTGGCAGGAATTTGATCTTTGGTTTTGACCAAACTATTTGCGCCAATTATGCTATTTTCATCAATCTCGGCATAATCCAAAATGACGCTATTCATACCAATCAACACATTTTTACCGATACGGCAACCATGTAAAGTCGCAGCATGACCAATATGTCCCATTTCTTCAACAAGGGTGACGCTTTGCGGAAAGCCATGAATGATGCAACTGTCCTGTACATTGGCATTTGCTTTGATATGAATACGGCCAAAGTCCGCACGCAATGAGGCAAATGGCCCAATATAAGCTCCAGCTTCAATAATCACATCACCAATTAAAACCGCAGTGGGATGAACAAATGCACGGGGGTGAACCACAGGAATCACCCCATCAATGCTATAGCAAGGCATGACTCAATCTCTCATTACTTTGGGTTAAGCCACCAAAACGACGCCAGAAATGTGCAGTTGCATTTGGCATTGGCCCTTCCGATGTTGCCGCAACCGATAAGAAATAGTCATCAGCCGCTTCAAAGACTTTTTTGTAAATGTTCATGGATAATGTACGGGCATTGACTGCAGGCCAGTCCGCCGATAATAGTTCTAAGGGCAATGCAGGATCTTTCAGTAAAATACGACGATAGTAATGAATCAATAAGGTCCGAATCTGGAAGGCTTGAATCGGTTCAATATTTTCGTCATCCTGCATCAAAATCACGCCAATCTCTCGAAACATATCCAGAAATTGCAGATAACGTTGACGTAACTCATCAATCGGCCAATTGGTTTCTAACATACGGCCAATCGTTTCGGTTGAGTTATTAAACAGCTGTAAGGTCTCAGCCTTAAACACCACCACCTGTTCACTCATATTTAAGTCAACCAACAGCTTTTGTAGCTGCAAGCGGTTTGAACCTGGATAAGCCATCAGATTGGTAGAAATATTAGCAAAACCCAACCATTCCAGTTCTTTCTTTAAAAATGCCTTATTGTCTGTATCCAAACTCGACATCAAAATCAGGTCCCAAGAATGATCCCACTCTTTCATCTGATCATTATAAATCCGTTGCTCAGCCTGCAAATATTTGGAACGACTGGCATCGGTAATGCGGTAGAAACTGGTCCTGCCAATTTTATCTGAACCAAGCCAATCACTTTTAACCAAACGAAAAACAGAAGTTCGTACAGCACGATCATTAAAATCAAACAACTCCATTAACTGAATCAAGCTGGCAAGACTGATATTTCCACCTCGATGCAGCACTGAATCGCCAAAAATAGTCGAAATCAATGAGGTACCACTTAAGGGTTCATTCTGAATAATTGAATCAATAATTTGCTGTAACTTTACACTCATACTTTTATCTTGGCATTTAGATTCAGGATATAGGGAATACTATACCCTGAATGATTATAATGTTAAGCAATCTGACGCATATCAATGACGCGTTTTGCTTTACCCTCAGAACGTGGCAAGGTCAATTCATTCACCACTTCCACCGTAACAGAAATCCCAATCATGGTTTTAATCCGCTGCATTAACTGCTGAGCCAATTGCTGCGCCTGCTTGTCACAGTTATGGCACATTTCGGTACGGATATGCAAAGTATCCATATGCCCTTTCTTTGCCACCAGAATTTCATAATTCGGTACCAGACTCGGCACTTGTAAAATCTGTTCTTCGATCTGTGTCGGGAATACATTGACACCGCGAATAATCAACATGTCGTCACTACGCCCTACAATTTTATCCATACGGCGCATGGCAAGATTCTGACCTGCCAATAAACGGGTTAAATCGCGGGTACGATAGCGGATAATCGGCAAACCTTCTTTGGTGATGGTGGTGAATACCAGTTCGCCCAATTCACCATCTTTACATACTTCACCTGTTTCAGGATTGATGATCTCAGGATAAAAATGATCTTCCCAAATGGTTAAGCCTTCACCTTCGCCCAGACACTGCATCGCAACCCCTGGCCCCATAATCTCCGATAAACCATAAATATCCAGCGCTTTGATATTTAAACGTTCTTCGATTTCACGGCGTAACTCGTTGGTCCAAGGCTCAGCACCAAAAATCCCAACTTTTAACGAGGTATTACGGGCACTGCCTAATTGCTGCTCCAGTTTTTCAATAATGCTGACACAATATGATGGCGTCACCATAATTGCCGTCGGTTTAAAATCCTGAATCAGTTGCACCTGTTTCTCCGTCTGCCCACCTGACATTGGAATCACGGTTGCACCTAAGCGTTCAGCGCCATAATGTGCGCCTAAACCACCTGTGAACAGACCATAACCATAGGCGACCTGAATCATATCTTTGGCACTTAGACCTGCCATACGCAGGCAACGTGCTACGATATCCGACCAAGTATGGATATCTTTTTGGGTATAGCCAACGACAGTGGGTTTCCCTGTGGTACCTGAAGAGGCGTGTAAACGAACAATCTGCTCCTGTGGCACCGCAAACATTCCAAAGGGATAGTTATCTCTTAAATCCTGTTTGGTGGTAAATGGGAACTTGGCCAGATCATCCAAGTTGACGAAATCATCGGGATGTACACCTGCATCGTCAAACTTTTTCTTATAGACAGGGCTATTGGCATAAACATATGTCAAGGTGTCTTTTAAGCGTTTGGTTTGTAGCGCTCGTAACTCCGCAAGCGTCATTTTTTCTACATCTTGTGTTATCAGGCTATCCACTGCCGTATCTCCTATGTCGTTATTACACGAGAACCATCTACATTAATTTAAATTTTCTAAAATAAGGGCCACACCTTGGCCGACACCAACACACATGGTGCACAGTGCATATTGACCACCACGTCTTTTTAATTCTCTGGTGGCAGTAATCACCAAACGAGTTCCGCTCATACCCAGTGGATGTCCAAGGGCAATCGCACCACCGTTCGGATTAACACGTGCATCATCATCTTTTAAACCCAACTCACGCATACAGGCCAAAGACTGAGCTGCAAATGCCTCGTTCAGCTCAATCACATCCATTTGATCTAAGCGAAGACCTGTTTGTTTTAAAAGTTTCTGAACTGCTGGCACAGGCCCAATGCCCATATATTTTGGCTCAACACCTGCACTTGCAATCGCGACCACACGTGCCAAAGGTTTTAATCCGTGGCTATCGGCAAACTGACGATTGGTTAATAACACACAGGCCGAACCATCATTGACACCAGAAGCATTGCCCGCAGTGACTGAACCACCCTCTTTACGGAATGGGGCTTTGAGTTTTGCCAAGCCTTCTAGGCTAGTCTCTGCTCTTGGATGCTCATCTTGGCTAAAAATGGTGATGTTCTTTTTACGATCGACCAGTTCAACGGGCAAGATTTCATCTGTAAAAAAACCATTTTGTTGCGCCACTGCCACTTTTTGTTGACTACGAATCGCAAACTCATCCTGATCTTGTCGGCTAATCTGGTATTTCTCAGCCACATTCTCAGCCGTTTCCGGCATGCTGTCGGTACCATATTCGGCTTTCATCTTTTTATTAATAAAACGCCAGCCAATCGTGGTATCAAATATTTCCGGACTGCGTCCAAATGCTTCTGTCGGCTTGGCTTGAACAAAGGGCGCTCGGCTCATTGACTCCACGCCACCTGCCAGTACAAATTGAGACTCGCCCGATTTAATTGAACGTGCAGCCAAGCCGACTGCATCTAAACCAGATGCACATAAACGATTCACTGTCATTGCAGGAACAGCTTCAGGTAAACCAGCCAATAAGGTTGCCATACGCGCCACATTACGGTTATCTTCACCCGCTTGATTGGCACAGCCTAAAAACACTTCATCCAATTCTTGCCAAGGTAAATCAGCATGCTTTTCTTTTAAATATTTAATCGGCAATGCAGCAAGATCATCAGTACGCACTGAACTTAATGCACCTGCATAGCGACCAATTGGGGTACGAATAAAATCGCAAATTAAAACGTCTTCCATGTTGACTCCTGTCTATGCAAAGGCTTTTAAATCTTTTGAATAATCACCGCGAATACACTGCTGCTTCGCCACGTATTGTTTGAGATAAAGACTTGCACGATATTTTTCTTCGCCATAGATGGCATATAAATTGTTTAGCGTTGCCAAGACGTATTCAGCACCCAATTGCATCATCCATTGATACGGCCCTTTAGGATAGTTCACTCCATATTTCATGGCATTATCAATATCTTCCATACTCGCAACACCATGCAGACTTGCTTCACAGGCTTCATTAATCAGTAAAACAATAGTACGCAAGGTTAATAGTGCTGGATGATCACTGATCCAAAGTACCTTGATCTGGGATTGGGCAAAGAAATCCTCAACAGTTGCAAGATCATCCGCTTGGCAAAGATGGTTATGGCTAAGAACCACCGCCTGTGCCTGTTCAAAATGATGATGCCAATCCATCAATACCGTTTTACGATTTGGATAATCGATATTGACAGATTCTCCATGACTTAGACGCAAATCAACATCATCAATTTGGATGATATTTTCATTGCTTGCTAAAGCACGACTTAAGCCCAGACGTTCTAATAAATTCGGGCATTGCGCCCATGTACCTTTGACTTGAACATCAGCATGAAAAGACGGCGCAGTAATAAGCTGAGGCTGAAAAGTCGCATACTGATTTTTTTCATCATAGCGATAAAAGCCTTGCTTTGATTTACGTCCCCATGTACCAGCATCAACCAATTCTTTCTGAATCAGGCTTGGGCGATAACGCGGTTCATAAAAGAAGGCTTCATAAACACTTTGAGTGACTGAGAAATTAACATCTTGCCCAATTAAATCGGTTAACTCACACGGCCCCATCGCAAAACCACCGCACTGCTTTAAGGCATAGTCGAGCTGGTCATAGGTTGTGACCTGTTCTTGCAAAGCGCGAAATGCTTCTGCATAAAACGGACGGGCAATACGATTGACAATAAATCCAGGCGTTGACTTGGTTAACACAGGAATTTTGTTCCAAGCCAGCATGAGCGTTCTTAATGACTGACATAAAACTTCCGTTGTTTTTAAACCCTGTACAATTTCGACCAACTTCATCACAGGTGCAGGATTAAAGAAATGCAGTCCAACCACTCGCTCAGGATGTGGAACAGCAGATGCGATTGCTGTCACTGAAATAGATGAGGTATTGGTGGCTAAAATAGTATGTTCGCTACAAATCGTCACCAACTGCTTAAACAAAGATTGTTTCACTTCCAGCTTTTCAACCACCGCTTCTATCACCAAATCGACACTTGCCAATGCTTCGATTTGATCAGCAATGGTCAAACGTGAAAGTGCTTGCTGTGCCTGCTCAGAGGTTAGCTTGCCTTTTTCTGTCAACTTCGCGAAGGTCTGATGCAATCCATCAACCGCCTGTTTGGTCTTTTCACGATCGAGATCGTAGAGAACCGTCGAATGACCATTGACCATCGCCAATTGAGCAATACCGATCCCCATTGTTCCAGAACCAATCACGGCAATTTTGGCATGAGACAAATCTAGATTCATCATGCTTAGCGCCCCTGAAAGTCAGGCTCACGCTTATTCATGAAAGCTTGCACCCCTTCACGATAATCTTCTGAGCGTCCTGCGATACGTTGTAAATCTCGCTCCAAGAACATCTGCTCATCAAAGCTGTTATTACTGGATTGGTGGATGGCTTTTTTAATCAGTGACAGGCCAAAGGTGGGCTGTTTGGCTAAACGTTCTGCCAGTTCAGTGACTTTTGATTTCAGCTCAGCATCTTCGGCAACATCCCAAATCATGCCCCATTCTTTTGCGGTTTCCGCAGGAAGTTTATCTCCCAGCAAAGCTAGCCCCATTGCACGGGCTTGACCTACTGCACGTGGCAGAAACCAGGTTCCACCTGAGTCTGGAACCAGACCTAAACGACAAAATGCTTGTACAAAATTGGCAGATTTCGCGGCGACAACCAAATCACAAGCCAAAGCGATATTTGCACCTGCACCCGCTGCCACACCATTTACCGCACAGATCACGGGCTTGGGCATATTGACAATCATTTTGATCAGCGGGTTATAGTAGGTTTCAATCGAGTAACCTAAATCAGGCGCAGCAGCATTTGGATCAACCACACGATCGCCAAGATCTTGCCCTGCGCAGAAACCGCGGCCTTCACCACTAATCACGACACAACGAATATCTTGGTTTTTACTCCAAAAGCCCAAGACCTCAGCGACTTCACGGTGCATATCCACGTTAAAACTATTCAGTGCCTTTGGTCGATTAAAAGTTAAATAACCCACCGCATTTTTTTCTTCTACGATAATATTTTGATAGTCCATCATTCACCTCTAAATACAGGCTTTCTTTTTTCAAAGAATGCGTTAATTCCTTCTTTTCGATCATTTGTTGCCGCCAACCAAACAAAATTCTGGCGTTCAAGCTTTAACCCCTGACTCAGTGTTGTTTCATGAATACTTTTGATCGATTGTTTAATTACCCGAATCGCCAAGGGTGCTTGTTGAGCAATTTTCTTGGCTAATTGAATGGCATATTCCACAGTTAATGCTGTAGGGACCACTTCGCTGCAAATACCGTGTTGCTCTGCCTGTTGTGACGAAAGCATCTCCCCTGTCATCGCCCAGCGCATGGTCAATTGTTGCCCGACTAAGCGTGCTAAGCGTTGTGTGCCGCCTGCACCTGGTAACATGCCTAAACCAATTTCTGGCAAGGCGAATTTGGCATTTTCACCACATAGTACGATATCTGTGTGTAAAACCAGTTCAAATCCCGCACCCAAGGCATAACCATTCACAGCTGCAATAATTGGTTTACTAAACGCATCAATCTTCTGCCATAGTTTTGGACGGATATCGAGTTGTAAAGCCACTGAATCCATTTCTGCTAACTCAGCAAGATCAGCACCTGCTGCAAAACAATATTGATTGCCTGTTAGAATAATGGCTTTGACTCTGGCATTGTGTTCTGCCTCTTCGAGCAATTCGCATAAATATTGCAAAGTCGCATTATTTAAAGCATTCCGTTTTTCAGCACGATTGAGGGTTAATAGCATTACACCATCAATTGTTATTTCGGCTTTGATCAGCTCTTGCATAGCCACCTCTACTCATCAAAGCTCAAACGGACATTTGAGCCTTTAGGTAAGGTTTGACAGCTCAGCACATAGCCCTTTTCGACTTCATCATCTTCAAGACTGTAGTTCAAGAACATATCAACATCACCAGAGAGCACCTTACAACGACAGGTCGCACACACGCCGCCTTTACATGCATAAGGTAAATCTGCACCTGCACGTAATGCTGCATCTAAAATGCTTTCATCGTCTTGAGACACTGACACGATCAGTTCACGACCATCCAGTACAATATTGACTTGTTCTTCCTTACGATTCGCATCAGCATCGACTGCTCGTTTACGGACATGACCGGTATTAAAACGTTCAGTATGAATCTTGTCTTTACTTAAACCATAGGTCGGTAACAGGCTTTCGACTGTGTCCATCATTTCATCTGGGCCACAGGCAAAAACATGATCAAAATTGCTTTCTAGCACGTCATGATCAAACAATTGCTTTAATTTTGTTTCATCTATTCGACCATTCATCAACTCACTTTCGTTGAATTCACGGGAAAAAATATTGATCAACTGGAAGCGTTCTTTAAATTGATCTTTCAAATCCATAATTTGCTCAGCAAACATGGTTTGTTTCCATGAACGATTACCATAGAGCAAGGTAAAATTCGATGTCGATTGTTCAAACAAAACCTGTTTAATAATCGACAAAATTGGGGTAATACCACTGCCAGCAGCAACACCTAAAAATGCTTGACCGCCAGATCTGGCTGCTTTTTGAAAAAAAACACCCTGTGGTGGCATCACATCAAGAACATCGCCAACTTTTAAATAATCATTGGCCCAATTTGAGAATTGGCCTTGATCCATCTTTTTCACTGCGATACTGATATCTTCTTTCGGTGCATAACTACAGATCGAGTAGCAACGACGAATCTCACCTGCCTCAGTTAAATGGCGAATCGTTAAATGTTGACCTGGCTGAAATTTAAATTGTTCTTGTTGCTCAGGCACAAGATCAAACGCAATACAAATGGCCTGATCTGTCTGAGGGGTAATACTTTTTACTTTTAAGGGAATAAATTGGCTCATGGCTGATTTCCTTATCTAAAACTTTAAATACATTTAAAATAATCAAAGGGCTCAAGACAGTCCTGACATTTGTACAAGGCCTTACACGCGGTCGAACTAAACTCCGTGAGCAGCTTGGTATTTCGACTTTTACACCGCGGACACACCACACCATCTTTTAAATGAACATGTGTTCCACACTGATGTGCTAAACCCTCTGGCGGCGCGATACCATAGTCTTGTAACTTCTTCTTGCCTATTTCAGACATCCAGTCGGTTGTCCATGCTTCAGATAAATCAACAATCACCTTTGCGGGAGTGAGGTCTTCTGCTGCCAACGCCTCGACAATCTGCGCTTTTAATAAATCAGTTGCAGGACAGCCACTATAGGTAGGTGTTAATCGAACAATAATTTCTTGCTGATCATTCAGTTCCACCCCACGAATCATGCCCAAATCCACTACAGATAAAGCAGGAATCTCAGGATCACTGACCGTTTGCAGAACATCCCAACACTGATCGATACAATGACGAATCATTTGCATGGCTCAACTCCTTGTCTTACCAAGTCATTTCAGGATAAGTGCGTTGAATGGCCTGCATTTCAGCCAACAAATATCCTAAATGTTCCGTATGTAGACCCTGTTTGGCACCACGGCGATAAGCGCCATTTACAGGAACCGTCAGCTCAAATCGTTTTAATTCTTCAGCAATTGTCTTGTCCCATTGTGCTTTTTCATTAGACAAGTCGCTAATTAAACCCTGCTCAACCAGTACATATTCTTCAGCGGTCAATTCAAACAACTCTGCGCTAAAACGCCACAAGCTATCTAATGCGACCTGTACACGCTGATGTGCTTCTGCTGTACTTAAGCTCAGACGCTCCATCCAGCTAGTTGAAAAGCGAATGTGGTATTTCACTTCTTTCAATGATTTCATTGCCAACGCGGCAATCTCAGCCACTGTACTTTTGCTTAAAGAGGTCATTAATAACAAGTGATAATGATCCATTAACCATTGGCGCACGATAGTTTGAGCAAAATCACCATTTGGCTGTTCACAAATCAATAAATTGAGAAATTCACGTTCTGAACGGAAGTAAGCCAATTGATCTTCATCACGCTGTGCCTCTTCATATTGCCCAGCTAAGGTTAAAAAGTTTCTGGATTGCCCAAGCAGATCCAAACCAATATTCGCCAAGGCAATATCAATCTCTAGCTCTGGTGCATGACCACACCATTCCGCTAAACGTTGCGCCAATACCAACTGGCTATCGCCAATATGTAATAAGAACTTAGATAAAATAGGATTATTCATTTCCATACTCCCTTACATATGCTCGATGCCATCAGGAATATGATAGAACGTAGGGTGACGATAAACTTTGTCTAGCGCTGGTTCGAAAAATTCAGCTTTTTCATCTGGCTGTGATGACTTAATCAATTCAGAACGAACCACCCAAATACTGATTCCCTCATTACGACGGGTGTACACATCGCGTGCATGTTGCAATGCAATTTCATCATCAGATGCTCTTAAGCTACCGACATGACGATGACTTAGACCTTGTTTGCTACGGATAAATACTTCGTAAAGCGACCAGTTATTTTTATCTTCCATTTTGATGTCCTCAATTTTGTCCATAAATTTTGCTTAAGCGACTTGCGTTACGGCTTGCTGCTTTTTCGCGTAGATAACAGCTGCATCTCGAACCCATTTACCGTTTTCCCAAGCTTTGCGTCGTGCTTCTATACGCTCGTGGTTACATGGACCTCGACCAGCAATAACTTCATTGAATTCGTGCCAATTGATTTCACCGTGGATATAACGTCCCGCTTCTTCATCCCACTTCAAATCAGGATCTGGAACGTCTAAACCAAGCTGCAAAATTTGAGGAACCGTGTTATCGACAAACTTTTGACGTAAATCATCGTTACTGAATCGTTTAACTTTCCAAGCCAGACTTTGCGCACTGTTTGGAGAATGCTCATCGCTTGGCCCAAACATCATTAGTGCTGGCCACCAAAAGCGATTTACAGCGTCTTGTGCCATTTGTTTTTGTTCAGGTGTTCCAGCAGCCAGCACCATCATGGCTTCAAAACCTTGACGTTGATGAAAGCTTTCTTCTTTACAGATACGTACCATGGCACGTGCATATGGGCCATAAGAGGTACGGCACAACGCTACCTGATTCACAATCGCAGCACCATCCACCAACCAGCCAATCGCAGCTACATCGGCCCAAGTCACCGTCGGATAATTGAAAATTGATGAATATTTCATTTTTCCATCAATCAGTTTTTCCATCATGTCATCACGGTCAGCACCTAATGTTTCTGCTGCACTGTAGAGGTAAAGTCCATGCCCTGCTTCATCTTGAACTTTTGCCAGTAAAACCGCTTTACGCTTTAAAGTCGGTGCACGCGTAATCCAGTTTCCTTCAGGTAACATGCCAACAATTTCAGAATGACCGTGTTGCCCAATTTGGCGAATCAAAGTTTTACGATAGGCATCTGGCATTTCATCTTTCGCTTCTATCGTGATGTCATTGGCAATATTTTGCTCAAATTTCTGATACTTATTTTCCATTTGTGTCTTCCCTTTAGGTCTCACCCTTAAATCCATTTTTCGATACATTAAAAATAAAGTCAACAACATTTTATGTATCATATTTTAACATCTCTAAGAAATAGAGATATAGCTTTGTTTTAATTAATTATATTTAAATAATAAAAATCAACATGATTTCTTTTCTATAAAATTAAGTTGACTTTTTATTCAATAGGCGTGAAATTATGAATCATATTCTTAGTATTTCAAAAATTGATGTATCACATAAAAATGGAGTTTTCTCATGCTTGATCAAGCACTATTAGAAGGAACATCTAAATCAGCAGCAGAGCAACAACCTGCATCAAAAGTGATTCAGCTTGGATCTTTTGTATATGGAACGTGGCATTCAAGCCATGAAGATGCACGTACTGTGGTTCATGCCATTAGCAATGAGCCAATTTATACTGTCAGCAGTCATGGCATAGATATGCAACAGGTTGTTGAATATGCCAAGCAGAATGGTGCAACACTGGCAAATTGGACCTTCCATCAACGTGCCAATGCTTTAAAACAAATTGCACAGCACCTACTTGAGCACAAAGAAGATTTTTATCAGCTTGCCTATGCAACAGGTGCAACACGCAAAGATGCCTGGATTGATATTGAAGGTGGAATTCAGACCTTATTTGCTTACTCAAGTTTGGTACGACGAGAACTGAATGATGAAAAAATTATTACCGAAGACAGTTGGATTCAACTCTCAAAAAATGGCACTTTTGGCGCCAAGCATATTTTAAGCCCGAAAGCGGGTGTGGCAGTTCATATCAATGCATTTAACTTCCCAATTTGGGGAATGTTAGAAAAAATTGCCCCGACGCTATTGGCTGGCGTGCCATGTATTGTTAAACCTGCAACTGACGGTGCTCAACTTACCCAAGCAGTTGTTAAAGCGATTGAAGATACACAACTTCTACCGAAAGGATCACTACAACTCATTTGTGGACAAATTGATGATCTTTTTGATTATCTAGGTCCACAAGATTGTGTAACCTTTACAGGCTCAGCCTATACTGGCCAAAAACTCCGTAACCACCCACATCTCAATAAATATTCAATTCCATTTAGTATGGAAGCTGATTCTGTCAACAGTGCCATCCTAAGCCCTGAAGCAGATGAAGCCACAGTTGATCTGTTTGTACGTGAAGTTTTCCGAGAAATGACTACCAAAGCTGGACAAAAATGTACGGCCATCCGCCGTGCTTTCGTACCCCAAGCACAACTTGAGCAAGTACAACAAAAGCTGATTGCTAAACTGGAAAAAGTGATTGTGGGCGATCCACAGAAACAAGACACCACAATGGGAGCATTAGCAAGCCCTAAACAAAAGTTGGATGTTGCAAACAAAGTTGCAGAACTGGCTAAAGATGCAAAAATTGTTTTTGGTGGTACAACAAATTTTAAATTTAATGCAGCTACTCCTGAAAATGGCGCATTCTTCCCACCAACACTTCTTCTCTGTGAACAACCATTGCAAGCCACGCATGTACACACCACCGAAGCCTTTGGTCCCGTGTGTACGCTTATACCATATCAATCCATTGATGAACTTGCCGATCTAGTGGCACGTGGTGAAGGTAGTTTGGTTGCATCCGTTGTCAAAAACAGTCATGAAAACATTGAACAGATTATTCAGAAAATAGCACCTTGGCATGGTCGAGTTCATATTCTGGATGAAGAATCTGCCAAAGAAAGTACAGGTCATGGCTCGCCACTGCCTCATTTAATTCATGGCGGTCCTGGTCGTGCTGGTGGCGGTGAAGAACTTGGTGGAATTAGAGCAGTAAAACACTATATGCAACGAACTGCCATTCAAGGTTCGCCAAATAGTTTGACTCAAGTTACCCATTCATGGACAGCAGGCTCAAACATCAAGCAAGACCGCGTACATCCTTTTAAAAAGGATTTTGATGAACTGGTCATTGGTGAGCGTTTACTGACAGCGCGTCGTACAGTGACCGAAGCAGACATTGTCAATTTCGCCTGCTTAAGTGGTGATTATTTCTATGCACATACTGACAAAATTGCAGCAGCAGATTCATTCTTTGGTGAACGTGTCGCACATGGCTATTTTATCGTATCTGCAGCAGCAGGATTGTTCGTCGATGCCGCACAAGGCCCCGTGATTGCCAACTACGGTATGGACAACTTACGCTTTGTTGAGCCAGTGAAAATTGGTGATTCAATCCGTGTTGAACTGACCTGCAAACAAAAAACACCAAAACCACAAAAAGACTTATCACAACCTGCACATGGTGTGGTGGTATGGGATATAAAAGTAAAAAACCAACGCGACGAACTGGTTGCCACTTACGATATCCTAACGCTGGTCGCTCGCGCAGCTTAATACATGAGTGTTGATGGATATGACATCGTATCCGTCAACAAATCAACACTTAGTCTCTATCCATCAGGAAAGCCAATGAGCGCATATATCATTTTGATTCGTAAAGAACTGAAAAATAAAGATGAGATGAAAACCTATACATCTTTAGCACGCAAAGCTAGCCAAGGCTTTGATGCTGAACCGATTGTGTTTTATGGTCAGTCTATTGCATTGGAAAATATCGAAAGCGACGGCGTTGCCATCATTAAATTTAGCAGTATGCAGGAAGCTCAAAATTGGTATCACAGTGATGCCTATCAAGAAGCTAAAAAACACCGAGATCTTGCAGGCGAATATATGGTGATTCTGACTGAAGGATTAGACTAGACAATTCAAACGAAATTAAATTACATATTTTTTTTAATTATCTAATTTAAGAATCGCTTTAAAATTATTTTAACAATAATATAAATAGTCACGCCTATACTTTTTTAAACTAAAAATCTCCCACAGCCAATGCAATGTTTATTTACATTTTATAAAAACATGAAAATTAAATAAAATAATTAAAATAAATACAATAATAACAACAATAAAAATAAAATTAACCTTAAATATAGATTTCTTATTTCCTGTAAAAATCATTCTATTTTTTCAGTCAAATTAAAAATTAAGCTTTATTTAAGAATAGCTATTGAATCAGATCCATAAAATAAAATAGACCAAAAATGACACTAAATTATAAAAATAAAATTTATTTAGTATCACTTAATACTCAGTCATCATAGGAAGATGCAGAATGAATGATAACCACCCAGAAAGTATGCTCAGGAATGAGCAAAAGGCAGAACTATCGCCTGAACAAGTGATTCATATACATCCAGAGCCGCATTTAGAGCGCGAACGTTATGGCTACCAATGGTATGTCGTCGTGATTTGCATGTTGGCTTATATTCTTTCATTTGTAGATCGTCAAATTTTATCCTTGATGATCGAACCCATTAAACATGATCTGATGCTGTCTGACACTCAATTTAGTCTATTGCAAGGTCTGGCTTTTTCTTTATTCTATGCCTTTATGGGCATCCCAATTGCCGCACTCGCTGATAAGAAATCACGGATTAAGATTATTTCGATTGGCATTGCATTCTGGAGCTTAGCAACGGCTGCATGTGGCTTAAGTAAAAATTTTGCTCAGATGTTTCTCGCACGATTAGGTGTGGGTGCTGGTGAAGCTGCATTATCCCCCGCTTTTTACTCCATCGTGACCGATTTATTCCCCAAAGAGAAACTAGGCCGTGCGTTAGGGCTATATGCCATTGGTGCTTTTATTGGCTCTGGTTTGGCTTTTTTAATTGGCGGTTATGTGATTAGTCTTTTAAAAAATGTTGATTCAGTCGTCCTGCCAGTCATTGGTCAATTAAGAACATGGCAACTCACCTTCTTTATCGTCGGGCTTCCAGGTGTTTTACTCGCTTTAGTTATGATTTTAACGGTAAAGGAACCGACACGAAAAGGCTTAAAAGTTGATCAAAATGGGCAGGTAATCCAAGCATCATTTAAAAACTCTATTGCCTTTATCAAAACTCATAAAAAGACCTTCTTTTGTCACTTTATTGGTTTCTCTTTCTATACCATGATGCTGTACTCGCTACTTGGATGGGCACCTGCATTTTACATGCGACACTTTGGCCTAGATGCCAGCCAAACAAGCTATATTCTCGGCAGTATTATTTTGGTTGCAAACACGGCTGGAGCACTATTTTGTGGATGGCTCATCGATTATTTCTCTAAAAAGGGTTATAGCGATGCAGCGATTCGAGCAGGAATGATCGGCTGTGCTGCACTTATTGTTCCAAGTGTGCTGTTTACCCAAGTCGATAATATGTACTTATCCTTTGCCTTAATTTTTGTGGCTATGTTTTTCTCGACCTTTCCAATTCCTGCATCGGCTGCTGCAACTCAAATGCTTACCCCAAACCAGTTACGTGCTCAGGTCTCAGCGAAATTTCTACTGGTTTCAAATTTGATTGCTTTAGGTGTAGGTACAACCGCTGTTGCGCTATTAACAGATAAATATTTCCAAAATACATTGATGGTGGGTAACTCTATCTCGATTGTAAATGCAGTTGCAGGCTTACTCGGTGTATTTCTGCTCTACAAAGGCTGTAAATATTATCGTGAAAGTATCCAACACGAACAGCTCAACTAAGTCATTGCTATTTTCCTTCCTTCAATATTCATAAATGAAGGAAGGATATTAATCTGAATTTTAAAATAATAACGCCTAGGGATGGCATACCAAGATTGGATATGGATTATGAATCACGTACATAAATTTAACCCGCTATACTTAAGAGCAGCAATTTTATTCGTCATGCTTGGATTCTCCAGCCCGATAGTTGTTGCAGCTGAAAATGCCCAATCTACTCAGGAAGAGTGGAAATTCACCCTGAAAAATGCCTATATCAACCGCGACTATGACAATCAGAACCTCAAAGATACAGGCAGTTGGTCACAGGCAGCCTCGCTATTTTATACATCTCAACTACATGACACGCCGCTACAAATCGCAGATAAGCCCGTCACAATTGGTGCAGATGCTTCTGTTCAATATGCGGTACGTTTAAGTAAAGACAAGCATGTAGCCGATACCATCTTGCCATTTGATACACAAACTCAGTCACAAGCATCTGACTTTTTAAAATATGGAGCAACGTTTAAACTCGGTTATAACAAAACCTTATTAAGTATTGGTGAACTGTGGCTTGATCAGCCTGTAACTGCTGTTGATAACAGCCGCCAATTACTCGCTTCCTATTGGGGAGCCAACTTAAAATCACAACTCTCTGATCCACTCTATGCCGAAATAGGCCGAGTAACCAAAGTATCTCCTCGCAATGAAGAAGATTTTCGCAAGTTCTCCTTTACTGCCAATGGCAAAACCGAATATTCCGATGATTTAAATTATCTGGATTTACGCTATCAGTTCACCCCATCCCTTAAAGCAGAATATTACTTTGCTAATTTAGAAGACTTATACAACAAGCACTATCTAGGCTTAGATCATACATGGAAGCAATCCAACCTCTCACTAAATTCCAAGTTTAAATATTTCAATGCCAAAAATGATGGCAATAACTTTGATATTGATGCCCAAAATATTGGGATTCTTGAGATGCTCAAAGTTAAAAATCAGTCCTTTGGATTGGGTTATCAGCAGATTATGGGTGAGTCCGCCTATCCACTGCCTGACGGTTTTCTGCCTGAAACCTATTTTATTAACTGGAATGCCACAGGCTTCTTTAAAAAGAATGAAAAGTCTTATCATCTGATGTATGGCTATGATTTTAAGGACTACGTGCCTGGGCTAAATGCGATGGTGAAATATGTCTATGGTCATGATTTTAAAGCAACCAATGGTGAGAAAAATCATGAGACTGAATCCAATCTCATTCTGAACTACGCCTTTCAACAACCCTATCTCAAAGGCTTTGCACTGCAATACATCCGCATTGACTATGATGTGAAACACGGTAATGACTTTGGCGAGGACCGTTTATTCGTGAACTATAGTAAACGCTTCTAAGAAGAAATTATGATCACTGGCAGCCATTCCGATATGACCCAGTGATCATACAACGATTCAATACCATCAGCACTCTGTCAGTTTGGTCAATTTTTTTTAATTTCATTTTTTATTATTTTATACAAAACATTAAAAAACAAATAGATAAAATATCATAGTTGGTCAGATTACCCTTTATCTTTCTCCAATCGGCATGTCAAACAAGACATAGTCTTTTTCATTGGAGCATGTCAGCATAATTTTACAACCATCCTCTAGGATAAAACCATGTCGAATATGATGAATAAAGCTCAGGGATTTGGGCTATCTTTGATCACAAAAATCGCAGGAAGCGAAGTACTTGATCAACTCAAATTAAGAAAATTTGTAGAGAAATCATTATATCAAGGTTCAAAAACGGGCTTTAAAGTGCTTACAAAAACACAAAAAGCATTTAAGCCACAAGCGATCGATAAACAACGTCTCCCAAATCAGGTCAATAAAAATTTGTTTGATCTCAGTCTGACTGAAGAACAGCAAATGACCGTTGACGCGATGTCACAATTTGCTGAAGAAGTTTTATATGCTTTGGCGCATGATGCGGACCATAATGCCCAATTTCCAGAACAACTATGGCAGCACCTAGTCGATTTAGGCTTGAATTACTATGCTTTACCAGAAGCTTTAGGTGGTGTGGCAGCTGAACAAAATATTGTCAGTAATATCCTGATTGCTGAAAGTCTTGCCAAGGGAGATTTTAGTCTAACCGCTGGCCTACTGAGCCGTTTCAGTGTAATTAATGCGATTACGCGTTGGGGTTCAACCCAAGTCCAATCGATGTATTTACCTGTGTTTGCAGAAGATACTGATGTCACCGCAAGCTTTGCTTTTCAAGAAGCAACGCCAGCCTTCAATCCATTCCAGTTAAAAACCACAGCAACCGAAGCCAATGGACAATTCTATATCACTGGTGAAAAAACCTTGGTGGTTCTAGGTGATACTGCGGATGTATTCCTTGTGAGTGCAGAGTTTAATGGTCAGCCTGATATATTCGTGGTGCAATCCAATGAAAGTATCTCCATTAAAGCCAACCCTGCAATGGGATTAAAAGCAGCAGAAACAGCAACACTCCAATTCAATCAGACTCCTGCCTTACGTTTAGGTGATAGCGATTTTGATTACACCGCATTTGTTGATCTTGGCAATCTGATGTGGTGTGCCATGGCTGTTGGGACCTGTGAAGCCATCAAAGCATACTGTATCAAATATGCCAATGAACGTACTGCCTTTGGTGAACCGATCTCGCACCGCCAAAGTGTCGCCTTTATGATTGCGGATATGGCCATTGAAATCGATGCCATGCGCATGTTGGTGCTCAATGCAGCAAGTTTGGCAGAAGTTGGTAAACCGTTTCATCGAGAAGCCTATTTAGCCCGCCTGCTCTGTGCAGAAAAATCAATGAAAATCGGTACAGATGGTGTGCAGATCTTAGGTGGTCATGGCTTTACCAAAGAACATCCTGTTGAGCGCTGGTACCGCGATCTACGTGCAACTGCAGTTTTACATTCTGGCTTACATGCTTAATTGACGACCTAAGGAGAATACAATGAACTTACAAAGTCCTAAAAAATTCAAAATGATGGTCGATCAGGCACATGAAGTTGCATTGAATGTACTACGCCCAATCTCACGCAAATATGATAAAGCCGAACATGCCTATCCAAAAGAACTCGATATGCTTGCTTCGTTAATTGATGGTATGAACGAAGGCGGCGAAGGTATTAATGCTGGTGCAGCAGTGGGCAAACGAGGCGAAACTGAATCAGGCAATAAAAATGGCAATAATATGTCAACCGCACTGGGTGTAATTGAAATGTGCTATGGCGATACTGGCCTATTATTGAGTATGCCACGCCAAGGCCTTGGAAATTCTGCTATTGCCGCTGTCGCCAACGATGAGCAGTTAGAAAGCTTCAAGGGTACTTGGGCGGCTATGGCTATTACAGAACCCGGCTGTGGCTCTGATTCTGCGGCAATTCGTACCACTGCCACTAAAGATGGTGATGAATACATCCTCAACGGTGAGAAAATCTTTGTCACTTCAGGTGAGCGTGCTGACTCTGTGGTGGTTTGGGCAACTTTGGATAAAAAACTAGGTCGTGCTGCAATCAAATCTTTTGTTGTACCAAAAGGTACAGCAGGAATGAAAGTCGAACGTCTTGAGCACAAACTGGGGATTAAAGCCTCGGATACTGCCGTAATTAGCTTTATTGACTGCCGTGTTCCTGCTGCCAATTTGTTGGGTAATGCAGAAATCGATGTTGCCAAAGGCTTTGCAGGCGTGATGGAAACTTTTGATAATACCCGTCCACTGGTTGCGGCAATGGCCATTGGTTGCGCCAAAGCATCTTTGGAACGTATCAAAGAAATCTTTAAAGATCAGCTTGATGCAGACTATAAAACACCATATTTACAGACCTCAAACCTTGCTGCACAGATTTATCGCATGGAAGCTGAATGGGAAGCTGCCCGCTTGTTAACGATCAAAGCAACGTGGATGGCAGACAATAAAAAGCCAAACTCTAAAGAAGCTTCGATTGCGAAGGCAAAAGCGGGTCGCGTATGCAATGAGATCACACTGAAATGTGTCGAACTTGCTGCCAGTGTTGGTTATTCTGAGGATGAATTACTGGAAAAATGGGCACGTGACTCAAAAATTTTGGATATTTTTGAAGGTACCCAACAAATTCAGCAACTGATCATTGCCCGTCGCGAATTAGGTAAATCATCAAGTGAATTGAAGTAAGAATTTGATGAGTCAAAAAAAAGGACGTTGCAATAACGTCCTTTTTATATCCAGACCATCACTTAGCGCATGGTCACGAACTCTTCCGCCGAGGTTGGGTGAATCGCAACAGTATTATCAAAGTCTTTCTTGGTTGCTCCCATCTTCAAGGCAACAGCAAAACCTTGTAAAATCTCATCCATGCCAAAACCAATCCCGTGAATACCGACAATTTTTTCATTTTCACCCACACAGACCAGTTTCATCTTGGTTGGCTGACGATGTTGAGTAATCGCACTATACATCGCAGTAAAAGATGAGTTATACACTTTAACCGCCTCTTGACCATATTGCTCAATGGCTTCCTTTTCAGTAATCCCCACTGTTCCGATTGGAGGGTGGCTAAAGACCACAGTTGGAATATTGTTGTAATCTAAATGTTCATCTGACTTATGATTAAAGAGTCGTTCGGACAATCTTCGCCCTGCTGCAACAGCGACAGGTGTGAGCTCCATTTTCCCCGTAATGTCACCTACCGCATAAACTCCTTGCTGTGAGGTATTCTGGAATTTATCAACTTGAATATAGCCTCTCTCATCCAACTGGACATTGGCTTTCTCCAAATTCAAACTCGCAGTATTTGGCTCTCGACCCGTTGCCCAAATCAGACAATCCACTTTATGGGTTTCACCATTTTCCAAATGCAGCACAACTGTGCCATCGGCATTTTGGGTAACTTTTTGAGGAACAGCTTGGGTATGTACAGCAATACCATCTGTTTGCATCACTTCGACTAAGGTTTCACTTAAAAAAGAATCAAAGCGTCTTACAGGTAAATCCTTACGAATGAACAATCCAACCTGAGAACCCAAAGCATTCAGCACACCTGCCAATTCCACTGCAATATAGCCCGAACCAATCACAGCGGTGGTTTTTGGTAAAGCACTTAACTCAAAGAAGCCATTCGAATCTATGCCATATTCCACTCCATCTATCTTAGGTAGTGAGGGCTGTGTACCTGTTGCAATCAGGATATGATCTGCCGTAAAGCGATCACCATTAACCTCAATAGTATTTTTATCAATGAAATAAGCTGCACCTTGAATAAGATCGACTTGATTTTTGCTTAGGCTATTTTGATAAGATTGATGTATTCTATCAATATAGGCCTGCCGATTTTTGATTAAAACCTGCCAATCAAATGACTCAACTTTAGTATTAAAACCATAATCAGGACCATATTTCTGAATCGATTCAGTGACATGGGCGGCATACCACATCACTTTTTTAGGAACACAACCAACATTGACGCAAGTCCCGCCTATTTCAGATTTTTCAATTAAGGCACATTTTTTTCCATACATCGCAGCACGATTCACTGATGCAATGCCGCCACTCCCACCACCAATCGCAATATAATCATAATGTTTTGTCATCTTTGCCTCATAAACCAATTACAAGATTATTTTTAAGTTATACATAGATATACAGTAAGAATATTCAAAATCTGTACTTGGTTAAGCTTTTTATACAAGAAAATAAAAAAGGCACTGACGATTGCTCATCAGTGCCCTGCTTTGGGAAAGCAGTTCGTATTATGCTGTAGTTGCTGTCTCGCTAGAAACTTCAGTCAGCGACTGATCAACCACACCAAATTTCTTAAAGATTTTTGCACGACGTTTCGGGAAAATATTGGCTTTATTCAAGTCACCTTTATAGTGATCAAAGACGCGCTTATCCATCATTTTTGACCATAGTGGTGGAATCAAAGCTGGTAATAACATACTTGCATAACCACTTGGCAACTCAGGTGCTTCATCAAAATGACGTAAAGCTTGGAATGGACGCGTTGGGTAAGCGTGATGATCCGAATGACGTTGTAACTGATACAAGAATAAATTGGTCACAATATTATTATTGTTCCAGCTATGTTCTGGCATGGTACGCTCATACTTACCATTCTTATCCTTTTGACGTTTTAAACCATAGTGTTCGATATAGTTAATAATCTCAAACAAACTAATGCCATAGAACGCTTGAGTCGCTAAATAAGGAATGACCCCTTTACCAAACAGACCAACCATTGAACCATGAAACGCGGCACTCATGCCCCAACCTTGTAGCAATTCATTGTCCCTTGACCAGAACTCTTTGCCTTTACGTTTTAAACGCGTCGTTTCAATTTCAATTGCTGATTTGAAAGAGCCAATGACCGTACGTGGCCAAAACTCATAGAACGTTTCACCCATTTGTGAAGATGCTGGATCTTCAGGTGTCGCAGCACGTTTATGGTGACCATAAGGATGTTCAACACGGAAATGGT
>NZ_JAZEZK010000022.1:0-69271 GCF_037028485.1 Acinetobacter sp. 102
TAGAAACACCCCCTCCGCTATCGCAGAGGGGGTGTTTTTTATTGTGTGGAATTTTATATACTGGTTGTTTTACGGGCTTTCTGATATGACTTGGATCGTAGTACAAAGCTTTTCATTTCCCTATGAAGCTCAAATTGCTAAAACTCAGTTAGAAGCAGCTGAAATTCCAGCATGTATTGAAAATGAACATACTATTAATATGGATTGGCTTTACTCCAATGCTTTAGGTGGTGTGCGACTGTTAGTTCCTGAAAGCTATGCAGAAGAAGCTAAAGCATTACTTGCTCAAGATTTTAGCCAAGAATTAGAACAACAATTTGGAGCAAGTGAAAGCTGTCCTAAGTGTGGCAGTACTGATATACAACCTTATACAGAAGGTAAACGCCCTGCTTATGTGGTTTTCCTATTGCTTGGTTTTCCACTCTTTTCGTATAAAAATGGAACGAAGTGTCGGCAGTGCCAACATTTTTGGAGTTAATGCCGTATAGCAAATCAGCAAGATGTTTTAAATCACCAATGATCTGTATATGCTCAAATTAAAATAAAAAGAGCATTGAAGTTATGAATATTCAGAAAAATATTTTATGGGTAGATTGCACTGCGGCTGCATTTGCTGGGCTGATCGTATTGCTTGCTGCACAATGGTTAAGTCAACTTTATCATTTACCCAAAGGGATTATTGTTTTTGTGGGTTGCGTGAATCTCTTATACGCATGTTATTCATTTACACTCGCCAATTATAAAAAACGCGCACTGTTCCTCATCAACATCTTGGTGATTGCAAATAGCATCTGGGGCTTGGTTTGTTTGGTTATGCTTTGGCGATTCTGGCAGGAAATGACAATCTTTGCCGTAATCCACATTGCTGGGGAGGCGGTCTTTGTTGGTGCTTTGGCTCGATTGGAATATCAATGGCGGCATCAACTTGCATTTTCTTATCACCAAAGAAATAACTAAATTAAGTGGACATCATTTCAACAGCTTTGTCTAATAGGGGAGAACAGAATAAAAAGGAAAATAAGATGGAATATCAAGGAAGTTGTCATTGTGGAAAAATCACTTTTGTTGCACAAGGTGATTTGACTGAAGCAATGTCGTGTAACTGCTCGATCTGCCAAAGAAAAGGTTCTTTATTGTGGTTCTTACCGACAGATAAAGTTGATATCTCAGTTCAAGAAGATGTTTTAACTCGTTACCAATTTAATAAGCATGTGATCGACCATCATTTTTGTAAGATCTGTGGTATTCATCCTTATGCAACAGGTATTGATCCGCAAGGGAATCAGATGTATGCCATTAATATTAGATGTATCGAAAATTTAGATTTGGAAAGCATCAAAATCAATCACTTTGATGGCCGTTCGGTTTAACACTCAAATTCAGAGAATAAAAATGACCAAGAAAAAACAGCTAAATGCTGAACAGACGATTGTGTTGTTCGAGATATTAAAAAAGCGTTTTGAAGCCAATATGCATCGGCATCATGAGGTGAATTGGGGGGATATCGAGGAACAGTTGAAACAGCAACCTGAAAAGCTATGGGTATTGAATCAGATGGAAGAGACTGGAGGGGAGCCAGATATCGTTTCGCTTGATTCTGAACCAAGTGAGATCATCTTTTATGATTGTGCCGTAGAAACACCAAAAGGGCGTAGGAGTCTTTGTTATGATCGCGCTGCTTTAGATGCACGTAAAGAACATAAGCCTGAAAACAATGCGGTCGATGTAGCCGAAGCCATGGGAATTGAATTGCTCACAGAAGAGCAATATAGGCAGTTACAGTCGATTGAGCATTTTGATTTAAAAACCTCGAGCTGGGTCAGAACTCCAGAAGATGTACGCAAATTGGGCGGTGCAATTTTTTGTGATAGTCGTTATGGCCGCGTCTTTACCTATCACAATGGTGCTCAATCCTATTATGCGACCCGTGGATTTCGTGGCCGATTAAAATTATAGTTTTATAATTCGAACTTGCTTTTGGCATGTTTTTTTAAGCTTTGATTTTGCCAAGCGCTTGCTTGGTTTTTCTGATTTTGCTACTTTAGTGTTCATTCAATAAACAATGATCAATAATTGCTAGGAAGCAGAATATGCACCTTAATCCTTTGTACTACAACGAGCAGCATCTTGAATTTGCCAAGAGCATTCGACGTTTTGTTGAAAAAGAAATTTCGCCTTTTATCAATGAATGGGATGAAAGTGAAACCTTTCCGCGAGAGCTCTATAAAAAAGCCGCAGATATTGGTTTGTTGGGATTAGGTTTTGAAGAGCAGTATGGGGGAATTGCGGGAACAGATGCATTTTATACCTTGTTATCTTCGATTGAGATTGCAAAATGTGCTTCGGGTGGCTTAGCGGCTTCGTTACTGTCACATACCATTGGTGCGCCACCAATCCAGCACTTTGCCAACGAAGAGGTTAAAGCTCAAGTACTGCCTCAGATTTTGTCAGGTGAAAAAATCTCGGCATTGGCGATTACTGAGCCAGGCGGTGGGTCAGATGTAGCTTCGCTTAAAACCAAGGCAGTACGTGAGGGTGATTATTTTCTGGTGAGTGGTGAAAAGACCTTTATCACTTCAGGGATGCGAGCAGATTATTATTCAGTGGCAGTGCGTACTGATCCAAATGCCAAAGGGGCAAATGGTATTTCAATGCTTCTCATAGATGCGCATAGTGCAGGGATCAGTAAAACCAAACTGGATAAGATGGGATGGTGGGCATCTGATACGGCACACCTGCATTTTGACAATGTTAAAGTGCCTGTCAGCCATTTATTGGGTCCTGAAAATATGGGCTTTCTGGTGATTATGAATAACTTCAATATGGAGCGTTTTTTCCTTGCTGCCAGTAGTTATGGTTTTGCCTTGACTTGCTATGAAGAGGCATTGGATTGGGCACAACAACGCCAAACCTTTGGTAAGCGTCTGGTTGATCATCAGGTGATGCGTCATAAGTTAGTGGATATGGCCACGCGACTGACTGCAACGCGTGCTTTACTCGAGGATACCGCTTATCGTTTAGGCAAACCTGAATTGCAGGGTAGTGAACTGATTGCCCAGATTTGTATGCTGAAGAATGTTGCCACTCAAACTATGCAATTCTGTGCCGATGCTGCGGTACAAACACTCGGGGGCATGGGCTTTATGCGTGGTACTAAGTCCGAGCGGATCTATCGTGAAGTGAAGGTGAATATGATTGGCGGTGGTGCAGAAGAAATTATGAAGGATTTAATTAGTAAACAGTTGGGCTATTAAAACTGTTTCAAACATCATTCAAAGTGCGGTCAAAACACCGCACTTTTTCCGGTTTAAAATTTATTCTAGTTCAGCCAACTCTTCTAAAGAAATCTGACGGATTTCAAAGATAGGTTGTTTCAGAAATGAGTTCAGTGCTTTGATATCAATAAATTTTATGTTGTCGAGTGCAATACCTTCGATACTATCTTTTTCAGCATCATAGCGAATATCTGAAGTCTGTTCGATAAACTGTTTCAATAATAATGGACTATCACTTAACTCTGAAAGTGGTTTGTTCATCAAGGCTTCGAACTCATAGTCCATCGCATAAATATTGGATTCCCAAGATACATCACTAAAATTCTCATCTTGACTAGAGACAATGCTGCCAGTCTCATAGCCAGAGAAATAGTCTTCTTCTGAATTGATCCAAAGTACATAGCAAGGTTGTGTCGCATCGATTTCTAAGAGTTGATACCAGACGATACCTGAAATTTGGGCAAATTCGAAAGCATCATCTTCATTCAACTTTGGAATTTCACCATCTTCGATATCAAACTTTTTGCCTGTTTTTTCTAATACCAAAGCTTCAAGTTTTTCGTAGATTTCATCATTTACTTCGCCATTGCCGATGTCATAGTTACAGAGTTCATCATAATATAAGCCCTCAACAACTAAGGTTTTATAGGCCTTTTCTGCTTCAACTTTATCTGTATAAATCTGTTTGATTGCCCCAGTAGAAACGCAGTTGGTCAGATGCCATTCGTCATTATAGGCAAAGTCATTTTGACGAATCACGTATTGGATATTGCTCATTTTTATTTCCCCTTAAGTTAAGCAATTTTAGTTTTTAATTCTTGCAGCTTAGCTGCACTAGGCGGCACAGTCATGCCATTGTCCATCCAGAGTTCAAAACGCATCGGATTAAAAAAGAAATCGGGACGAATATCAAAATCAATAAATTTGGCTTCACCTTTTCCCATCATCGGAAGAATGGTATTGATAAACCAACTATTGTGGGTGATCAGTAACGACTTTAATTGTCCCGTCACCGATAAAGGAGAGAGTAGTGTTGCTGATAGCTTTGGGTCGTCAATCACATCAGCATGGAATTTCTCTAGGCGTTTTGCTAACCCATCTGTAGGGATATCCTGCATCGCTGCAACAAAATCGCCTAAAGTTGGAATAAAGCGGTGATGGAAATCAACCAATAGGTGATCTTTTTCACACAGGTCTTTCACTTCAATGCTATTTCCTGCACTATTTTCAAAGTGATGTCCAAAGATCGGGATAATGACTTCCTGAACACCCCAAAAGGTATGCAAGATACGATGGCGATTGTCGGTACACAACATTTTGGTGCTGTCGATTAGAGCATGAATATCAATATAATCTTCAAGCTCGCCCCCACGACGTTTCACCGAAATATTGGCATGTTGTACTGGATTCATTTTCACGAATTCTTATAATCATTTGATGTTTAAGAACAATAGCAGCTTTCTGATACAACGAATATAGATAAATAGACGTGAGCGATAAGCTGTGTCGTGCTTAAATTAGAATCAATTTTTTAAAATGCCTGATATTTTTTATCAGTCCAATCGGCATTTAAAATTGCCCAACGCTCATGATCTTTCCATTCTTTTCCACCAACACGCAGGTATTGGCGAGAAAACCCTTCTTTTATAAAACCTGCATTTGCGACAAGGCGAATAGAGGACATATTGTCTGGTTGGATATTGGCTTCTAGTCGATGCAGATTCAGTGTTTGAAATGCTTCGTGTAAAACCAGTTGCAGCCCTTGTCGCATATAGCCTTGTCCGGCATAAGGAGAAAAGGCTTCATAACCCAAGTAAGCAGAATGGAAGTAACCTCGAACGATATTGGAGATATTAAAGGTGCCAACAATGGCATGATTTTCTTTCAAGCAGACAAAGTAACGATGTTCTTGTGCGAGATATTGTTGAAAGTCTGTTGGTGGATAAGTCCAAGGTTGATGCAGTTGAATACTCTTTTGGTAGGCAAGTTTGATTTCAGTTAAATCGCTGGGTTGAGGCTTACGCAAATAGATATACGGCATTCTCTTCTTTCTGCAGTTGGCTTATTCGTATTGCTTTAATTCATTTTCTAATTCTTCTTTTAAGTCGAGTGGATCTATAATCCAAACAGAAATATCTAAATTTGGTAGTACCCCAATTTTTATACCATCATCATTTAGATTCTGTAACCATTTTTCGATAAAATTATTCAGATCGACTTTAGTTGGTGTGAAAGAAGGATAAATTTCACGGAAGGAGGTCGCGTAGTCAGCATGTGGCCATACAGGTAAGTATTCTAAATTTTCTTGGGGTGTAAGGATAAGATAATTTGTATGTTCATCTTCTAATATCCAGAGTTCTTCCCAGTCACATACTTTTGAAACAAAATGCTCGTAACGTTGTTTAGTCGTTAAAGAAAATATATTTTCAATTTGTTTAGGATGCATTCGATAACTCATTATTTCACCGCCATTTCCCAAACCATTTCAGTCAACTCATCAATTTTGACTTTACCCTCAGGTCTGTACCACGTCACCGTCCAAGAAATCGAGCCACCAAGCAAACGACGCCAAATAAACGCATCGTGTTTCACTTTGCCTTGAGCACGTAATTTTTCAATCACATCCAGCCAGACTTGCTCATATTCATTACGCATTTTCAGCAGGTAATCTTGTTTTTCTTTAGAAAGGGCAAACCATTCGTGTACCAATACCGCCATAGCTGCACCAGTATCGCCAGCAATGGAAAGTAATTCAGCTTTGATGAGATGGCGTAATTGTTGTTCAGGAACGGTTGAGCGTTCAGCTGCTTCTTTTAAACGGGCAAAGTTATAAATGATAGTTTGTTCCATCACAGTCGCCAGAATTTCATCCTTGCTTTTAAAGTGATGAAACAGGCTTCCTGATTGAATGCCAATAAATTCACCAAGTTGACGAACCGTGGTTTTGTCATAACCTTGCTTATAAAACAGATAGGCAGCACCTTGCAGTAAACGTCCACGTGGACTGTCATCAAAACAAACAATCTTGGGTATTTGCTCAATTGAGGTTGCGATCATGCCTATCCGTCTATCCCGTTTAATCCAAAGTCTATTGTAACAAAAATCATTTGATGCATTGTCTTATCTTTTTATAACAAGCATTTGCTTGAGTTTGTCTATTTTTGCCAATACAGCATAGCATTATGTACTTTACAAACCAAGCACTTGCTTGGTAATGTTAAGGCGTTTTTAGCAATAACAATGAGAAAGCGCATGACAACTGTCAAACAGGATGACCAGAGGGTAGTCAAAATCGGGTGTGCATCAGGCTTCTGGGGCGATACCAACACTGCTGCATTTCAGTTGGTGCATCTGAGTGATATTGATTATTTGGTCTTTGATTATCTGTCAGAAATCACCATGTCGATTATGGCGAAAGCGATGATGATTGATCCAAGTCATGGTTATGCTTTGGATTTTGTCAGTCGAGTCATGGCACCCCTGATCAATAAAATTGCTGAGAAAAAAATAAAAGTGATCAGCAATGCGGGTGGGGTAAATCCTTTGGCTTGCCGTGATGCCCTACAAAAAATTATTGATGAAAAAGGCTTGGATTTAAAAGTTGCAGTGGTTTTGGGTGATGATGTATTACCCAAGCAGGCTGAATTACTCACCCAGAATGTTAAGGAAATGTTTAATGCTGAAGCCTTACCCGCACATGTTGCCAGTAGTAATGCCTATCTCGGTGCTGTTGCGATTCGTGATGCGCTCGACTTAGGGGCAGATATCGTAATTACAGGCCGTGTGGTCGATTCGGCGGTTGTACTGGCACCTTTGCTGCATGAATACAAATGGTCACTCGATGATTATGACAAGCTGGCACAAGGCTCATTGGCAGGACATGTGATTGAATGCGGTGCACAATGTACAGGTGGAAACTTTACCGATTGGCGCCTAGTTCAAGGTTTTGACAATATGGGCTTTCCGATCGTAGAAGTCAGCGCTGATGCTTCATTTATCGTAACCAAGCCGAAAGGGACAGGTGGCCTCGTTTCAACTGCAACCGTAGCAGAGCAGATTGTCTATGAAATTGGCAATCCGCAAGCCTATCTTTTACCTGATGTGAGTGCTGATTTTAGCCAAGTGCATTTAGAGCAGGTGGGCGAACATCGAGTCAGAGTGACGGGTGCCACAGGTCGTGCACCGACCCAGCAATATAAAGTCAGTGCCACCTATGCTGATGGTTATCGTGTCTTGGTCAGTTTTTTGATTGCAGGTCGTGAAGCGCCAGAAAAAGCTCAAGTGATTGCCGATGCCATTATCAACAAATGTGAACGCGTTTTGGCACTGCGTTCAGTTCCTCCTTTTATTGAAAAGTCAGTTGAGATTCTTGGCATTGAAAGCACTTATGGCTCACATGCTCGAATCAAGGACAGCCGTGAGGTGGTGGTTAAAATCGCTGTTAAACACCTGTTTAAAGAAGCCTGTATGTTCTTTGCTTCGGAAATTGCTCAAGCTTCAACAGGCATGGCACCTGCATTGGCAGGTATTGTTGGAGGTCGACCTAAGGCATCCGCTGTGGTGAAGCTGTTCTCGTTCCTGATTGATAAAGATCAATTAAAAGTAGGAGTCGATTTTGCAGGACAGCGTTATCCCGTTCAGATCCCCGTTGGACAATCTTCACAGGATTATGTGCAGCATCTCGTTGGTGACGTAGCCGTATACCAAGGTGATGAGGTTGAAGTTCCTCTCGTTGAAGTTGCACATGCACGCAGTGGAGATAAGGGCAATCACAGCAATATTGGGGTGATCGCGCGTAAGGCTGAATATTTGCCATGGATTCGCGCTGCATTAACCGAAGCTAATGTCGCAGCGTATATGCAGCATGTTCTAGATCCTGAAAAATCAAAAGTGATTCGTTATGAAATGCCAGCCATGCATGCACTGAATTTCATGTTGGAAAATGCATTGGGTGGTGGTGGGATTGCCAGCTTGCGGATCGATCCACAAGGGAAGGCTTTTGCTCAGCAACTATTAGATATGCCGGTGAAAGTGCCCGCACAATTGTTAGAAAAATATTAAGGATATAAAGATGAGTTATCAATCAATTTTCAGGGCAGATGCATTTGCTGACAAAGTGGTGATCGTCACAGGTGGTGGTTCTGGTATTGGCCGTTGTACTGCACATGAATTGGCTTCTTTAGGCGCACAAGTGGTGATTACAGGGCGAAAAGTTGAAAAACTGGAAAAAGTCAGCCAAGAAATTCTGGAAGATGGAGGCAAAGTCCATTTCATCGTCTGTGATAACCGTGATGAAGAACAAGTTAAAAACATGATTGCTGAAGTGTTGGAAAAATTTGGAAAGCTCGATGGTTTAGTCAATAACGCTGGGGGACAATTTCCTTCTGCATTAGAGAATATTTCTGCCAATGGTTTTGATGCCGTGGTCCGTAATAACCTACATTCTACCTTTTACTTGATGCGTGAAGCTTATAACCAGTGGATGGCAAAGCATGGTGGTAGCATTGTTAATATGACTGCCGATATGTGGGGAGGTATGCCGGGAATGGGGCATTCAGGCGCAGCACGTTCGGGTGTTGATAACCTGACCAAAACTGCTTCAGTAGAATGGGGTAAATCTGGGGTACGTGTTAATGCAGTTGCACCGGGCTGGATTATTTCTTCGGGCATGGATAACTATAGTGGTGATTTTGCCAAAGTCATTATTCCAAGTTTAGCGAGTAATGTTCCATTAAAACGGATGGGCACCGAGTCAGAAATCTCTTCAGCGATTTGCTATTTACTTTCAGATGCTGCTGCTTTTGTATCTGGTGTCACCCTGCGTATTGATGGGGCAGCTTCACAAGGTACACGCATGTACCCACTGGCAGATGCGACCAATAATGAAGCCTTTAATGGTTTCCATCGTGCTTTTATTCCTGACATATTCAAAACAGATGGAGAATAAACATGAGTATTCTTCGATCTGAAATTACGGTGGGTAGTGAACAATACCAGCAAAATCGAGAGGCATTATTAGCGCAGTTGGCTGAAGTGCGTGCGGTGCAGCAAAAAAGCATCGATAAATCTTATGCGGCAAAACCCAAGTTTGATAAGAAAGGCAAAATCTTGCCGCATGAGCGTATTCGGTTGCTGTTAGATGCCGATTCACCTTTTGTCGAGTTATGTGGCTTAGTTGGCTACAACATGCATGACGATAAAGATGGTTCCGAAGCTGGCGGTGGTGTGATTGCAGGCATTGGTTTTGTCAGCGGTGTACGTGCGCTGGTTTCTGCCAGTAACAGCGCGATCAAAGGTGGCACCATGTCACCGATGGGGGTGCATAAAACCTTGCGCCTGCAAAAGATCGCTTTAGAACAAAAATTACCGATGGTGACTTTGACCGAAAGTGGTGGTGCAAACCTGAACTATGCGGCTGAAGTATTTACCTATGGCGGTATGACTTTTGCCAATCAGGCACGCTTATCTGCAGCAGGGATTCCGCAAGTTGCAGTAGTACATGGTAATGCAACCGCTGGAGGCGCTTATCAACCGGGTTTGTCTGATTATGTGATTGCGGTGCGCAAGCAAACAGAAATGTTATTGGCTGGCCCACCGCTGTTATTGGCAGCAACAGGGGAAGTGGCAACTGCGGAAGAACTGGGCGGTGCAGAAATGCATACCCAAGTGTCAGGTGTGGCGGAATATTTAGCTGAAAATGATGCTGATGGGATTCGCTTGGCGCGTGAGATTTTTGAGCATCTGAATTGGAAAGAACAAACCGCACAATCCAATCAGAATTATAAAGAGCCGCGTTATGCTGCTGACGAGCTATTAGGTATTGTTCCGCAAGATCCAAAGCAACCTTTTGATATGAAAGAGATCATTGCACGGATTATTGATGATTCAGATTTTCTCGAATTTAAACAAGAATATGATGCCTTAACCGTATGTGGTTGGGCCAAAGTGGGTGGACAACATATTGGTATTATTACTAATAATGGTCCGATTACCCCACAAGGGGCGGCTAAAGCAGCGCAGTTTATTCATCTGTGTGAGCAGACCCAACGACCGCTTTTATTCCTGCATAACACCACCGGTTTTATGGTCGGAACCGATGCAGAGCAGAACGGGATTATTAAACATGGTTCCAAGCTGATCCAAGCGGTTGCCAATGCGACAGTACCCAAGATTTCGATTGTGGTGGCAGGCTCTTATGGCGCGGGTAACTATGCCATGTGTGGTCGTAGTTTGTCCCCGCAATTTATCTTTGCATGGCCAAACTCTCATGTCGCAGTAATGGGCGCAGCACAAGCAGGTAAAGTCTTGCGTATCGTAGCTGAGGGCAAACAAAAAGCCTCGGGAATGGAACCGAATCCGCAGATGCTGGATTTCTTGGAACAAAGTACTGCGATGAAATTGGAACAACAGTCGACGGCTTTATTTAATACCGCAATGCTGCATGACGATGGCATCATCGACCCAAGAGATACCCGTAAAGTATTGATATTTTTATTACAAACCATTTATGAAGCACAACAACGTGAATTAAATCCAACACGATTTGGTGTGTCGAGATTTTAATTTTTAACACCCTCATCCTAGCCTAGCCTTCTCCCAGAGGGAGAAGGGATTCCCTCTCCCTTTTGGGGAGAGGGTTAGGGAGAGGGGCAAAACAAATTTTAAGGAACAAAAACAATGAAATTTACTGCAGAACATGATGCTTTACGCCGTACCACACGCCAGTTTGTTGAAAATGAGCTGAACCCTTTTATTCCAGAATGGGAAGAAGCAGGCCGTTTTCCGATTCATGATGTATTTAAGAAAATGGGGGACTTGGGCTTATTGGGGATTTGTAAACCTGAAGAAAATGGCGGTTTAGGACTCGATTATTCATACAACCTTGTGGTGGCCGAAGAGTTAGGCCGCGCTGCTTGTGGTGGCGTACCCCTAGCGATTGGTGTGCAAACTGATATGGCAACGCCTGCACTGGCACGTTTTGGCAGTAAGGAACTACGAGATGAGTTTTTAAATCCTGCCATTCGTGGTGAATATGTTGCGTCGATTGCAGTCTCGGAAGTGCATGCTGGTTCTGACGTGGCAGCCATCAAAACCACAGCAAAAAAAGATGGTGATGATTATGTGATTAATGGCAGCAAGATGTGGATCACCAACTCATTACAAGCTGATTTTTTCTGTTTGCTTGCCAATACTTCTGATGACAAACCACATGTCAATAAATCCATGATTATTGTTCCTGCCAAGACAGCTGGGATTAGCTTTTCAGAACCATTAAATAAATTGGGGATGCGCTCCACCACCACGGCACAGGTCTACTTCGACAATGTGCGTGTACCGCAACGCAACTTGGTTGGGGTGGAAGGCATGGGCTTTATGATGCAAATGATGCAGTTCCAAGAGGAACGTATGTGGGCCTGTATCAATGCAGTAGGTGGCATGGAAAAAGTCATTCAGCAAACTATTGACTACACCAGAGAACGAACCACTTTTGGTCAGCCTTTAATTCATAACCAGTATGTACATTTCCGTTTTGCTGAACTGATGACAGAAGTCGCGGCATTAAAAGCCTTAACCCTTCAAGCCTGTGAACAGCATATTGCGGGTGAAGATGTCACGTTAATGGCTTCAATGGCGAAGCTGAAAGCAGGGCGATTAAGCCGTGAAGTGGCAGACAGTTGCCTGCAATATTGGGGTGGTAATGGCTTTATGTGGGATAACCCAGCATCGCAACTGTTCCGTGATGGCCGCTTAGGTTCGATTGGCGGTGGCGCAGATGAAATCATGTTGGGGATCATTTGTAAGCTCACCGATATTCTGCCGAAGAAACAGAAAAAATAGGAGCAGAAGCATGACAGTTGCAACTTCTCTTGCAGGTTTAGTGTTAGATGACAGCATTCAGTTCGAACAGCAAGGTGGCATTTTAACACTATGGCTAAATCGTCCTGAAAGCCGTAATGCCATGAGTTTAAAGATGGTCACTGCCATTCAACAGGTGTTTAGCCAGATTGCTGATGATGTATCCATTCGTGCTGTGATTTTACGCGGTCAAGGTGGGCATTTCTGTGCAGGTGGCGATATTAAGGATATGGCAGGGTTAAGAGTTGAAGCGGCCAATACGGATAGCTTACAGCCTTATGTGGATTTTAACCGTCGTTTTGGTGCCATGATTGAACAAGTGGATCAAGCACCGCAAACCGTCGTGGTGGTTTTGGAAGGAGCAGTACTCGGTGGCGGATTTGGTCTTGCCTGTGTTTCAGATATTGCCATCAGCCGTGATACCGCTCAGTTTGGCCTACCTGAAACAGGTTTAGGTATTTTACCTGCACAAATTGCGCCTTTTGTAGTGAAACGGATTGGTTTGACTCAAGCCCGCCGTTTGGCATTATTGGGTTTACGTTTTGATGGCAAGACGGCTTTAGATTTAGGTGTTGTTCATCAAGTTGCACAAGATGATGTTGAGCTTGAACAACAGCTTACAGAGATAATTCAGCAGATTAAACGTGCTGCACCATTGGCTTCCCGTAACACCAAAGCTTTATTGCATCGGACACTGAATGAGCCTTTAGAGCAGCTTTTGGATGATGCGGCACAACAGTTTGCTCAAGCAGTCGGTGGCGCAGAAGGACAAGAAGGTACCATGGCTTTTATTCAAAAACGTAATCCAAATTGGTTTGACTGAAATTTCCCTAATCCCTGTTTAAAAAGAAGGGCGTTTATCCTTTAGAAGGGGGACGGGGAATTTAATAATAGAGATAAAACAATGAGTTTTTCAAAAGTCTTAGTGGCAAACCGTGGTGAAATTGCTGTTCGTGTGATGCAAACAGCCAAAGCAATGGGCTATCAAACGGTTGCGGTGTATTCAGATGCAGATGCCAATGCCCGTCATGTCCAGCTGGCGGATGAAGCTGTTTATATCGGTGCATCTAAAGTTTCCGAATCTTATTTGTCCATTGCCAATATTATTGCAGCCTGCAAAAAGACAGGTGCGGATGCGGTACATCCTGGTTATGGATTTTTGTCTGAAAATACTGATTTTGCTCAGGCTTGTCTTGATCATGACATCACTTTTATTGGGCCAACCGCTGCCGCCATCGAGCTGATGGGCAGTAAACGCCTTTCTAAAATTGCCATGATTCAAGCTGGCGTACCGTGTGTACCTGGTTATGAAGGCGATCAGCAAGACCTTGATTGTTTGGCTGAACAAGCTGAGAAGATTGGTTATCCTTTAATGGTCAAAGCATCAGCAGGTGGTGGTGGGCGCGGTATGCGTCTGGTCCAACACGCTGCTGATGTATTCGAAGCATTAAAAACAGCACGTTCGGAAGCAGAAAATGCCTTTGGTTCGGGTGAATTGATCTTAGAGAAAGCGGTGATTGCTCCAAGGCATGTCGAGATACAGGTCTTTGGAGATACACATGGCAATTATGTGTATTTATTTGAAAGGGATTGTTCGATTCAACGCCGTCATCAAAAAGTCGTCGAAGAAGCACCTTGTCCAGTAATGACACCTGAACTACGCCAAAAAATGGGTGAAGCAGCTGTTGCAGCAGCAAAGGCTTGTGATTATGTCGGGGCAGGCACGGTCGAGTTTCTGCTTGATCAATCAGGTGAATTCTATTTCTTGGAAATGAATACGCGTTTGCAAGTCGAACATCCAGTCACTGAAATGGTCACAGGATTGGATTTGGTGGAATGGCAATTGCGTGTTGCCAATGGCGAAACCTTGCCTTTACAACAACATGAATTGACCCTAAACGGGCATGCGATCGAAGTTCGTTTATATGCAGAAGATCCACGTCAGGACTTCCTGCCACAAACAGGTAAAGTATTGCGTTGGCAAGCGGCGGGTGCTGATGGTAGCTTACCCAATGTCCGTATTGATCATGGCATGCTAGAACACGGTGAAATCAGTCCTTTCTACGATCCGATGGTGGCAAAAGTGATTGCTTATGGCAAGACCCGTCAGGATGCGATTCGCCTACTTACCAAAGCGGTTGATGATTGCGTATTACTAGGTGTGAATAGCAATAAGCAGTTTCTTGTCAATTTGTTGCGCCATCCGATCATTGTGGCGGGAGATACCAATACAGCATTTATTCAACAACACTTCCAAGATGATATTAGCCTGCATCAACAAGCTTTGCCGCTTGAAACTTTAGCCGTTGCAGCAGCACTGTTTACCCAGAAGAATAAGCAGCAAGTGGCTTGGCAAACGGGTGTCGGTATGCCGTTTCCACTGAAACTGAAATATGCCGATCAGCAGATCTTGCTGCACGTACAAAATGATCAGCAGCAGGTTAAGGTTGAGTTCTGTGATCAACAAGCGACAATCAAGATTGTAAGCATCAGTGATGTGCAGATTGTTTATAGCTGTGAAGGTGTTCGACGTAAGCTTGCCTATGTATTTGATCAGGATCAACTATATTTGGATGCAGCTAATGGTAATGTGCTGATTGAAAATATCACCTATGCAGCACCAGAAGCGGCAGAGGTAGTGGGTGATGGTAAAATTCGTGCACCAATGGATGGGGCGATTGTGAATTTGCTGGTCAATGTCGGAGATTCGGTAACAAAAGGGCAAACCTTATTGGTGCTCGAAGCGATGAAGATTCAGCAGCAAATCAAATCCGATGTTGATGGTGTGGTAGATGAGTTGATTGGTCAAGTCGGTCAACAAGTGAAAAAACGTCAATTGTTGTTAAACCTCAGCACGACTTGAGCGTAATCAAATAGAACAAAAAAGCGAGGTGTTATGCCTCGCTTTTTAATAAGTGTAATACAGCATCTAAAGAATGCTCTGAATTCCCTTGTAATTCTTGTGTTGCAAATTCAGCCAAGGCCTGTTCATGTGCTAACAAATAGTGGAGAAAGTCTTGCGTGTTGGCATCTGCATGTTGCTGCATCCGCTCAAAAGTGACCATAAACGGTTGTGTACCTTGTTTCAGTAAATGCATGGCCAGTTTCCAAGGTAATTTAGCCATCGCAATGCCTGATGCTTTGGCCTGTAACTTAACATGCAAACGAATTGTGGCTGTTTGACCTTGTTGGATTAAGAACTGCTGTAACTTGCGTAGAGTTTGGGTCTCCAGTTTGGCAAGCGTTTGCCATTTCTGTTGCTGCTCAATCGAGCGTGCATGTTTGGCTGCATTTAAAAAGATCAGTTCACCCAATATTTCTGATTCAAGTGCAGTGTTAAGGTCTTGTTGATATTGTGGATAATGCATTCCTTTGATTTCCATGAATAACAGTCGATGGGTTAATCTATTATAAATAGCATAAAAAATATTCAATATAAGCACTTAAACCATCTATAGCTGTCATATAGATGGTTTAAGCTCAATTAAGTAAACATTTTCAAACGTAAACTTTCTAAACGGCTTTGATATTGCTTTTGCCATTCTTCATTTGAGAGTTGTGCTTTTAACGGTTCCATCTCTTGTTGTAACTGCTGCACAGCCTGCTGATATTGATCAACTTGTTGCTGTTGTTGGGTTTCACGTTGTTCACGCTGCTGTACGTCTTGGCGTTGCTGCTCAGTTAGATAGCGCTGTTGTAACATCTGTTTTAAGCGTTGTGTTTCAGCAGGACTATGCTGCCCTTGATGAATTAAACCGAGTGCTTGTTCATAAAGCCCCATTTTATTTTCTTGTTGAGTTGCATCAGGATACTGTTTTTGCAGCTCCTCAAAGGCTTTTAAACGTTGTTCAGCACTGAGTTTCTGATTCTGTGCCAAATCATTGTAGGCAAAACGATAATCTGCATACTGACGCTCTTGCCCAAAGCCCAGCATCGCTTCGGCTTGCCCCAAGGTCTGTTCTCTCAGTTTCCACAATGCATCAAAGCGTTCTTTTGGCGATAACGACGTTGATAACACGGTATTTTGCATCTGCTGTTCATATTGCGGCATGCGTTTTAATAAGCTCTCAGCCAAATGTGCAAAGTTTTGATCTGGGTAATTGGCTAAAGCTTTTGCTAAAGCTGCGTTACAGTCGGATATAGGGCAGTTGGCTTTAAAATTATTGAGAAACTCGGTGATATTGCCGGGTTGCTGTTGAAGTATTTTTAATTGTTTTAAAAGTGACTCTTGAAAAACTTCGTCCTTGGTTTTGTTTGGCATGCCTTCATTACTCACCTGTGTTGATGAATCTTGAGATGATGCGGTGGATTTGGTTTGTTGAATTGCAGCGGAAGAGGCAGTGCTCTTCCAAACTACAATCCCAACCAAGACCACGACAACAATAAGCATTGTCAGCAATAGTCTTTTATTCATACCGAATTCCGTTTATGGGCCGTAATTAAATTGCCCCATCACAGGGAAGTGATCTGAAAGATCCCATGTCATATACAGTGGGTCCGCTGTGGTACGTAAGATACGCACATCGTTACGAGACTGAGTCGGTTGACGGTGGTTATTTGATGCCACCACATAGTCTAGATATTCGACTGTTGCACCACCTGAACCTGCTGCTCCAGCCAACTTATTCACGCGTGGGTCAAAGGTCGATTCAGTATAACCTGTGCTTGGTGCTGCGGTCGCATTCAGATTGGTTAACATGTCTTGATAATCTTGCGGCCATAACAGTTTATTCACATTGAAATCACCGCCCATGAGCACGGCATCAAAACTTGGGATATTTTGTTGATTTACCAATTGGCGAATTTGTTTGAACTGAACCTGACGCAATGCGCGTGCTGCATCGGTATCAAAAGAAGCAGTATGCGTAGAGGTGACATGATACGCCTTACCATTCTTAATGATTTCTGCATACAGCACACCTTTATCCGCAAAACAATCAGTTCCTGTACAGTCTGGATAAATCAATTGTGCTGTTTTGACGATTGGATAACGGCTCACAATCACCAAGCCACTATCAAACAAGTTATAGCCAGAACCGACTGGAATATGGGTTTGATATGGGTACTGTTGTGCCAGTTGATTCAGCATGCCTGTACGCGATGAAGCAAAGGCTTCTTGCATCATAATCACATCGTAACCGTTTAAATGATTTGGTAATTCAGCCAAGCGTTCGCTGATTTTACTCGCCACCATCGGGAGGGCATAAATATTGTAAGTCAGTACCTTGAGCTCATCGGCACTGGCTGAAACAGGCTCTTGAAGCGTGTTTTGATGAATGGTGTAGTGGAAATCATCATAGCCCCCCGTGTACTCAGCTTTTACTGCTGCTTGTGCAGATAAACCGCCATAAGTTGTACTAATACGATGCACATCACGATCTGAATACCATGGTGATGTTGTGGTCGCCGTTTGAATCCCATGTTTAATATTACTACCTGACCAAGTTCCCGTCATGGTTTGTTTTAAAGTGACTTGTGAATTGCCACTGCTGAGAACGGTATCAAAGTTATAGGTTTTACCGGATTTGATCCCAGTATAACGGTTGATGCGTAATACCCGTTTGGTCTCGTAGGGTGCAAGTTGAGTCGCTTCCTGCGCCCATTCATTGCCTTGCTGTAAGCTTGCCCCAGTTTGATTGACTTGTATTGATACGGTTTGTGGCGTGGTATTGGTCACAAACACGTAGGAATCAGCCAAGGTCTGTTGGGTAGAAAAACCACTGATTAAGAGCGCGACCCCTGCGCCTAGTTTTAAGCTCTTCAGCTTCATCTTTATCTCTCCATAGTGCTTAATAATGTCTGAACAAATACAATCGGATGTTGTTAAAATTATTCATTTGTGAAAATTTTATGATTGTTATTTGTTCGAAAATTATAATAATGAAAAAATATTGCTAAATCATTTAAATTTCTAACCGCTCATCTGATGTTTTAAAAAACAATATTTTATTCCATATTTTTGGCTGAAATAGGGATTTTTTAACAGATTGGGATAGTTATTTAGTGAAATATATGAAAATTAATGATTCAAAAAAGAAAATTGAAAAGTAATCTATTTATTATAGGGGTTATAAATGAACAAAATCTGACAAGCTGGCGGTGCCTGTCAGATTTTGTGATGAGAAAAATTAAGCTTGGTCAGCGTCGACGATTGCACTGCTGGTTTGTTTCAAACTATAGAGCAGTTGTCCTAACAAGACATCTTTATTACTTAAAGTCACCATGACCATGGGATGATGAGGGGCAGGGATTGAGGTCAGAATGGCCTTACCATTTTCAGCATCCAAGGTAATACTTTGGCAGCCTGTCAACTGGATTTCATTGAGAAAAGCAGTGACCATTGCCAAGATTGAACTACTGACAGCTGCCAGTTTGGTGCTGTTATAAGGGTTCTTCTTGTAAATGGAGGCAAGCTCAAAGCCATCGGTAGAGCAGAGCATAATATAATCGACGCCTCGGATATTGGTTAAAATATCGTTGGCCTGCGCTTTAGCAAACTGAATCAGCTCTTTGGGTGCTGTACGTTGCTGACTAGGAATACTGAACATAATTCTTCTCTTTATAAAGTAATTAGTTTGTTGCTTTTAAATTGACTTCTAATGCTGCTATGAGAGATTCAATCATCAGCAAAATATGTTCTTGTTTACGGGCATCAATAAAAAATAAGGGATATTGGTAGTCATTTTGAATTAACCACTCGCGATAGATCGTGGTTGGTTGCCCCTTGTTTTCATCCACGTGGGTGATGCCGATTGAAATATTTTGGGTATAGTCCTTAAAGGTATCCAAATACCCCTCAAGTTCTTCGATTGGTACTTTACTGTTGTGGTCAACCAATAAAATAACGCCCAAAGCGCCTTGGCAAATCACCGGCCAAATAAAATCAAAGCGTGATTGGCCTGGGGTGCCATATAAGCCTACTTTTACACCGTCATCTAAAGTAATCTCACCATAATCAATACCCACCGTAGTTTGCATTTTATTATGGGCCTGACTATCTGTATTGAATGCTTCGGTCGCGAGGACAGGAATTTCTGAAAGCGATTTGATTGCTTCGGTTTTACCTGCGCCCATGCTTCCTGCAAATACAATTTTATATTGTTGGAGAATCATATCAATCCTTAAAGCCCAAAGCGGCGTCTGATCTTGCCGAAAAATTTATTTAAAAAGCCTTGTTGTTCAATTGTTTGTTCAGTCTTTTCAATTCGTAGGTAATGACTTTCTGAAGCAGGGATAATGCCGCCATTGTCAGAAATAATGCAGGCAGCGATAAATTGTTGAACCGTTTGAATAGGAAGTTTTAATTGTGTTGCAACTTGATAGAGTTGGGCTCCTTGTATAAAGCAAGCAGAAAGCAATAAAGTGGTTTTACGGTCAGTGCCTTGAGCTGGCTGTGGCCAATATTCAATTTTGTAGTATTCATTTTCATTTGGCGCTAAACGCTGAAACTCGAGTGAATGCCAGAACAGGTTCCATAACCAATCTTGCAGGTTATATTCAACTTTGCGAGAAACTTTGGTGAAGTTTGAGGTGGTCGCAAATTCATATTTAAAACTATGGTTGGTTTGCGTGTGGGTGCGGGTTGGTTCTAGCCATGCAATTTGACTCCGCGTATCAATAATGGCCAAAGTACCGTGATCATCAAACAAATGTAGACGGGCATTTTCAGGATTTAACATGTCGGTTAAATACTTTTCATTGATAGCATTATGTGTAGAGGTCGATTCGATCTTCGGTTGTTGCGCCTGTTGATGGGTGATATAGCTTAAAAGGCGGAGATGAATCCAGTTTTTTAATGCATCAGTATGCTGAAAAGGCAAGTAAAGCGTATTGTGTTCTTCTATATGTTGTGAGCCTTCTCCTTTTGAAATTTTTAAGCAGGGAAGTTGTTTTTGTTCTAAAATACGTTGAATACCTTCGGTTTCAAAAAAATTTTCATTTATTAATAATAAGTCGATATTAGGATCGGCAATATTGATCCAATTAATGCCAAATTCATGAGGTATTGTTTTTCTAAGTTCTATTTTTAACTCATCTGAAACTTTTAAACTTATACCTGAAATTGCGATATTAATGCAATGTCCATTCATAGTATCACTTTAATATTTTATAAAATATTGGACTGCACAAAATTAGTCTAATACTAAAGACTGATAATAGACCGCTTGCATATTTATATTTTCTTATAATGAAAATATTAAATATACAAGAAGTCTAATATATTAAGTATTTTGAAATTTAGAATTAAGCAAAGTCTAATTCTTTTTCAAATGTTTTTAATTCGTGGCGAGCCATCGCAAGGTTCGATTTACTGCGGTCTAATACGAGATAAAGGAATAAGTTGCCATTGCTTTCTAATGGACGGATTAAGTGGTATGCCTTGCCCAGTGTGATCAGAATATCTTCGATGTCATCGTTCAGTTTTAGTGAGTTAGCTACACGGCGTTTTGCTCGAATAACTTCGGTATTACCCGCAGCTGCCAATTCTAAGTCGATTGAACCCCCACCTTGAGTTGCTAGCGCCAAACCACTCTCTGTATCTACTAATGCTGCTGCAACGAACCCATCAATATTTGTTAAGCTTTCTAATGAAATTTTAGCCATGATTTTATCTCTACTAATACATCTTTGTTTATGAAGTTATATTTGCCACTTCTGTTTTTGATTAGTTTTCAAAAGTAGTTAATCTCATTATAGGAAACTCTTTTATTAAATCAATCATACTTTAAAATAATTGAATTGACCGATTTGCTAATAATTGACAATTTTTGTCAAACAAACAAATAAAAATACTAATTGAGGATTGAATTTTATTTTTAGTGTGATTTTATTCACATTAATATCGGGTTTTAAATACCTGCTTTGATTGTAAATAAATGTAAATTATTTTTAATTAATATAGGTACATTGATTTTTTAAATAAAATTAAATTAATAATAAGTCTATGATAAAGAAAGCAATCGTGCTTTCTTTATCATTTAAATGGTGAGCTTAAACGGAAACCAATTGGCAATATGAACAATACAAAAAGATCAGAATGACCAATGCCACGAAAGGCGAAACAATATAGGCCCAAGTTGGAGTTTCTGGAATTTCGACTTCGATCGTAGGCTCATCATCATGCGCAACGGGTTGTGCTTGATGTACCATTTGATTGAATTCTTGCATCGTCGCTTCAAGTGATACTTCTTGCTGAATAACTGGCTTCGAGCCGAGTAATTCGGTGAGTTGATTGGTTGACCAAACCCAGTCTTCTGCTTGTCCAGATAGATGCTCAATCTGACCCAATAAAAGTTCTGTTAGCCCTGTTTGCCCAAAGCTGCCAGTCTGATCAAGCTGTTTCAATTCAGTTAATTGTAAGGCCAGTACATCTGACAGGCTTTTTTCCAATTCGGTTGCTTTAAGTGCCGATTGATTATGAGCTGAGGTGGTGAGATGGCGAGCAACCTCTTGAATGTAAAGAGGATCGGCAGTATGGACTTCTTGATAGAGTTTCTGTGGATTTTGTTTCCATAGACTAATCAATTGTCCAAGTGCCAACACGTTTACTTCATCAATATATTTTTGTTTTTCTTTAAGAGAATATTGACCAAAAAGTTGTGGTTTTTGAATTTTTATTTGTTCAGAAAAATATTGAACTAAATCAAATGCCATCGTGACGATCCTCGCTTAATCTAAAATTCTTAGTGAAGGTTTCTTTTTCGTTGGTTCAGTTTCTTGCTTTGTTTCATCGATTGATGCCGCTGTAGAGTCTTCGATTTCTGCATATTCAGAAGCATCAAAAAACAAGCCTTGACCATTTTCTCTTGCGTAAATACCTAATACAGCACGAATCGGCACATAAATTTCTTTTGCAACGCCACCGAAGCGAGCAGAGAAGGTAATCGCTTCATTACTCATATGTAGCTGATGAATGGCATGTGGAGCAAGATTTAAGACAATTTGACCATCCTTCACAAATTGTAAGGGAACATCAGTATGGGGTTGCGTCGCATCCACCAATAAATATGGTGTCAGTTGGTTATCGCAAATCCATTCATAAATGGCACGAGCAAGATATGGGCGTGTAGGTGTAAAAGTTATTTGCTCAGACATAATTGAAAAACTTATTAAATCGTAGAAATCAATTCATTGTAGCTGTTTTTTTCTTGAGCTGTCATTGATTTAATGAACGATGGTCGGCTAAAGATACGATGGCAATACAAGAATATAGGTCGACAGTGCTGTGCAGGGAGTTCAACCCCCATACTTTTTAGCCTTAGGAAGATTGGAGCGAGCATACAATCTAAAATTGAAAAAGTTTCCGACATAAAAAATGGAAAATGCTGAAACAGAGGGGTGAGAGAAATTAGGGTGTCCCGAAGTTCCTTCTGTGCTTTTTGCTTTTGCTGTGGGTCTATCGTATCCGTATGTCTTAGCATATGATCGGCAAGCTTGAACCAATCTTGTTCAAAGCGCCAAATGTATTGGCGTTGCTCGGCACGCGCCATCGGGGCATCGGCATAGAGTTTATTTTGACGATAGCGATCATCTAAATATTCAGCAATGACATTGGCTGAAAATAGCTTTAGGTTTTGCTCAATCAACATTGGAAGTTGATTGTAGGGATTGAGATCAGCTAAATCCTCATCCTCATGATCTGTAATAATCAGTTGGTATTTGATTTGTTTTTCAGCAAGTAAAAAACGAATCCAGTGTGAGCGGAAATCATCTGCATGACTATAAAGCGTAATGCCTTGGACAGGGGTTGGGGGATTTTCTAAAGACATAAGTCCAAAAAATTATGGTTGACTGTTTAGAATACTAAAATTAACGTTGGAAATCACTTAAAGCTGAACAATATGCATGTTACAGAATAGATTTATGATTCAATAAGTTCAAAGAGGGAAAATAGAATGAAGCGAGATTACCTGATTGTTTTGTGTGGAGCGTTGTTACTGGCTGGTTGTGCTAGCTCACCTACAGGATCTGAGCAAGACAATGTCTCATCAGTAGAGAGTGAGGCCGCTGCCGATGCGGTTATTGCTGATGCGGCTGATGATGATAGTGGGCAACAATATGGTGGGATCAAAAAACAGTATGTGGTCAAGGGGTGTCAGGTTACTCTTTATAATGATGGTCCAGTCCAGATGGTTCATGAAAAAACAGGTCAACCGTGTAATGCACCGATCCCGAAAGATCATCAATTTTCTAAAGTGAGCAAGACCTATACACAGAATGGCTGTAAGATCACTGAGTTCGCTTCTGCCGATGGTGCTGGTGATGCGATGATGGATTGTTCTAAAAAGAAATGATGAAACGCAGGCAATAAAAAAACCTCGGATAAATCCGAGGTTTTTTGTCCGATTCGTAAAACGATTAACGTTTAGAGAATTGAGGACGTTTACGAGCTTTACGTAAACCAAGTTTCTTACGTTCAACTTCACGAGCATCACGAGTAACGAAACCAGCTTGACGAAGAGCAGGTTTTAAGTTTTCGTCAGCAGCGATCAATGCACGAGTAATACCGTGACGGATAGCGCCTGCTTGACCACCGATACCACCACCTTTAACAGTGATGTAAAGGTCAAATTTTTCAGTAACTTCTAAAAGCTCTAAAGGCTGACGCACAACCATACGAGCAGTTTCACGACCGAAATATTGCTCAAGCGTACGGTTGTTAATTACGAGTTTACCTGTACCAGCTGATAAGAAAACACGTGCAGTTGCGGTCTTACGGCGACCTGTACCATAATTAGTAGCCATGTGCTGTATCCCTTAGATGTCCAAAACTTGTGGCTGTTGAGCAGTATGAGGATGCTCAGTACCAGCGTACACTTTCATTTTTTTGATCATTGCATAACCAAGAGGACCTTTTGGTAACATACCTTTAACAGCTTTTTCTAAAACTGCTTCAGGTTTGTGAGCAATTAACTTCTCGAAGTTAGTCTCACGGATACCACCAGGGAAACCAGTATGGCGATAATATTTCTTATCAAGCGCTTTTTTACCAGTCACTTGAACGTGTTCAGCATTGATTACAACGATGTAGTCGCCTGTGTCAACGTGAGGAGTATAAGAAGTTTTGTGCTTACCGCGTAAACGACGAGCGATTTCAGTCGCAAGGCGACCTAAAGTTTTGCCAGAAGCATCAACAACATACCAGTCGTGTTGAACTTCAGCTGGCTTAGCGCTGAGAGTTTTCATTTAAACCACTACCTATTATAGTTGGTTTGGACGATGAAATCTGTCCAAACAAAAGGAGACCGAATTCTACATGAGTTTATAAAAGCACACAAGAAAAATTAGCCGGAAATGCCAGAATTTGCTGCAATGTGACTGGTTTGGGAATTAACGCACACTGAATGAAATAGCACATTATTTGTCTTGTGAGGGGGCTGGATTTACCCTATCATTTTTATTCCAATTATTTGAAATAAATAGAAGTATTTACCTCTTCTCTCGGGGAATTTGATGAAGTTGTCGTTTTCTACAAAAATTGTTGTAGTCACATTATTAATTGGCGTTTGTTCAACACAAACCAATGCACGACGACTTTATAAATGGGTAGATCAGACCAGCGTCACCAATTATTCAGAATTTCAGCCCAAAGAGGGCACCAGCCGTAAGCTTGAGGTGCTGGAAAGTCGTGGCAACGATCATGTTGACCCTTCGATGGCTGTGACTGCAGAAATGAAAGCGATTGAGATTCCTGTCGATCAGATGAATTTACAAGGGCAAGCGACCAATACAACGGCACAGCCTGTTCAGCAACCAACCACACAAACGGTTGTCAAACAAGGATCAATCGCAGCACCATATATACGCCCAGTCAGTGTAGTGGTTGCGCCAACGCCTGTGGAGAAGAAAGAGACTCAAGTTGTACAAGTGGCTGAAAAGAAAGAAACTGTTAGCAACCCATTGGCAGATAAATCCGCGAGTGCTGTAGCAGTCCCTGAGAAAAAAGAAGAAGCAGTGATCGTACAGGCTGAGAAGAAAGTACAGCCCAAGATTAATCCTTGGACACGCAAGGTCGAGTTTGTACCTTCGAATCTAGTGCCACAAAACTTACCCAAAGCGACAACAAATCCCGAAGTAAAGTAAATTATAAAAAATGAAGGGCTATAGCTCGTTTTAGATTTTGGTTACACTAGAGGTAATCAAAAAGATTGGCGATACCTATGCTCCCTTTATATGTCACTTCAGGCGAACCTGCAGGAATTGGCCCAGACATCTGTCTGAGTTTGGCAGAGCGTGTAGATGAACGGCCCATTGTTATTTTGGCTGATATGCAAATGTTGCAGCAACGCGCCAATCTTTTAGGTCTTGATGTTGAACTGATTGCTTATCAAGGACAGACTGAATCTAGTTTGCAGGGACAACTTTTTGTTGAACATGTGCCTTTAGCTAAGCCTGTTGTGTTGGGACAATTGGATTCAGCCAATGCGGCTTATGTATTGGAACAATTACGTCGTTCAGCCGATTGTGCGATGTCAGGACAGAGTGTTGGTGTGGCAACAGCCCCAGTTCAGAAGTCGATTATTAATGAGGCAGGCATCACGTTTAGTGGGCATACCGAATATTACCAAGAGTTTGCAGGTATTGATCGTGTGGTGATGATGCTGGCAACGAAAACATTAAGAGTTGCCTTAGCGACGACACACTTAGCCTTGCGTGATGTGCCTGATGCCATTACCACAGAGCGTTTGCAGCAAGTGATTGATATTTTGATTCATGATTTAAAAACAAAATTTAAAATCGCTGCACCACGTATTTTGGTTTGTGGTCTGAATCCGCATGCCGGTGAAGATGGCTATTTGGGTCGAGAAGAAATCGAAGTGATTAATCCTGTGTTAGAAACCTATCGCGCACAGGGGATTAGCATGAGTCTCAGTTTACCTGCGGATACCTTATTTACCCCAGAAAACCTAAAAGATGCCGATGCTGTTCTGGCGATGTATCACGATCAAGGTCTACCTGTGTTAAAATCACAAGGCTTTGGTGAAGCAGTTAACATTACATTAGGCTTGCCATTTATTCGGACTTCGGTCGATCATGGCACAGCACTTTCTCTTGCAGGCACTGGACAGGCGAAAGCATCAAGCTTACATGTCGCAGTGGATTTAGCACTTGATTTAGCCCGTCAGTGATGGGCAAGAAATTATTCACGTTGGAATTATTATGTATCAAATTAATGCCCTGAACCCTAAAGATGAAGGGCATCAGGCCCGAAAACGTTTTGGTCAAAACTTCTTACATGATCAACGTGTGATTGCCAAAATTGTACGCTCAGTGAATCCGCGTGCGGGCGAAAATATTGTCGAAATCGGACCGGGTTTGGCGGCATTGACTTCACCTTTAATTGGCGAATGTGATGCGTTGACCGTGGTTGAGCTGGATCGTGATTTGGCCGCGGGTTTGCCGGGTCGTGTGCCACATCCTGAGCGTTTGACCATTATTGAAGCCGATGCGTTGAAATACGACTTCACACAACTGTTTCAAGACGGCCGTCCACTGCGCGTAGTAGGGAACTTACCATATAATATTTCAACGCCACTGTTGTTCCATCTCTTGGAGTTCGGTGACAAAGTCAAAGACATGCATTTCATGTTGCAGAAAGAAGTGGTGGATCGTATTACCGCAACGCCAAATACCAAAGAATATGGTCGTTTATCGGTGATGATTCAGTATTACTGCAAGCCAACCTTCTTATTTGAAGTACCACCGGGCTCATTCAATCCGCCACCGAAGGTAACTTCAGCCGTTTTCCGTTTAGAGCCGTATGCAACTAAACCGATTGTGGCAAAAAATGAGAAAGCTTTAGCGCGATTAGTGGGTCATGTATTTACCCAGCGTCGTAAGACCTTACGCAATAGCTTAAAAGGCATGTTGGTGGAAGATGGCTTTGAGAAAGCAGGCGTTGATCCGATGGCACGTCCAGAAACCTTGAGCCTAGCTGACTTTGTTGCACTTTCTGATCAGATGGTGGCTTGATGTCGATGTCTAAGCGCTATAACTATGTCATTGGTGATGTACAAGGTTGTTTCGAAGCACTGAAAGCGTTGTTAAAAGAAATCCGCTTTGATCCAGACCAAGACTTTTTATGGTTTGCAGGGGATCTGGTTGCACGTGGTGAAAACTCGGTGGGTGCATTACGCTTTATTAAAAAACTGGCGGATCGTGGTGCTGCTGCAACGGTATTAGGTAATCATGACTTAACCTTGATCGCCTGCGCCCGTGGTTTTAAAAAGGCCAAAGACAAAGATCATACTCAAGAAGTGATTGATGCTATTGATGGTGATGAGCTGATTGATTGGCTGCGTAAACAGCCATTAAGCCTATCTCCGAATGCACAGACCTTGATTACCCATGCAGGTGTGCCGTGTATTTGGAATGCCGAAAAAACGGTGGTATTGGCACAAGAAGTCCAGCAGGTAGTGGGTCATGATGATCTCTCGGTTTTGGATGGCTTTCTTGCCGAGATGTATGGTTCACAACCTGATCTATGGTCAGATGAACTCACAGGTATGGCACGCTTACGCTGTATTACCAATTATCTCACTCGAATGCGGTTAACTGATGCAACAGGTCGTTTAGAATTTGATTTTAAAGATGCACTCGATGCACCGATGCCTGAGGGTTTCCAACCATGGTTTGAGTTTGAAAGTCAGGCAGCACAGACCCATCAGTTGATTTTTGGACATTGGGCGGCTTTGCAGGGCAAGACCATTAGCGCTCAAATTCAAAATGTCGATGGTGGCTGTGTTTGGGGGCAGCAATTGATGGCGTTCCGTTTGGAAGATCAACACATGTTTGCGGTGGATAATCCTTTAGCTTGATCAGTCTGTGATCTCTTTTAGATGCCCATTTTTATACTAAAATTGGGCATTTTTTATTTTAAGACTGTCAAAAAACTGTCATAGACTGATCATTAAAGTGTCAAAAAATGCTTTTAAGCTGAAAGCATGAAAATAACGACACAAATGGATGGCGATATGCAGAGTACATACGCGACATCTCTATTCAAGCAAGAGTTTCCTGAAAATTTTAAATTTTACTTTAAAAGGAAACAACTCAAAAATAAACAAGATGAATTGTCTGAACTTCGTGATTTAGTTCGTCCTCGTCTCCGAATTGCCATTGTAACCGAAACATGGCCACCAGAAATCAATGGCGTGGCGCTGTCGATGATGCAATTGTGTCAAGGTTTACAGCGACTAGGGCATAAAATTTTATTAGTACGACCAACCCAAAAAGCAGTCTGTACCGAATTTCACCCTGAACAAGAATGTTTGGTGATGTCACAGCCGATTCCGAAATATCCAAGTATTCAGTTTGGTTGGCCGCAATATATTAAAGTGTCCAAAGCCTTTGAAAAATTTGCTCCAGATGTGGTGCATATCGTCACAGAAGGGCCTTTGGGTTTGACCGCCTTACAAGCAGCAAAATCAAGAAAAATTGCAGTCTCCAGTGGTTTCCATTCAGCCTTTCATGATTTTAGCCGTTTCTTTGATCTGGCTTTCTTGGTTAAGCCAATTCAACGTTATTTAACGTGGTTCCATAACAGTACCGATGTGACCTGTGTACCAAGTCAATATACCGAACAAGCTTTACGTGGCTTTGGTGTGACTTGCCCATTGGTGGTGGTCGGGCGTGGTGTGGATACTGAAAAATTCTCGGCCAAACATCGTTCACAACAACTGCGCCAACAATGGGGTGTCGATGCCGATACCCGAGTGATGTTGTATGTCGGACGTTTATCACCCGAAAAAGAAGTCGATGTGCTGATTAAAAGCTTTCATGCATTACAGGCGCAACAAGGCAAAAATAGCAAATTTGTAATTGTCGGTGATGGCCCTGATCGTGCCCGTCTAGGCAAGATGGCACAATCGGATGACATTATCTTTATGGGCAGTTTGAGTGGTCGTGAACTCTCAGCCGCGTATGCCAGTGCCGATGTGTTTGCCTTTGCCAGCCAAGCCGATACTTTTGGTAATGTGGTCTTAGAAGCGATTGCCAGCGGCTTAGCGGTGGTAGCTTATGATTATGTCTGCGCCCATCAGCATGTACAACCGAATGTTACTGGCTGGTTGACTCCATTAGGGCAAACAGATCATTTAATTCAGTCGATTTGCCAACTACCTGCCTTGCCGCAATTACGACAAATGGGCTTATTGGCCAGTGAAAGTGTGCAGCAAAGTAGCTGGCAGTTCCCAGTACAACAATTAGAACAAGCATTGTATCAAGTCGTGAGGAGTCTCCCATGATCGCGACTTAAGCTACTCTCAAAAAGAGGAGAAATCGTATGAATCTTCAAAATGCTAAAATAAAAATACTTGATTTAGATTTAAAAGGGTGTGTCTACCTCAATCATCTCTCTCAGTCACAACGGATCGCTTTATTTTTTAAAACGATCAGTCGTTTGGGGGATGGACCATTTTGGTATGTCATGTTGTTGTCTGTATGGGCAATGCAAGGTTTGGCATACGGTCTGCAACTATTGTATGTGATTGCAGCAGGTTCTGTTGGAACCTTGATCTATAAGTTTTTAAAAAATAAAACCACCCGCCCAAGACCCTATCAGGTGCATCAGGTGATTGTGTTGGGTGAGCGACCACTCGATCATTTTAGTTTTCCATCAGGTCACACTTTGCATGCAGTGATGGTGACCATCATTTTGGGTTATATTCAACCTCTACTATTGCTGTTAATGCTGCCATTCACGATTTTGGTTGCCTTATCTCGAATGGTACTCGGTCTGCATTATCCAAGTGATGTGATTGTGGGTGCGATGATTGGTGCATCGGTTGCCAGTGGGATTATCTTATTCGCGCCAACTGCCAATATCGCTTTGTAAGGTGTTTTATCTCGAATTTAGCGACAGAACACTATCTCTTAATTTGTATGATTTGTTAAAGTACGCTCAATTACACTCATTTATTTAGGTTGTCATATGGGCTTACGTTGGACAGATACGATTGATATTGCGATTGAACTCACCGAAGCGCACCCAGATGTAGATCCACAATGGATTCGTTTTACCGATTTGCATGCATGGGTTTGTGCTTTGCCTGACTTTAGTGATGACCCAAATAAGTCAACTGAAGGTTTGCTTGAAGCCATTCAAATGGCATGGCTGGATGAAGTTCGTTAAAAATTCGTCAGAAAACGCTTAAGTTTTGCATATTCAAGCTGATTATTAGCGATGACATCGGTATAATGCGGCAAATTTTTTAGTTTAAACCATAATAGGAGTCAATCATGGCGATTGAACGTACTTTATCTATCGTAAAACCAGATGCAGTATCTAAAAACCACATCGGCGACATCTTTGCTCGTTTCGAAAAATCAGGTTTGAAAATTGTTGCAACTAAAATGAAACACCTTTCTCAAGCTGATGCTGAAGGTTTCTATGCTGAGCACAAAGAACGTGGTTTCTTTGCTGACTTAGTTGCATTCATGACTTCTGGTCCAGTGGTTGTTTCAGTTCTTGAAGGCGAAAATGCAGTTCTTGCTCACCGCGAAATTTTAGGCGCTACAAACCCTAAAGAAGCTGCTCCTGGCACAATCCGCGCTGACTTCGCTGTAAGCATCGACGAAAACGCTGCTCACGGTTCTGACTCAGTTGCTTCTGCTGAGCGTGAAATCGCTTACTTCTTTGCTGATAATGAGATTTGCCCACGCACTCGTTAATCCAAAGTATTCAGACCAGATAAGTGGTATACTACTTATCTGGTTTTTTATTTCTTATAGCTTGTGTTGTGCGAATAATGCACAGCATTTTTTAGCGTCGATATTGTTTAGGTAAATATACATGAGTTCTGCAGTGGTCGTTTCATCAGAAAATTTAGATGAAAAACAACAGTCTGTTTCTACGCCTGTCGTTCATGCTGCCGAGAAAAAAGTAAATTTACTTGGCATGTCTCGAGCTGAATTAGAAAAATTCTTCGAAGACTTAGGCGAAAAGAAATTTCGTGCGGGTCAGGTCATGAAATGGATTCATCAATATTTTGTGACTGATTTTGCTGAGATGAGCAATATCTCAGGCAAATTACGAGAGAAACTCGAAAAGATTTGTGAAATTAAAGCACCTGATGTGGTACATCGTAACTATTCGAAAGATGGAACCCGGAAGTGGGTGTTCCGTGTAGGAGATGGTGAAGGTTCTTTGGTTGAAACCGTATTGATTCCTGCGGAAGATAAAACAGGTGCACGTAAGACCTTGTGTATTTCATCACAAGTGGGCTGTGCATTGGATTGTTCATTCTGTTCGACGGGTAAGCAAGGTTTTCAACGTGATTTAACCCCAGCTGAAATCATTGGTCAGTTATGGATGGCGAACTATTCCTATATGGAAGAGGTGCCAGTGGCTGAACGTGAACGTACCGTGACCAATGTGGTGATGATGGGTATGGGCGAACCTTTACTCAACTATGATGCTGTACTCAGTTCTATGCAGCTCATGCTAGATGATTTTGCATATGGTATGTCAAAACGCCGTGTGACCTTATCGACGTCAGGTGTCGTACCGAAAATTGATCAACTGGCGCAAGATATCGATGTTGCTTTGGCGATTTCCTTACATGCACCAAATGATGAATTGCGTAACGAACTGGTGCCGATTAATAAAAAATATCCATTACAACAGTTAATTGCGGCTTGCCAACGTTATCTCGCTAAAGATGGTAATGAAAGCTCACGTCGTCATGTCACCATCGAATATGTGATGCTCGATGGCGTCAATGATAAGCCTGAGCACGCACAACAATTATTAAAACTGTTAAAAAATTTACCGAGTAAGATCAATCTTATTCCATTTAATCCGTTCCCGCATGCGCCTTATGGTCGCTCGAGTCGTAACCGAATTATTGCCTTCCAAAAAACTTTGTCGGATGCTGGATTTGTGTGTACGATTCGTCAGACACGTGGTGATGATATTGATGCTGCGTGTGGACAATTGGTAGGACAGGTTGCTGACCGTACTCGTCGTGCTGAACAATGGAAAAAGAAAGTGGCGCAACAACAAGAAATTTTGCGCACACAAGGATAATACTTGGGGAAAAGGCGTTGAATACCACTCGACCAAAAACGATTATTGCGACAGCTGTTGTGTTTACTTTACTTGGCTTAACAGCATGTCAATCAACATCTTCAACATTAAAAAAAGATCCAGAAAAAGCAGTGCAAGTCCGGACCCAACTTGCAGCTGAATATATTCGCAATCGTGATTTAGATGCAGCTAAGCGTTCGCTTGACCAAGCTCTAAAGGTTGATTCACGTGATGCCAATGCCAATATGATGATGGGGATTTTGCTGCAACAAGAAGGTAGCAAGACCAATATGGAAAAAGCAGAAGCTTATTTTAAGCGTGCAATTTCCTCAGAACCTGATAATGCTCAAGCGCGTAATAATTACGGTACATATTTGTATCAAGAGCAACGCTATAATGATGCCATTGAGCAATTTACTCGTGCGGGTGCAACCTTAGGGTATGAACAGCGTTTTCAGTCGTTGGAAAACCTAGGACGAATCTATTTGAAATTGGGCGATGTTGCGAATGCTGAAAAATCATTCAAACAAGCGCTACAAGCGAATCGAAATGCAACCATTTCAATGTTAGAGTTGGCGGAAATTTTCTATTTGCAACAAAATAATAGAGATGCGTCGCAACTATACGAACAATATGTTCGTAACGTGGGACAGAAAAACCAAGGTGCTCGGGCACTTTGGATTGGTCTACGCATTGCTCGAGCGAATGCGGATCAATTAGGAATGCAAGTGTTAGTCAATCAGCTACGTGCGCTATTTCCTGATAGTCCAGAATATCAACGTTATTTGCAATTACAGTACAGTACTGAGGCCGTATGGAAATAAATCCAAATTCACATCAGCCAACTGGCTCAACCTCGCCATCGTCAACCTTAGGAAATATTCAACGACCTGGTGAGTATTTGCGTCAAATTCGTATTGCACAAAAGAAAGAAATTGAAGAGATTGCAAACGTATTGAATATGCCTGTCAAAACATTGACAGCATTAGAGCAAGATGATTATAAATCATTACCTGAAGCAACTTTTATCAAAGGTTATTATCGAGCTTATGCAAAGCATTTAAATGCAGATGCTAGTGCGATCATTCAGCGTTTTGATGAAATCTATGTTAATGATACTGGACTGAAAGCTAGCCATGCCTTGAATAATTCTCCGATTAAAATTATGGGGAAATTATCAGGTTCGAAAAGCGTGCGTAACCGTATCTGGTTAAAACGTATTGCAATCGTTGCGGCTGTTGCAGTTTTAGCATGGTTGGCAGTTATGGCGGTGCAGAATTGGACATCAAGCCATAAAGATGAAGATGATGTACCGAAGATCAAAAATTCGGATGTTCAGATTTTGCCGATGGGGAATACCACCACTGCAACATCTGGTGACCAATTGGTGTTGAATTTTAATCGACCAACTTCTGTGCATATTGTCGATGCAACAGGTAAAGTATTGGCAACAGGTCGTCAAGCATCGACTTTGACTTTAAGTGGCGAATCGCCATTTCAAATTCGTTTAGATGACGCGACCGCAGTCGCATTGACTTTAAATCAGGAGCAAATCTCCTTGTCTCCATATACAGTCAATGGAAAAGCAGAATTCCGTTTGTCTCGTTAATGCCAAAGAGTAGAGCTATACGATGATTGTGAATCCAATTAAACGCCGTCCAACACGAAAAATCCGTGTTGGTTCCGTGTATGTCGGTGGTGATGCCCCGATCAGTGTTCAAAGTATGACCAATACTGAAACCTGTGATGTGGATGCAACTGTGGCGCAAATCCAGCGCTGTGCAGATGCAGGTGCAGATATCATGCGTGTTTCGGTGCCGTCGATGGAAGCAGCAGAGGCGTTTGGCGCGATTCGTAAGCGCGTTTCTGTACCTTTGGTGGCAGATATTCATTTTGATCATCGTATTGCTTTAGCGGTTGCGGATTATGGCGCAGACTGTTTACGGATCAATCCGGGTAATATCGGTTCGGATCAGAAAGTACGTGAAGTGGTTGCTGCGGCAAAACATCATGGTATTTCGATTCGTATTGGTGTCAATGCAGGTTCTCTGGAAAAAGATTTACAAGTGAAATATGGCGAGCCAACAGGGCAGGCCTTACTTGAATCGGCAATGCGTCATATCGACATTCTAGACCGTTTAGATTTTCATGAGTTTAAGGTCAGTGTCAAAGCATCGAATGTGTTCCTGACTATGGATGCCTATCGTCTGCTGTCTCAACAGATCGATAATCCGTTACACCTTGGTGTAACTGAGGCAGGGATTTACCGTACTGGTACAGTCAAATCGGCAATTGCTTTGGGCGGACTGTTGATGGAAGGCATTGGCGATACCATGCGCATCTCGCTTGCAGCTGAACCAGAAGATGAAATTAAAATCGGTTTTGATATTTTAAAGTCGTTGGGCTTGCGCTCAAACGGGATTAATTTTATTGCTTGTCCAAGCTGTTCACGTCAGGAATTCAATGTGATTCAAGTGATGCAGGCCTTGGAAGAGCGTTTAGAAGATATCCGTACCCCGATGGACTTGTCTGTGATCGGATGTAAAGTGAATGGTCCAGGTGAAGCCAAAGAAGCGGATATCGGGATTGTAGGTGCATCACCTCGTTCACTGGTCTATCGAAATGGTGAAAAGAGCCATTTAATTGATACAAATCAGCTGGTTGATGAAATTGAAACAATGGTTCGTCAACGTGTTCAAGAGCTTGAAGAAGCAAAATCTAAAGTCATTATTCGTAGTTCATCATGAGTTCAATCGTCGCTATCAAAGGTTTTAATGACACCCTTCCAACGCAAACTGCGGCTTGGAGAAGTCTGGAACAACAACTTGCATCGTTAATGGATGCATATGGTTATCAACAAATCCGTTTGCCAATCGTTGAGCAAACAGGTCTATTCAAGCGTGCCATTGGTGATGCGACTGATATTGTTGAAAAAGAAATGTATACCTTTTTCGACAAAGGTACACCGCCAGAATCACTGACCTTGCGTCCTGAAGGAACGGCAGGTTGTGTGCGTGCGATGTTAGAGCATAACTTACTGCGTGGTGCGACACCGCGTGTATGGTATCTCGGGCCTATGTTCCGCTATGAAAAACCACAAAAAGGTCGTTATCGCCAATTCCATCAATTTGGTGTGGAAACTTTTGGTGTCGCAACGCCGGATATTGATGCTGAAATCATTTTAATGACCGCACGTTTATGGAAACGTATGGGTGTGGCTGCGAATGTTCGCTTAGAGTTAAATACTTTAGGTGAAAGTGATGAACGTGCAGAATATCGTGCGGCTTTGGTTGAGTTCTTAAACCAGCACAAAGATGCGTTGGATGAAGATTCGCAACGTCGTTTAACGACGAATCCATTGCGTATTTTGGATTCTAAAATTGAATCAACGCAAAAGATTTTGGAAAATGCACCGAAGTTGCATGATTTCTTAAAAGAAGATTCAATTAATCACTTTCAGCAATTACAGCAATACTTAACGGATGCTGGTGTTGAGTTTGTGATTAACCAAAAGCTCGTTCGTGGTTTGGATTACTACAACAAAACGGTATTTGAATGGACCACCACCATGTTGGGTTCACAAGGGACGGTTTGTGCTGGTGGTCGCTACGATGGCTTGGTTGGACAGCTCAAAGGTAAAGCAGATCAGTCTGTACCAGCGGTTGGTTTTGCCATGGGGATGGAGCGTTTGTTGTTATTGGTCGAGCAAGTTGCGCAAACCAAAGATGTCCGTGATTGTGAAGTGTTTTTATTGGCTGAGCCGGCGTATCAAGCCAAAGCCTTGGTCTTGGCTGAACAAATCCGTGACCAGTTAGAAGCAGCGAACAGTTCAATCCGCTTAAAAACTGGATCTCAAGGTAGCATGAAAAGCCAAATGAAAAAGGCCGATCAATCAGGTGCAACCTATGCAGTGATCTTGGGCGAGCGTGAGTGGGAATCTCAGCAGTTATTGGTGAAAGAGCTTGCAACGGCTGAACAGACACAAGTGGCTTTAACTGAACTGACGCCATTTTTTATCGAAAAATTTAAACAATAAATTGCACAATTTAGGAAAAGGACAATCACATGAGTTTAAGTGATGATGAACAACTCGACCAGTTAAAGTCGTTTGCCAAAAAATATGGTTCTGCAATGATTAGCGGAATTCTCATTGCCTTGATTGCCTTTTTCGGATGGGAATATTGGCAAAAGAAAAACCTTGCTGAAGCCCAGAACCAAACAGCAAAGGTACAGAAATTGATGGATGAAGCGAAAGCGGCATCAGGTCAACCAAATGCCTTTGCCAGCTTATCTGAAGCGGCGGATAAAATTGTGAAAGATGATGCGGATTCAGCACAAGCGATTCAAACACAATTTATCATGGCGAAACTTGCTTATGACAAGCAAGATTATGCTGCTGCTGAAAAAGCCTTGAAGAAAGTTGAAACTTCAAAAGTTAAAGATGCTGGTTTAGTTCAAATTGTTAAATTACGTTTAGCGGATGCGCAATTGGCGCAAAGCAAATACGATGAAGCGTTAAAAACCTTAACGAGCGTGACTGATCCTGCGTTTAAGGCGACTGCTGATGAACTTCGCGGTGATATTTTTGTTGCGAAAAAAGACAATGAATCTGCGCGTAAAGCATATCAAAGTGCATGGGATAACCTACTCGAGCGTAAACAAGAACGTCAGCTTTTACAAATTAAACTCGAAAGTGTTGGCGTTTTAGTAGATGATCCTGAGTTTGAGCGCCCGATCTTAGATACCAAAGTGGATGAGTCTTAATGCAGAATAAACTAAAATTACCTTTGGCAATTGCAATTGCTTCAGCTTTACTCGTTGGTTGTTCAAGCAATAAAGTAAAAGAAGCAAAACCGAATCCATTGCCAAAAATCACGCAAGAACAAAATTTAAACCTTGTGTTTTCACAAAGTGTCTCGTCTACTGATGCTGCGGAAGCTTTACGTTTGCAGTTGGATACAGACAATGGCGTGATTTTTGCGATTGACCCAGATGGTCAGGTTTCTGCATACAAAGGTAAACAGCGTCTTTGGAAAAGTAAAATTACCAAACAAGAACTCACTGCTGGTGTAGAAGCAGGTGAGGGAATTGTGGTGAGCGGTAATCGCAAAGGTCAGTTATTTGCTTTAGACCAAGCCACAGGTGAACAGAAGTGGACCGCAAAATTGTCAGGTGCCATTTTATCTCCGTCTCTGATCCAGTCAGGTCGTGTGATTACGATTGCCAATGATGGTACGGTATTTGCGCATGATGCAGCGACAGGACAACAGGTTTGGGCGTATAAGCTACCGAATGTTCAGTTTAGTTTGCGTGGTCAACCAGCACCTGTTCGCTTAGATGAGCGTACTGTGCTAATTGGTTCTGCCAATGCCTATGTTTATGCTTTGGATATCATCAGTGGTGTACCGCGTTTCCAACGTCGTGTGGCGATCAGTGAAGGTCGTTCTGACATTCAGCGACTAGTGGATGTTGTGGGTGATCCAGTGGTTTCAGGTCAATATTTGGTGACGACGAGCTTCCAAGGTCAAGTGACCGTGACCGATCTTGCAACACAACGTGTGGTGTGGAGCGAAGATGCGAGCAGTACCAATAGCGCTGAAGTTGCGGATGATAAAGTTTTCGTTGCGACCACAGATGGCAAGTTGAATGCATATAACTTGGCAACAGGTGAGCTGGTTTGGCAAAATGAAGAATTGTTGAATCGTAAGCTTAGCAATCCTGTGATGCTAGGACAAAACCTTGTTGTGGGTGATTTGGATGGTGTGATTCATCTGATTAATCCAGCCTCAGGTAAGCTAATTGGTCGTGCAAAAACCAGTGGTGAAGTTCGCTCATTACGTGTGATTGACAATCAGCTTTATGTCGCAACACGAAAAGGTGCATTAACCATTTGGCAGAATCGTTAATTTTGTTTTAGCTTGTGGTAAAATGCTCAATTAGCTATTGCTAATAAAAGAATGATCGGGGTATTTGTTTAAACAAAACCCCGAATTTTTATTGTGATTACTTGATCACCAAAATCTTCCATACTGTTTCTGATACGATGTCATCAACGATGGCTCGTCTGAATTAAGGTTAATCTATGAAACCCGTTATTGCGCTCATTGGTCGTCCAAACGTCGGAAAATCAACGCTATTTAACCAAATCACCAAAAGTCGTGATGCTTTGGTTGCTGACTTCGCTGGTTTAACTCGTGACCGCAAATACGGCGATGCGGTTTATCAAAATAAATCGTTCATTGTTGTCGATACGGGTGGTATTGGTGAGAACGAAGGTGGTATCGACTCTTACATGGCCGAGCAGTCGAAAACTGCGATTCATGAAGCAGACATCATTGTTTTTGTCGTCGATGCGCGTGCTGGTCTCTTGGCGTCAGATGAGCAAATCGCTCGTGAACTTCGTACTTTAGGCAAGAAAGTATATCTGGTTGCCAACAAAGTAGATGGTGTACATGCTGAAACTGCTCTGGTTGAGTTTTATAAGCTTGGTATGGGGGAGCCATTACAAGTTGCGGCGAGCCATGGACGTGGCGTACAACAGATGCTCGAAGATGTCTTGGCTGAGGTTCCAGAAGATGAGAATCCAGAAGAACATGACAAAGCTACAGGTTTACGCTTAGCCATTATTGGTCGTCCTAACGTCGGTAAATCAACCTTGGTTAACCGCCTATTGGGTGAAGATCGTGTCGTTGCATTTGACCAACCGGGTACAACACGTGACTCGATTTATATTCCTTATGAGCGCGATGGTCGTCAATATACTTTGATCGATACAGCAGGTGTACGCCGTAAAGGTAAAGTAGAGGAAATGATTGAGAAATTCTCAATCGTGAAAACCTTACAAGCGATTAAAGATGCGCATGTGATTGTGGTGGTACTAGATGCCCGTGAAGGGGTGGTCGAACAAGATTTACATTTGATTGGTTATGCGCTTGAAGCTGGCCGTGCCATGGTGATTGCGATCAACAAATGGGACAACATGACCGAGTATGATCGCAAGCAATGTAAGTTGGATGTAGACCGTCGTTTTGACTTTATTCCTTGGGCCAAAGTTCATTTAATTTCGGCATTGCATGGCACTGGCGTAGGTGAAATGTACCCAACCATCCATCGTGCTTATGACTCATCACATTTAAAAGTTTCTCCTGCGAAACTGACTCAGATTTTGAATGATGCGACTGAAGCGCACCAACCGCCGATGATTGGTGGTAAACGTATTAAAATGCGTTATGCCCATATGGGTGGACAGAACCCACCAACCATCGTGATTCATGGTAACAAGGTAGACAAAACACCTGCGGATTATCGTCGTTATCTTGAGAATGTGTTCCGTAAAGTTTATAAACTGGAAGGAACGCCGGTTCGTGTAGATTTCAAAACATCGGATAACCCATTTGAGGGGCGTAAATCTCAAGTCGATGAGCGTGTAGCGGCACGTAAACGTCGTTACGTTCAGAAGTTCAAGAAAGCGGAAAAGAAATTCAAACGTTAAGCTGGTCTTGATGATAAAAGCCCAAAGTTTGCTTTGGGCTTTTTTGCTGCTATTCTTTTATTAGTTAATATAAACAATGCATATTTTTGTTTAGTTTGGCTTGGCTTTGGGTTTTATTTAAAATAAATAATATAAGTTGTTGAAATGTAATAAGAATTATTTTTTGTTAAATTTCGCACCAGTGCTATAATGCCACCGCAAAATTTCTACAAATTGATTATTTTTTAAACCATATTGGATTGTGCATTGCATGTTGAAACTCCATATAACGCAGCCTCAGTTGATTGATGCACAGCAAAACTATGCTGCGTTGGACGCTATTCCAGCCATGCAGCGTCGCCGTCTATCTGCATTGGCAAAAATGGCATTAAGCAGTGCTTTGACAAGCTTAAATGGTCAACATGTTGATTATATTGTATGGGTTTCCCGATTTGGGGATGAACAAAAAACCTTGGATATTCTCCAAGACGTATTACAACAACAAACACCATCACCAACACAATTTTCAACCTCAGTTCATAATGCAATTGCAGGCTTGTATTCGATTCTATGTCAGGATGCGACGCCCTCGACAAGTTTAAGCTGTGAATGGACGGAAGCATTGATTGAGGCTTATGCAATTTTAAAGTCAACAACTACCGCACAACGTGTGTTAGTGGTGGCATATGATCAAGCTTTACCGAGTGTTTATGCTGATACGGTTGAGTTCCCCGCATTTGCTTTGGCGACCGTTGTGAGTTTAGAAAATCCCAATCTGGAAGTTTTACAGCTCAGTGGCTCGGAATCATTAGAAAGTTTAGCTTTTTACCAGTTTTGGCAGGCTGCAGAAGTAGGTCAATCTGTGTTGAGATGGAAAAAATGTTAAAGCTGAATCAGATTAAACAGAAAGCCAATTATGCTTGGCGTGTTGCAGCAACAGGTTTCAGCTTTGCCAGTTTTGGTGCCGGTGGGGTTGGGATTGCAACCATTGTGGCACCCTTGGTTCATTTAAGCAGCCGCAATCCAGTTGTACGTCAGCAACGTGCACAGCAAGTCATTCATTACAGCTTTAAGGGCTTTACTGAAATGATGGTCAAACTTGGCGTCATGACCTATTCAGTCGAGGGGCTGGAAAAACTGCAACATAGCCGCCAAGAGTTGGTAATTGCCAATCATCCGACCTTGATTGATGTGGTGGTGATGATTGGATTGATGCAGCAGGCCAATTGTGTGGTGAAGCAATCGCTTTGGTCAAATCCGTTTACTCGTGGTCCAGTACGTAGTGCGGGTTATATTTTAAATGCGGGTTCGCAGCAGTTTATTGAAGACTGTGTGCTTCGATTAAAACAGCAAGGTGCAGCTTCATTACTGATTTTTCCTGAAGGAACGCGAACCGAAAAAGGCGAATGTCTGAATGAGTTCCAACGCGGCGCTGCAAATATTGCGATTCGTGCCAATGTGCCGGTACGTCCAGTTTTGATTAGATGTACACCCTCGACCTTAACCAAAAATGAAAAATGGTATCATGTGCCCGCACAGCCTTTTCATATCGAGATTAAGGTACTGGATGCAATTGAAGTCCAAGATATCTTGGCAGATTCAGACGTATCACCGAAACAGGTGCGTCAGTTGAATCAAGGTTTTTATCAAATTTTTAATAATGAGTTATCGAAAAATGAGCAATCTTGCTGATGAATTAAAGCAAATGATTATTGATGTTCTCGCGCTTGAGGATATTGGCATCAGTGATATTGAAACTGAAGCACCATTGTTTGGTGAGGGTTTGGGCTTAGACTCAATTGATGCGCTCGAGTTGGGCTTGGCATTGAAAAAACGCTATAACATTCATTTGAATGCAGAATCAGATGAAACCAAACAACATTTTAAATCAGTTCAAAGTTTAGTGGCTTTGGTTGAAGCTCAGCAAGCAGGTTAAGGAGTAGATCAATGTTAACTCAAGAACAGGTGCTGGCAAAGTTAAGAGAGTGGATGCAGGATTTATTCGAAATTGAACCTGATGATATCCAACTTGATTCCAATTTATATGAAGATCTCGATGTAGACAGTATTGATGCTGTCGATCTGGTGGTTAAAATTAAAGAACTGACTGGTAAACAAGTCAAGCCTGAAGATTTTAAAGCAGTCAGAACCGTACAAGATGTTGTTGCTGTCATTCAGAACATGACCGCTGAATGAGACATCTCATTAGAGGGGGATTGATCACTTTTTTTGTGTTGTACCCCTTTATTGTTGGATGGAGCCTGTCGCATGGACAGTTCATCTGGGTCAGTATTTTACTGATCGTTTTGGGTGTGAGTCGCTTGCTGAGCGCCAAAAGAGATTTGATGTTACCACTGACTGGTTTAGCCATTATTTGTGGTGGATTGAGCCTGATTTTAAAAGATCATGCTTGGCTCAAGCTTTATCCTGTGGGTATGAGTCTTGGTGCGTTGATCATTTTTGCACTGACACTGTATCGACCACCGTCCATGATTGAGCGTTTTGCGCGTCTGGTTGAGCCTGATCTGCCAGCCTCTGGTGTAGTATGGACACGGAAAGTCACTGTGGTTTGGTGCTTCTTCTTTGCAATAAATGCCATGATTGCACTGGCAACGGTATTTGCACCCATGAAATATTGGATCATTTATAACGGCTTTGTGTCTTACCTATTGATGGGAATCTTATTTCTCGGTGAGTACATCTTGCGAAAAAAACATCAACGTTTAAATCAAACGGCCCCTTAAAATATTATGCCTATTTCTTTTTATAATGATGCTGATTCAGCGAATGCGTTGTGTATTAGCTCTGAATTAAAAACAATTTCTTATGCCGATTTTTGGCAAGACGTCGCTGAACAAGCCGCCGCAATCAGGGGATTGAGCCAAGAGACTTGGGCATTGTGGGAACAAGATAGTTACCAGTTTTTGCTATTATTTTTTGCAGGCTTATTGGCCAATAAAAAAATCATTTTACCTCCCAATCGTGTTCGAGATTTAGAACAACAATTGGCCCAGCAACAGATTTACTTTCTGAGCCGTCAACCTGTTGCTGCGACTGTGAATGTAGACGAAAGCTTTTCGCAACTGATTCGTATACAAGATGATGATTTTTTAAATCAGGCTGAGATCATATTCTTTACCTCAGGTTCAACTGGTGAACCGAAAAAGATTGAACGTACTTTGAAGCAACTGCTCAATGAAGTGATTGGCTTAGCCAGTAGTTTTCAGTTCAAGCAGAAAAGCGTTGCTATTGCAACAGTCAGTCACCAGCATATTTATGGATTACTGTTCAAACTGCTTTTACCACTCGCAACAGGACGCCATTTTTTTAATCCGCAATTGGCTTTTCCTGAAGATGTCATTCAGGCTCAACAGCGTTTAGCCCAACAAGGGTGGAGCAACTATCTGATTTCCAGTCCTGCTTTATTGAAACGCTGGGCGCAGGATCTGGTCTTGCAGCAGTGTGAACTAGTGTTCAGTTCGGGTGGCAAATTAGATGCAGGTGTCCGACCACATTTGAATGTTCCGATTGTTGAAGTACTCGGGAGCTCAGAAACCGGAGGCATTGCACATCGTCAATATGATGATGCGGCATGGACAGCTTTTAATAATGTTGAGATTCAGATTGCTGCAAACACCCAACTCATGGTGCAAAGTAACCATGCGGGCGAGTCTGGCTGGATCATCACAGGTGATGCTGCAGAGTGGATTAAGATTGACAATAAGCAATTCAAACTTTTAGGTCGCTTGGACCGTATTATCAAGTTGGAAGAAAAGCGCTTGAGTCTGGATGCGATTGAACACAGTTTGAATACTTTGCTGGAAGTAGAGCAAAGCCACACACTCTTACTTGAACATCAGCATCGTCAAATTCTGGCAGCGATTGTGGTGCTCAGTGTCGAGGCTCAACAGCAATTAATGACGATAGGTAAAGCCGTTTTTGTCAAACAGTTGAAGCAGCAGTTACAGTTTCAGCTGGAAAGCATTGCCATTCCGCGACAGTGGCGTTTTTTGAGCCAGATTCCGCAAAATACCCAGTCAAAACGCGATAAAAATTATTTAAAAGCATTATTTAGCCCGATGTTACAGCCTGTCGTGTTATCTCAATGGCAACAACAGGATGAGCAATATTTCAGCCTTGAATTTCCTGCTGAACTGGAATGTTTTAAGGGGCATTTTCCAACCCAACCGATTTATCCAGGTGTGGGACAAATTGGCTTTATTCAGCAGTTTGCCAAGAATAGTTGGTCTGATTTACAGTGGTGTCAGGGGTTTGAGCAATTGAAGTTTCAAAACCTGATTCGTCCTTATGCGGTGGTGCAATTAAAATTAAGTCGTAAATTACATAAAATCAGCTTTGAAATCACCTCAGAGCAACAGGTCTTGGCTTCAGGGCGCTTATTGTTTGCGCTTGAACAGGTTTAGGAGTCCGCTGATGTTGAACTATGGCATTGTTATTCCTGTGTATAATCATCCGCACTATCTTGCTGATCTTGTTGAGTATCTGGAACAATTTCAATGTCCGATTATTCTCATCAATGATGGCAGTGATGCCGAATGTACGGCGATTCTGCATCAACTGGCACAACAGCATCCATTGGTTGATCTAGTGGAACATCAGACCAACCAAGGCAAGGGGCAAGCGGTCATGACTGGGCTGCAACATGCTTTCCAGTTAGGAATGACACATGCACTGCAACTAGATGCGGATGGTCAGCATTGCTGGGAAGATGTGCCGAAATTTATCGAACAGTCGCAGCAACATCCCCAAGCGATGGTGATTGGACAGCCGATCTTTGATGATTCAGTGCCGAAAAAGCGTCTGTATGGACGTTATGTCACGCATTTCTGGGTCTGGTTAAACAGCTTGTCTTTCGAAATTAAAGACAGTATGTGCGGTTTCCGGGTCTATCCCTTGGCGAAAACGATAGCTGTACTCAATGCTGCTCAATTCCAACCTCGAATGGGTTTTGATAGTGAAATTTTGGTCCGCTTAAAATGGGAAGATACCCCTTTTGTGAATGTGCCTACACGGGTAATTTATCCTGAACATGGTGTGTCACATTTTAATGTGTGGCGTGATAATCTAGGCTTAAGTCAGGCACATGCTCGATTATTTGCAGGGATGCTGCTGCGCTTTCCAAAACTGATTTGGCATAAGTTTAAGGCGGACTGATGACGATACCGCAAACTTCGCAGGATACATGGCATCAAATTAAGGAACGAGGCGGACTGTTGCCGCTGATGCTGATGCTTGGATTTTATCGCTGTGGCGGACGTTGGTTATGCCGTGTGGTACTGTATTTTATTATTATGTGGTATTGGCTGTTTGCGGTAACAGCTCGACAGGCTTCTTTACAATATTTACAGCGTTTGCATCAATTTGCAGGGTCTCAGTCACCGTTTACAGCAATGCCGAACTGGATGAATAGCTATACGCATTTCATGCAGTTTGGTGAGTGTATTCTGGATAAAATTGAGGGCTGGTTAGGGCATATTCCTGAGCAAAAACTGCAATTGTTTGGGCATCAGCACTTCCAGCAACACTACCAAAAAGGCGCGATTATTGTGGTGTCGCACTTTGGCAATATTGAGCTACTGCGGGCGCTAAAGTCAGAGCACCCACAAAAAATTAATGTACTGGTGTATCAAAAGCATGCCTCACAATTTAATCAGTTTTTAAAAAAAATTAATGATAAGGCTGATGTCAATTTAATTGCAGTAGATGAACTTGGCATTGAAACAGCGATGCTGTTACAGGAAAAGATGGAGCAGGGGGAGTGGGTGATCGTGGCGGCGGATCGGATTCCTGTGCAGTCGGATCGAGTGCAAAGCATCCAGTTTTTGGGACATGAGGCTGCATTACCACAAGGGGCATGGATTTTGGCCAATTTACTCAAAGTTCCGGTGCTAGCCGTATTTTGTTATCGCGTCCAGCAGAAGTTTCAGGTGCATATTCATGCGATTGCCAAGCAAGTGGATTTACCGCGTAAAACCCGATTAAGCAGCATGCAGCAGATCACCCAATCCTATGTCGCCGTATTAGAACAACATTGCTTACGGGCACCGTATCAATGGTTTAATTTTTATCAGTTTTGGACAAAATAACGTGAATGCAAGTCAAAGTGAAGCAATGCTCAAGCCGGTTCTGATTGTCGGCGAGCAGCCACTCAGTATTGAAGATGTGGTGGCGGTTGCTCGACAACAGCGTCAAGTGGCTTTACCGACAGCAACAGCTTGGCGTGAATTGATTCAGCGCGGTGCAGATTTTCTGGATCAGTTGTTGCTGGATGAAGGCGTGATCTACGGCGTTACCACAGGCTATGGGGATTCATGTCTGGTTGAAATTCCGATGCATCAAGTCAATGAATTGCCTTTGCATCTGTCTCGTTTTCATGGCTGCGGTCTCGGTGAAAATCTGGATTTGATCACTGCCCGTGCGGTAGTGGTGACTCGTCTTTGTTCACTTGCACGAGGTTATTCGGGGGTGTCTTTGGCCTTGCTGGAGCGTCTGGTCTGGATGCTGAATGAAAACATTATTCCAGTGATTCCATCGGAAGGCTCTGTCGGGGCAAGTGGTGATCTGACGCCTCTGTCCTATATTGCAGGTGCTTTGGTTGGTGAGCGTGATGTCTATGCACAAGGCAAGATTGTGCCGATTGCACAAGTCTATGCAGAGCAAGGCTTGGACGCCTTGGTGTTACGCCCTAAAGAAGGCTTGGCACTGATGAATGGTACCGCGGTGATGACGGCGATTGCCTGCTTAAACTATAAAAAAGCAGAGCAGGTGGCATTGGCCAGTACCTTGATTACCGCTTTGAATGTGTTGGCCTTAGAAGGTAATCCAAGTCATTTTGATGAAGTCTTATTTGCCCAAAAACCGCATCAAGGTCAGCAACATATTGCCCAGCAATTACGTGAATGGCTAAACAGTGAAGTGCAGACAGCACACCAAAGTCCACGTTTACAAGATCGTTATTCTTTACGCTGTGCGCCGCATATTATTGGTGTGTTTGAAGATTCAAAAACATGGTTGCGTCAATTTATCGAAAATGAATTAAATTCCAGCAATGATAATCCGCTGATTGATCCTGTGAATTTACGGGTGCTGCATGGCGGGCATTTCTATGGCGGGCATATTGCGCAAGCTATGGACAGTTTGAAGATTATGATCGCCAATATTGCCGACTTGATGGACCGACAAATTGCACAGCTGGTCGACCATAAAATGAATCATGGCTTAGCACGCAATTTAACGGGTGCCAGTGCCGAGCGCCTGCCTTTGAATCATGGTTTTAAAGCGGTACAAATTGGGGTTTCGGCTTGGACCGCTGAAGCCTTGAAGCATACCTTGGCCGCGTCTATTTTCTCACGCTCGACCGAATGCCATAACCAAGACAAAGTCAGTATGGGGACCATTGCCGCCCGAGATGCGACTCGGGTCATTACCTTGACGCAGCAGGTTTTGGCGGCCTTATGCTGTGCCAGTGTACAGGCCGTGCATTTGAAAGGTGTTGAATCTCAACTAAGCCCGCCTTTAAAAGCTTTTGTTGAGTGGACCTTACAAAGTTTTGCACTACTGCAAGAAGATCGTCCTTTACAAACTGAACTACAACAGATTATTGATCGTTTCGACAACTTTGAATTGTTCAATCAATTCCAACAACAGGTCTAGGAGCGACAGATGCAGGCAGATGTAATCATTGAAATCCCGTTTCATGATGTGGATACCATGAATGTGGTCTGGCATGGGCATTATTTAAAGTATTTCGAAATTGCACGTTGTAAGTTATTGGAACAGTTTAATTATAACTATAACCAGATGAGAGCATCGGGCTATGCGTGGCCTGTGATTGAAAGCCATGTGCGTTATGTGCAGGGGATTGAGTTTGAACAGAAAATTAAAGTTCGTGCGATTTTAAAAGAATGGGAAAACCGTTTAAAAATTGAATATCTGATTCTTGATGCGAACACTGGACGACGTTTAACCAAAGGCTATACCACGCAAGTGGCTGTGAATATGGAGACCCGAGAAATGTGTTTCCAGTCACCGCAAATTTTATTGGATTGTTTAAATGCATGGGATGCGTTTAAGGAGCACCCGCATGGTTAATTCTGGTTTTTTGAATCTCAATCGCCTTGTTGCATTGATGCAACAGCGTGCTTGCTGGTTATTACTCAGTGTTGTTAGTGTATTGTTTAGTTTGAGTGTTTCCGTATCGGCACATGCGGATCAGGTCTCGACAATTTTTAATCAGCTTGCTAAAAGTGAACTCATTCGCGCCGATTTTGAACAGCAAAAAAAGTTGGCAAGTTTAAACAAGACTTTTGTTTCCAATGGCACACTGACCTTTGCGAAATCAAATGGTATACTTTGGCAAATTAAACGACCTGTGCAAGCAGGTTTGATCGTAACCCAAAAGAAACTCATCCAGAAAACACAACGAACCTATAGCCAGATCCAGATTGACCAATCGCCTTATAGTTCGGTTGCGACCTTATTTTTGCAACTGATGTCGGGTGATGATAAAGCCTTGGCGAAGAATTTTAATGTGTTATCCGCCAATTACAGCCCGACAGGATGGAATATCGCGTTAACACCTAAATCAGCGCTATTTAAAAAGTTGTTCCTGAGAATTGATGCGCAAGGACAACAGTATGTGAATAAGATTGTGATTCAAGAACAGGCCAATAATAGCACCACGATTTTATTCCGTAATCAAACCACTCAACCGAATCAACTGACGGCTGCTGAAGATGCGCTTTTCCAATTGGCAAAATAAATTTACTGCCATCTGGTTAGTTCTTTTAACCATTGTTGGACTTGCGCTGGCAGTGGCATGGGTCAAAAAAGAGATCCATATCCAGACCAATATTTTTGCTTTGCTGCCTGAAACGCAAAAAAATCCTGAGCTTGCTAAAACACAGCAATATATGAGTGATCAGCTCAATGAAAAAGTCTTTGTTGTTTTAGAAAGTCAGGATCAACAGGCCTTAGCGCAAGCCACTCAGTTGTTTCAACAGAAGTTACTACACAGTGACCTGTGGCAACCGCTTCGACCACAGTTGGATTTAGCACAGTTTTCCAAACAGCTATATCAACATCGGGCAGGTTTGCTGAATCAACAAGACCGACAGTTTTTGCAACAGCAGGATTATGAGGCACTGACCGAACAAAGCCTGATGCAGTTAATGAGTGTCGGGATGCCGATTACCGCGACCTCACTACAGCAAGACCCTTTATTGCTGTTTCCACGCTATATGTTGAGTGTGGCCAATCAGCTTTCAAGCAATGTTGAGCTGGAAGATGGTTTTGCAACCATTCATGATGAGCAAAAGACCTCACGCTTATTGGTTCTGCAATTAAAACAGAGTCCTTATAACATTGATTATCAGGAACAGGTCAGCGCTTGGATTGAACAGTTGCAGCCTGAGCTGAATAAATTGCAGGTTCAATCGCATTGGACGGGGACCATTTTATTTTCTAATTATGGAACCCAGTCGGCCAAGCAGGAAATCTCAACCATTGGCCTCGGTTCGACCTTGGGCTTAATCCTGTTGGTCTGGTTTGGCTTCCGTTCATTCCGACCGCTCATTACTGAATTTATCGCAGTGTCGACGGGGAGCTTATTGGCATTTGCGGTGACACATCTGGTGTTTGGTGAAATCCATCTGATGACCTTGGTTTTTGGCGCCAGCCTGATTGGGGTGTGTGTCGATTTCTCTTTCTATTTTATGGCAATGCAATCGCAGCATCGTAAACTGGATGGATTTAGGATTCTTAGACCGTTGCTGCCAAGCTTATTTATGGGCTTAATGACCACGGTTGTGGCCTATATTTTTCTGAGCTTTACGCCGTTTCCTGCCTTTAGGCAAATTGCGGTATTTTCAATTGTCGGTTTGGTCGCTGCTTGGATCACCAGTGTATTGCTCCTACCGCGCTTAGCTCCGCTGAATGCACAAGCTGCAATTCGACGCTTAGCTTGGATTGGAATGGCCAGACAATGGTTTCAGCAACATCAAAAACTACGCTATGGCTTTATTTTGAGTATCTTGCTGATTGGAGGAGGCAGCCTATTTGCTCTGCAATCCAATGATGATATTCGAAACTTGCAAAGTATGGATGCCAAGCTGAAACAGGAAGATCAATATATTCGTTCCTTGTTTGCCCAGCAGCAAAGCAGTGATTATTTTGTTGTGCGTGCACACTCCAGTGCTGAGCTTGAGCAGCATGAAGCACAATTGATTGATCAATTGCAGCAATTGCAAACTCAGGGGCAGATTGACGGTTTTCAAGCTTTGGGACAATGGATTCCGCCTTTGGCCCAGCAGCAACAAAATGTGCAACTACTTCAGCAGATTCCTGCAACCGCATTGAAAAAGTATGCGGAAAGCATGGGTTTAAATTTTGCGGATCTACTGCAATGGCAACAACAATTGCAGCAGCAACCTTTACTCACAGCACAGGTGTTTCAACAACATCCCTTGGCATTTTTACAGCTCAGTCCTACCGAGCGTCTGGTTATGGTTCGTGGGGTGAAGCAGGCGCAGCGATTAAAGCAATTGGAATCCGCACAGATTGATTTCCAACAACCCGTCAGCACACTGTCTAGTGCGTTTGCACAGCATCGTCAGCAAGCGCAGCATTTATTGATCTATGCCTTATTGGGATTGGCGCTGGGTTTGGGCTTGGTCTATGGCAGGCGTTCGATTATGCCGCTGGTTTTGCCTGTGACTTTGGCGCTGATCAGTACCTTTGCGGTACAGGCATGGTTGGGTGTGGAAATTAACTTGTTCAGTATTATGGGAACCTTCTTGATCATTGGGATTGGTGTGGATTATGCGATTTTCTATCGGCATGGACATGACCATCCACAGGTGGTTGGCATGGCGCTGTTTTTGTGTATGATGTCGACCTTATTGGGCTTTGGACTCTTATCATTGAGTCATACTTATGCGATTCATTGCTTCGGTCTAACCGTTTTATTGGGTGTGATCTTTTCATTTGTTTATGCAACTTTGCTTACACCAGCTGATCAGCACCATATTGTGAATTTAGAAGAGCATTAAAAATTTTAATTTTTTGGGGGCAATGATGATACAAACAGCCGATGTGGTAATTATTGGTGCTGGACCTTCTGGCAGTTCAGCCGCAGCCTTGCTTCGTCAAAAAGGTTATGCGGTCACGGTGATTGAAAAACAATATTTTCCACGCTTTTCAATTGGTGAATCTTTATTACCGCAGTGCATGGTGTTTTTGGAAGAAGCGGGCTTATTAGAAACCGTACGGGAACATGTTCAATCCCGCGCATTCCAGTTTAAAAATGGCGCGGCATTTTTGTGTGGTGAAAAACGTAGCCATTATGATTTTACTGAAAAATTCAGTGCGGGGCCTGGCACCACTTGGCAAGTTCGCCGAGCTGATTTCGATCACTTACTGGCTCAACAAGCGCAGCAATACGGCGCAGATATTCGTTTTGGACATGAAGTTGTTGCGATCGATGTTGAGGTGGAACACCCAGTTTTAACCGTGCTAGATGAGGCACAGCAGCGCTATCAGATTCAAGCCAAGTTTTTATTGGATGCCAGTGGTTTTGGCCGTATCTTACCGAAGTTTCTAGATTTAGAAAGCCCATCCAATTTCCCAGTGCGTCGTGCCTTGTTTACCCATATTGAAGATGGGGTTGGCGATCGTGCTGATTTTGACCGTGACAAAATTTTAATTACCGTACATGAAAAAGACCGTCGTGCTTGGTATTGGCTGATTCCTTTTGCCGATGGTCGTGCTTCCTTTGGTGTGGTGGCAGAGCAGGATTTCTTTGATCATTATCAGGTTGAAGATGCCGCTCAGAATGAACCAGATTTGTTATTGAAACGGATTCTAGCTGATGATGCTGCGTTATCTGAGGTCTTAGCACAGGCGAAATTTGATACGCCTGTACGTACCTTGGTTGGTTATTCGGCAAACGTCAAACATTTGGCTGGTCGGAATTATGCCTTGCTCGGCAATGCAGGAGAGTTTCTCGACCCTGTATTTTCATCGGGAGTGACCATTGCATTAAAATCTTCCAGTCTGGCAATTCCTTTAGTTGATCGAGTGTTGCAAGGTGAACAGGTGGATTGGATGCAGGAGTACGAATTACCGCTGCGTAAAGGGATTAAAGTGTTTCGTGCTTATGTCGAGTCTTGGTACGAAGGCGAGTTTCAGGATGTGGTATTCGCAAGTAATCAAAATGACAACATTCGTCGGATGGTTTCATCATTACTGGCTGGTTATGCATGGGATGATCAAAATCCGATTCATAAAAATGCCAAACGCCGTTTAAGCACCTTGGCCGAGTACTGCCGTGAAGGCGTCGCGCAAGAGAAAGCCTTAGAGGTTTAATATGCAACGGATCTGGATCAACATATTATGCTGTAGCATGTTGCTGTTGAGTGGCTGTCAACTGACGCCCCATGCACAGGGACTAAAAAGCAGTCATTGGCCAGCACAGCAATATCAACGACAAGATCAAGTTGAAGTGCAGTGGAAGGATAAAAGCTTTAGCTTCTTACTGTATCAACAGCAGCAAGGTCAGCAACTCAGTCTGCTTGCTTTGGGTTTAACCGGACAGCCTTTGTTCCAATTACAGTTTGATGGGCAGCAGGTCAAAGTACAGCAACGCATTGATCAGATGCGTTTACTGCCTTTTGAGTTTGTGGTTCGAGATCTGTTATTTGCGACCTATCCTCATTTTGCTCAGTTAGGACAACAGTCTGTTCAGGTACAACAATCTGCAACGCAACAGCAAGTTTTTATTGCTGAAAAGGCTGTACTAGCAATTCAAACTCAAGACAATAGCATTGAGCTTGATAATCTACAGGTACCGTATCGCATGACCTTGAGCCCGATTGAAAATACCTTGAATGGTGATCAATCTGAGCAAGGAGTGCAGCCATGAGTCAATCTTTATCTCAGTTGCAAGCAGTCGGTATTCCCCTCAGTGTCGGGTTATCCGCATTAGGTCAGGATATTCAGCACATCCGTGAAGGTTTAGCGACTCCTGACAATACCCTGACACGGGAAGCAGGTTTTTTAGCGGATCGCGCTGTTTGGGTTGGACGCTATGCAGAGGCATTGATTGAGACTGTGCCTGAATCGCTAAGTCGATTTGACTCGCGGAATCTGCGCTTTGCTTTGACTGCGCTGCAAAAAATTGAGACAGAACTTCAACAGCAGATTGCCAGCATTGATCCAACTCGTTTAAGTATTGTAATGGGTACCTCGACTTCGGGAATATCCGACAGTGAGCTGTTACTGAAACAGTATTTTGATGGGAATGCTGCCATTGAAATTATGCATCAACCGCAAGAAATGGGTTGTCTGGCAAAAGCTCTGCAACATTATCTAGACTGGCAGGGCGCTGCTTATACCATTTCGACAGCCTGTTCTTCCAGCGCCAAAGCCTTTGCCGCAGGGCAACGTTTAATTCAGGCGGACTTAGCTGATGCCGTATTGGTCGGTGGGGTGGATACCTTATGCCAACTGACCTTAAATGGTTTTAACAGTTTGGAAAGTTTATCGGCAGATATTTGCCAACCCTGCGGTATCAATCGTGATGGTATTAATATTGGCGAAGCCGCGGCTTTATTTTTACTGACCAAAGCCTCCGCACCGATCATGTTATATGGTGTGGGTGAATCGATGGATGCATGGCATATTTCTGCGCCGCATCCTGAAGGTCTAGGTGCAGCGACCGCGATGCAGCGCGCCTTGGACAGTGCAGCGATAACAGCGCAAGAGGTGGGGTATATCAATTTGCATGGAACTGCCACACCGCAAAATGATGCGATGGAAATCAAGGCTGTTCGACAAGTCTTTCAAGGCTTGAATGTGCCCTTAAGTAGCACCAAGCATAAAACTGGACATTGTTTGGGAGCGGCGGGTGCGATAGAAGCTTTTATCTGTACTCAACTGTTAAAAGATCAAAGCGGCTTGCCTTTGCATCAACAGGTTGAGATTGATCCTGAGTTGGCGGATCAAAACTATGTCACAGATGCTCGGCAGACCGAGAATATTCGTTATGTGTTGAGTAATTCTTTTGCCTTTGGTGGCAGCAATATCAGCTTGTTATTTGGGGTGCAGCACTAAATGAAATTAGATGCGATTGAATATATTCCACATCAACAACCTATGGTCTTTATTGATCATTTGCTCGAAGTCAAAGACGGTTATGCGATTGCCGAATTGACCATTCGTCCTGAATTAATGTTCTGCGAGGCAGTGGGTTTACCTACATGGGCAAGTATTGAAATTATGGCGCAAACCATTAGTGCCTATTCAGGTTGGATGGGGCAACAATTACAGCAAGCACCAAAAGTGGGGTTTTTGTTGGGAACACGCAAGCTGCAGTTACCCTTTGCGTATTTTGCGCTTGGACAGACCTTAAGAATTCGGGTCGAGCAGCAATATCTGCATGAAGGCCTGGGGCAGTTTTCTTGCGAGATTGATGGTGCTGAGCAGGTGATCAGTGCCTTACTCAGTGTTTATGAACCGACTGATCAATCGACATTGGCATTATAGTTTTAGGAACAACAATGAGTAGAAGAATATTGGTCACGGGTTCAAGCCGTGGCATTGGTAAAGCAATCGCATTACAATTGGCTCAGGCGGGTTTTGACGTGACCATTCACGCCCGTTCACGTGAGGCTGAGGCAGCTCAGGTGGTTGAGCAGATTCAAAAGCTTGGGCAAAACAGCCATTATTTATTATTTGATGTGAATGAACGTGAGTATGTCAAAAGTTTATTAGAGCAAGATGTTGAACAGCATGGCGCTTTCTATGGCGTGGTACTGAATGCAGGTCTCACCCATGACGGTGCTTTCCCTGCATTGACAGATCAGGATTGGGATGAGGTCATTTCGACCTCTTTAGACGGTTTTTATAATGTGCTTAAACCCTTGATCATGCCGATGATTCACCTACGCAAAGGTGGGCGAGTCGTGACGCTTTCTTCGGTCTCAGGCATTATGGGTAATCGTGGACAGGTGAATTATAGTGCAGCAAAAGCAGGCTTGATTGGGGCAACCAAGGCATTGGCTTTGGAGTTGGCCAAGCGCAAAATCACGGTGAACTGTGTGGCACCTGGCCTGATTGAAACGGAAATGGTCACCGATGAAGTCAAAGAGCATGCATTAAAAATGATTCCAATGCAGCGCATGGGGCAGGTGGATGAAGTGGCGGCTGTGGTGAAATTTCTCTGTTCTGATGAAGCCTCTTATATTACCCGTCAGGTGATTTCGGTCAATGGAGGACTGATTTGATGAAGCGTGTTGTGGTTACAGGCATGGCAGGAATTACCTCGCTGGGTGAAAATGCGGATGACATCTTTGCCCAATTTCATGCGGGTAAAAGCGGTATTTGCTATATGTCCGAGTGGGAGCAATATCCAGATTTAAGAACCAAGCTTGCAGGCCCAGTGACAGGTTTTCAAGTCGCCAAGCATTTTAATCGCAAAGTGACACGAGGCATGGGGCGTGTCGCATTAATGTCAGTTATCAGTGCTGAGAATGCCTTGCAAGATGCAGGCTTAATCGGTCATGAGATATTAAATAGCGGTGAAGCCGGCGTGGCCTTTGGCTCATCTGCTGGCAGTGTGGATGCGGTGCGCGAGTTTGGCAATATGCTGATTGATCAAGACATGAGTAAGATCAATGCCACCACCTATATCCGCATGATGTCACATACCAGTGCTGTGAACATGACCGTTTATTTCGGTCTGAAAGGGCTCACCTTGCCAACCTCGAGTGCATGCACCTCAGGTTCAATGGCGATTGGTCAGGCCTATGAAGCGATTAAATACGGTAAACAAACCCTGATGTTGGCCGGTGGGGCGGAAGAGCTGAGTGCCGCAGGTGCCGCCGTTTTTGATGTTTTATTGGCGACCAGTGGGATGAATGATCATCCTGAAAAATCACCACGACCGTTTGATACACGACGAGACGGCTTGGTGATTGGCGAGGGCGCTGGTTGTTTGATTCTCGAAGAATATGAACATGCCAAGCAGCGCGGCGCCACCATTTACGCGGAGATCATTGGCTATGCGAGCAATACCGATGGGCAGCATGTGACCAAGCCTGATAGTGAGCGGATGGGGCAATGCATGCAAATGGCATTGAAAGATGCCCAACTGGATGCCAGCCAGATTGATTATGTCAATGCGCATGGCACTTCAACCGATCAAGGTGATATTGCTGAAAGCCTAGCTACGGCAAGAATTTTAGGGCGTAAACCGATTAGCTCATTAAAAAGCTATTTTGGGCATACCTTGGGGGCGTGTGGGGCAATTGAAGCTTGGTTGGGTATAGAAATGATGCAGCGAGGACAATTGATTCCAACGTTGAATCTGGATGAAATTGATCCACAATGTGGTGATTTAGATTATATTACCCAGCAAGTGAGAGCGAGTGAGATCAATATCATGATGAGCAATAACTTCGCTTTTGGTGGGATTAACACCTCACTGATTTTTAAACGAACAACATAACAAGCAAGGGGCATCATAATGTCAATCAAACAATTATTCTTAGCAACTGTATTAACGACTGGTTTTGCTTCATCTGTTCAAGCTGCGGATACCGTGCATAATCTGGATTTTAAAGCGGCGGTAGACCGTGCAGTTGCTGATGGAACGCTAGATGGAACAGTAAAGTTTTATCTTAAAGGTACTAAATCAGGTGGAAAAGTATTAGAACAAGATATCGTCACCAATCAGAAAACCAATGGTTTTGGTAAGTCAGCTGAAAAGTCATGTGATTGGGTGCTTCGTTCGGCATTAATCCAGTTAGACAAAGCAGCAAAAGCGCGTGGTGCCAATGCAGTGACCAATATCGTGAGTTATTTTAAAAAGAATGAATCACAAAATTCGACCACTTATCAATGCTATAAAGGTATGGCAGTGGCGAGCGTTGCACTGAAAGGCGATATTGTGAAGTTTTAAGTGATTTGATCAGGTTAAGCCAATGACGCTACGTGAAATTGAAATCCATGTTCAGGCATTGGCACAACTGGTTGAAAAGCCCAAAACCGATTTTGCTGATTTAAGCAGCTTTAACCATTATAAAAAACAGCAGATCAGGGACTATCGTAATCATCTGTTGGCGCAACGACTGCAAAGTGATGTTGCTGCGCTCAGTTTTTCCAAACATGAACATGGTAAGCCCTTTCTAAGTTCGCATGCATTACATTTTAACCATACCCATAGCCAGCAATATTATGCCTTGGCGATGAGTGAACGGGTCAAAGATCTTGGGATTGATGTCGAAGAATTGGATCGTAAAGTGCGTTTTGATGCCTTGGCAAAACATGCTTTTCATACCGAAGAATACCAAACTTGGCTGCAGCAAGATCAGGACCCAGAGTATTGGCTGCGGGTCTGGACCACAAAAGAGGCGGTATTGAAAGCGTCAGGCCTTGGTATTCGTTTAGACCTGAATAGTTTGAATACGCAGGTGCATCCATTCAATCATGGGGGTATGTGTTCTCACCCCTTAATCGGTCACTTTGCCTATCAACATTTTATTCTCAATCAGAAGATGGTACTGACCGTGGCATGGCGGGCAGAGCCATCGTGTCGTGGTTTCCAGTTTCCACGCATTCAGATCATTCAGCATTAGAGAACAACCACCATCAATACAGTCATTGATGGTTTTGAGGAAGATTCAAGTTTTGTTGATGACGGATACTTTTTGCTTTTATAACGACACTTTCCCGAGAGAGGCTATAGTAAAAACTGCTGCCAAGAATCACCCCAATAAACCAGTTGAAGGGTGCCAAAAACTGAAAACTCGGAATAAGAACCAACAGCAGGCCGATACTGACTGCTGCCACTAAGCTCATCACCGCTTTTTTATTGATGCCTTTTTGATAGTAATAGGCTGCAGAGGGTTGATCGCTGAATAAGTCATCGACCCGTACTTTTTGTTTGTTAATCAGATAAAAGTCAGCAAGTAGAATACCAAACAGTGGACCGATAAAAGCCGCTAAAGTATCAAGGGTATAGTGAATCAGTTCTGGGGAATTAAATAAATTCCATGGGGTGATAAAGATGGAACCGATCGCTGCAATCATGCCTGCTCTGCGAAAATTAAGAAAACGAGGCGCGAGATTAGAGAAGTCAAAACCTGCCGAAACAAAATTCGCCACAATATTAATGCCAATGGTCGCGGTTAATACCGTCAATAAACCGAGCACCACCACCAATCCGTTATCGATCATGGCAACCGTTTCGAGTGGATCATGTACCATTTTTCCAAAAACACTAAAGGTACCTGAAACAATCATCACCACAATGATGGCAAAGAAAATAAAGTTAAACGGCAGTCCCCAAAAGTTCCCTTTTTTAACCTGTTGCATATCTTTGCCATAACGGGAGAAATCACCAAAGTTGAGTAAGGGACCAGAGAAATAAGACACCACCAATGCAATGGCCACAATAGTTTGCATGATCTGCTGATTGACGCTGAGCTGTTTATCACTGAGATTAAAGGAAATATTATGCCAACCCGCTTTCCACACCAACCATAATGCCAGCGCTAACATCACCACATAGACCATTGGACCTGCCCAATCGATGAAGACCTTGATGGTGTCCATGCCTTTCCAGAAAACCAATGCTTGTATCGCCCAAATAAAACCAAAACAGATCCAGCCAATCGTACTTAGACCTGCAAACTCTGTCAGTGTAAGCGGGTGTAAGGCTGGATAGAACTTAAGTAGAATCATCATCAGGGCATTGGATGCCAACCAGGTTTGAATGCCGTACCATGAAACTGCAATCAGGCCGCGAATTAAGGCAGGAATATAGGCCCCATAAATCCCGAAGGCTTGGCGAGAGATGACGGCATAGGGAACCCCTGAAATTTGACTGGGTTTTGCGACCAAGTTCGCCGCAACTTGGACGATCACGATACCAATGAGTAAGGCAAGCAGAACTTGCCAACTGGCAAGACCGAGTGAAAATAAGCTCGCTGCGACCACATAGCCACCCATACTATGCACATCGGACATCCAAAAGGAAAAGATGTTATACCACGTCCAATTTTGTTGCGCAGGGATGAGGTCTTCATTGGAGAGTTTAGGACTATAGTTCGGGTTATCGCTCATGACGGGTCTTCAAGATAAACAACTGTTCAGACCAGTTATGCAGAAATTAAGCCAACTTCTTTTTATTGGTTTAAATTTGTTATTAATTTATTGATTATATTTGTTTAAATATTTAATTTTAGATTTTAACTGTTCAGACCAGTTGGATTGAAATATGATCAATCTTATTTTTTGAATTAAAAATGTGCAGAAATGAGAAACGCGACTCGAATTCAGATCATTAATCCAAATACCTGTGTCGAAATGACCGCATCGATTGCTGAGGCTGCAAGTCGGGTGGCCGCGGCAGATACCGAAATTATAGCCCAGTCTCCAAAGAATGGTGTTCCTTCAATTGAAGGACATTATGATGAGGCAATGTCTGCCATTGGAGTGCTGGAGTTAATTCAACAAGGGAAAGCACAACAGGTCGATGGGCATATTATCGCCTGCTTTGGTGATCCAGCCTTGCATGCGGCTAGAGAATTGGCTCAGGCGCCTGTGATTGGTATTGCCGAAGCAGCATTTCATATGGCCAGTTTGGTGGCAACAAAATTTTCGATTGTGACTACCTTAGCCCGAACCAAAATTATTGCTGAACATTTATTGCATCAATATGGATTTGAACGAAAATGCGCACAGATTCGATGCATAGATCTACCTGTATTGGCATTGGAACATGATAAGCAAGCGGCATATGAAAAATTATTAGAGAGTTGCCAGCAAGCTAAAATACATGATGGGATTGGTGCAATTGTATTGGGCTGTGGCGGCATGGCCGAGATGGCAGATCAGGTCAGTCTAGAGCTTGGCATTCCGATTATTGATGGGGTTCGGGCTGCGGTAAAACTGATTGAAGGTTTACACGGTTTAGGCATTCAAACCAGTAAGTGGGGAGATTATGATTATCCCTTAATAAAAGGATAATTCAGTGCAACTGTATGTGAAAATATGGATGATAAACGTCTGTTTAAGTTTGGATTTGCTTTGATACCCATACAAAAATGCCAGCATTTCGCTGGCATTTTTAGTTTCAAGAAGAACAGATTTAAGGAATCTGATCTTCTTCAAATTCAGGTTTAACTTGAACAATAAAGTCCTGACGATTCAGACCACGCCATAAAGCGTATGCTGTACCGATATAGATCGATGAGTAGGTACCAACAAAGATACCGACAAACATTGCCATAGAGAACCAGTGTAAGCCATCACCGCCTAAGAACATCATGGCAAGGACCACGAGTAATAAGGTCATCGAGGTGTGAATGGTACGACGTAAGGTTTCTGTCAGCGCAATATCTACGATTTCACGAGGGCTTGCACCACGAATTTTGCGGAAGTTTTCACGGATACGGTCCGATACAACGATGTTATCGTTGAGTGAGAAACCGATTACCGCAAGTACAGCCGCAAGTACGGTTAAGTCGAATGGCCATTGGAACAGCGCGAAGGCACCAAAAATGATGATAATGTCATGGAATAATGACATTACAGCGCCGACTGCCATTTTAAACTCAAAGCGAACGGTGACGTAGATCAACATTAAGATCAATGCCAGCGCAACCGCACCCGCAGAGCGGACATAGAGTTCATTACCCACTGCACCACCGACAGAGTCCACTTTGTGAACTTCTACGGTGTTGTTCGGTAATTGAACCGCTTTGGTGATGCTATTGCTCAGGTCTTCAACATTCAGGTCTTCTTGTACTGGCATACGTACGATGAGGTCAGTACTACTGCCTAAAGTTTGTACCACAGCATCTTTAAAGCCTGCACGATCAAGTGCTTGAACCACTTGAGCAGGTTGAACTCCTTGCTTGTAGTTTAATTCAGCCGAGATACCACCAGTAAAGTCCAAACCAAGATTGAGACCTTTCGTTACGATAAAGAAGATACTGGCAATGGTAATCAGAATCGAGAAGATAGCCGCAGGTTTGGCAATCTTCATGAATGGGATGATTTTTAGATCATCTGGGCGACCGTATTGCTTTGAGTCTTGTTGAGTCAGATCAGTCATGTGAATCTCCTTAAATACTCAACTTGTTCAAATTACGGCGTTTGCCATAAATGAGCTGTACGATTGCACGGGTTACTGTAATTGCAGTAAACATCGAACAAATAATACCAATCATCAAGGTGACTGCGAAGCCTTTGATCGGACCTGTACCAATCGCGAATAAAATAAACGCAACAATGAACGTGGTTAAGTTCGAGTCAAGAATGGTGTTATAGGCCCGATCATAACCGGCCACAATCGCCTGTTTGGGCGAGGCGCCCCAGAGCATTTCCTCTCGTATTCGTTCACAGATCAGGACGTTGGCATCAACCGCCATACCAATGGTAATTACGATACCTGCAATACCCGGCAAGGTGAGGGAAGCTCCAATCCAAGACATTACCGTTAAGATCATGGCAAGGTTAAAGACCAAGGCAAAGTTCGCGATTAAACCGAATAGACGGAAGAACACGATCATCCAGATCGCAACCAGCAAGAAACCGATTTGGGTCGATAATACGCCCTTATCAATGTTTTCTTGACCAAGGCTTGGACCCACGACACGTTCTTCAACGAAGTACATTGGCGCAGCCAAAGCACCTGCACGAAGCATCAAGGCAAGCTCAGCCGCTTCTTGTGGTGAATCTAGACCAGTAATACGGAATTGTGAACCCAATACCGCTTGGATCGTCGCAGCGTTGATTACCACAGATTCGGTATATGGGGTGCGAACTTCGGTTTGAACACCTGTATTTGGATCAGCAACATAAGAGATCTTTTGTTTATTTTCGATAAACAAAACGGCCATGCGCTTGCCGACAGCACCACGAGTGGCATCTGCCATCAACTTACCGCCAGAAGAGTCTAGGGTGATGTTTACTTCAGCACCACCAGAGTCTTGGCTAAAGCCAGAACTTGCGTTTTGAACACGTTCACCGGTCAAAATACGGTTACGTTGTAACAGCAATTGACGACCACTGTCTAAAGACTGATAAGCAAAGACTTCAGTCCCCGGAGGAAGTGGTTGACCATTATATTTACCTGTATATGGGTCAATATATTGATCATTACTATCCGCGACCAAACGGAACTCTAAGTTCGCCGTACGACCCAAGACACGCTTTGCTTCTGCGGTATCTTGCACACCCGGTAATTCAACCACAATACGGTTGCTACCTTGGGTTTGTACCAGTGCTTCAGCCACACCGAGTTCGTTAATACGGTTACGTAAAGTGGTTAAGTTTTGATTCACTGCATAAGATTGAATTTCCTGACGACGAGTGTCGGTATAATTCAGTCTTAAGGTTGCACCAGATGAGGTTGCAACTGCTTGCTGAGTAAATTCATTACCATTACGACGTAAAAAATCGGCCGCTGCATCACGGTCTGCATTGCTGGCAAACTGGACGGTAATGGTATTGTTATTTAAAGCAAGGTTGTTAAATTTGATTTTGTTATCACGGAATTGACGACGCAAATCAGTCGCTGATGTTTCCATACGCTGACTAATTGCTTTATCCATGTCGACTTCGAGCAAGAAGTGTACACCGCCACGTAAGTCTAAACCGAGTTTCATCGGTTTCGCCCCAATTTTTTGCAACCACTCAGGTGTGGTTGGTGCAAGGTTGAGGGCAACTACATAGTCATCACCTAAATCACGGCGTAACACTTCTTTGGCTTTTAACTGCGCTTCAGAAGAGCTTAAACGTAATAATGCCGCGTTATTGGTAAAGCTATTGTCGTGACTGCTAATGTCGGCAGTTTTTAAAATCTGCTCAGCTTTTTGCACGATCGTCTGATCAATTTTTGTGCCTGCTTTTGCCCCAGAAATTTGGACAGCAGGTTCATCTGGATACAGACTTGGAAGTGCATATAACGTACTGATCACAAGTACCACAAGGATCAGTAAATATTTCCATGCAGGGTAACGCATTCGCTTTCTTCTTAAATGAAAAAGTCGTGCTGAGGCACGACTATTTTATGATTAAAGGTTATTTAATGTGCCTTCAGGTAATACTGAAATGACACTCGCACGTTGGATTTTTACCTCAACACCGCGAGTGAGTTCAACTACTGCAAAGTCACCTTCAAGCTTGGTAATTCTCCCCATTAAACCACCAGCAAACACGATTTCGCTGCCTACACCCAAGCTTTCGATTAAAGAACGATGTTCTTTAGCACGTTTTGCCTGAGGTCTCCAGATCAAGAAATAGAAGATTGCGATGAATACCGCGATCATCAATAAGTTTGCCATGAGGCTTGGACCTTGTGTCGCAGCAGGAGCCGCGTGAGCAGTAGAGATGAAAAAACTCATTTCGATTTCCTAAAATTAAAAGGCAAAAAATTAACAATAAATTCCAATTCGTTTTGCAATGTACCTTGTCTTGCGATCAGGCGCAAATCTTGATGCAAATCGTTCCGCTTAGTCTTCTGGACATGCTGGAACTTCTAATCCACGACGGGCATAAAAGTCCTGAACGTATTCATCAAATGTGCCATTATCCAATGCATCACGCATACCTTGCGTCAGGCGTTGGTAGTAACGTAAGTTGTGGATGGTGCCAAGCATTGATGCCAGCATCTCACCACACTTCTCTAAATGATATAAATAGGCACGAGTAAAGTTTTTACAAGTGTAGCAATCACAATGTGGGTCTAAAGGCCCTTTATCATGGCGATATTTACTATTACGGATTCTGACTAGGCCATCGGTAACAAAATAATGACCATTACGGGCATTACGGGTTGGCATCACACAGTCAAACATATCGACACCACGGCGAACCGCTTCCACGATATCCTCTGGTTTACCGACACCCATTAAGTAACGCGGTTTGTCTTGCGGCATTTTGTTAGGTAAATAATCAAGCACCTTGATCATTTCTTCTTTCGGTTCGCCGACCGAAAGACCGCCAATCGCATAACCATCAAAACCAACTTCTAACAAGCCTTTGAGTGACTCGTCACGCAGGTCTTCGTACATGCCACCTTGAATAATGCCGAATAAGGCATTTTTATTGTTAAGCGCATCATGGTGGTGAGTTTTACAACGTTTCGCCCAGCGTAAAGAAAGCTGCAATGATTTTTGCGCTTCTTCATGGGTGGCAGGGTAAGGGGTACATTCATCAAAAATCATCACGATATCTGAGTTCAGTACATGTTGGATCTCCATTGAAATTTCTGGAGACAAGAACACCTTTGAACCATCAATCGGAGAGCGGAAGGTCACACCTTCTTCTTTGATTTTACGCATTGCGCCCAAGCTAAACACTTGGAAACCGCCTGAGTCAGTCAAAATTGGTTTATCCCATTGGATAAACTCATGCAGACCGCCATGCTCTTTAATTACTTCCAAACCTGGACGTAAGTAAAGGTGGAAGGTATTTCCTAAGATAATTTGTGCCTGAATTTCTTCAATGTCACGCGGGAGCATGCCTTTAACCGTACCATAAGTACCCACTGGCATAAACACAGGGGTTTCAACCACACCATGTTCTAAAGTAAGTCGACCACGACGGGCGCGCCCCGACTGGCCTAATTTTTCAAATTTCATGTAATAACCTGAGCAAGATCGAAGTGCTACTTTGATTGCAGCGCAAGGAGGCGAAAAAACAGTTCGCTGATCGAAAGCGGCTATTTTCCCCGATTATGGCGTGTAGTTCTACTACTAAATGTAGCTATAACCAAAAAATAATAATCTCCCCTAACCCCTCTTTAAAAAGAGGGGGATAAAAGGCGATATTATCTGACGATAAACTCAAATGCTCCCTCCTTTTTTAAAGGTGAGCTGCGGTTATCGCAGCGCAAGGGAGGAGGATTTAGGGGGTTAGATCGTAAATTTAAAGCATCAAATTGAATGCTTTTCCGCTTATAAAATAGACTATAGTGATCGGCGCTAAGGCACTAAAAATTCGGCTTATAGTCAAAATTTTCAGTCGCCAGATTATCCTTAAATGGGCGAATGGCTTTCTTGGATAAAGTCAGCGTATTGATCAGATTATTCGGGAACACTTCGATTTGGTTATTAAATAATTCTACGTTGCGGTTAAAAATAGTGATGGCCGCACCGACATTTTCGTTTTGTTCCTGAATATCATCCATCATCTTGCTATACAGCGCATCGGCTTTCAGTTCAGGATAATTTTCGACTACCACATTCAGGCTACGAATCAGTTCCTTACTCATTTTCTCAATCTGTTGTAACTGTGAAATATCCGTGTCATTCACATTCAGGTTGAGAATCTGTTGACGTAACTCAGTGACTTTTTCCAAGGTGGATTTTTCGAACTGAGTATATTGATCTAGTGTTGCTTCCAAGGCTTCTAAGGTCTTTACTTTCTGACGTTCGAAGTTGGCCACTTCTGACCATGCCCGTTTGGTGGCATTAAAATAACGCACGATATTATTGCGGATAGAAATGCCCCACACGATCAGTGCGACAAAAATACCCAAAAAGATCAGTAAACCTGTCATCGCCATTCCCCTTATTGTTATTGCTCAATGATTAGCGAATTAAATTCAGCATCAATTGTTGAAACTTATGATATTGCGGCATGGTCATGGTTCTTAAGTGTCCACGTAATGCGGGAATATCCTGAATATCACTGCGTTTACTGGCGGTTTGGAAAAGATTTTGTTCGCCGACGTAACACATGATTTGTTCCTCATGATGATAAATTAAATCACCTGTAAAATGTTGAAAAAAATCATGTAATTTTAAGGTTAGGCTAGGGCTCACCTCTTTCGCGAGTCGGTGCTGATCTAAGCCAAAAATATTCAATTCTTGGTTAATCAAAATATCGCTGCTTTGCCATGAACTGGTATAGGGCGCAAAGAAGCGAGAGCGCTGATTACTGACAGCAATCCCTAAAGCCGGTATTTGAAAAATAAACGCACCCCACAAATCTTTATGGATTTCTTTGACAATTTTTTTATCGCTGCTTTGATCCTGCAGGATCGGCATTTCACTGACATAGTGATACTGAAACAGTAGAACCTGATGTTCTGTGTTGCCATCATGCCATGTGGTCGACGCGTATTGGGTAATTTCGTTAGATTCATTGCCGCGATTAAATAGGGGGAAATGTTGCTTTAGCTTGCTGATCACCAAAAGTGGTTGCGCTTGAATCGGTAAATAAGCAGGCAATTGCTGGAACTGCAAACCATAGCGTAATACCGTCATCCGTTCTTCAAGATAATTGATGACGCGTGTTAATGGCTCTTGTGGTTCATAGAGCAAATAGGCCAGAAAACCTGTCAAAAATGCCCCGAGTAGACTCCAAATATATTGAATATGCGGATGTAGAAAATAACCAAACACTAAGGTGCCAATACTGATCAGTGCTAATAAATAGGGCAGCACATTAAAAAATCGCAGGCTGTGATCGTCACGCCAAGGATGCAAGGCATCTAGCAGAGCTTGATCACTATGCGCTTTCTGTCCAACATCCCACAGTCGTGCAATATTGCGAAAAACCTGCGCATTTTTTTTACGTCTGATATGCAGCGCTTGTTGTACAGTGTCGATCGGCATGGAAATAATCGTTTCATTATAATGGGGTGGTCTTGTTTAAATTATGCTTTAAATTTCAGAAACTAAGAAGTCTATAATCTGAGTCTAGTTGAGTTTTATTATTTTGAATGAATGACATTTACCAAAGCATTGTTATGGGGAAATCGACTAAACCGTAATTTAGTCGATTGATCAGTATTAAGTGTCGAGTTTATCCACCAGCATCGCATCGCCATAACTAAAGAAGCGATAACGTTGTTCAACCGCATGGGTATAAGCCGCCAAGATATTATCTCGATTAGAGAGTGCTGAAACCAACATCAGTAAGGTCGATTCTGGTAAATGGAAGTTGGTAATCAAACGATCCACGATACAGAACTGATAGCCCGGATAGATAAAGATTTGCGTATCACCAGTCCAAGCTGCAATTTTGCCTTGATTGGCTTGCGCTGCACTTTCTAAGGCTCGGGTCGCCGTGGTTCCGACTGCAATGACTTTATTACCACGTGCTTTAGTTGCCAAAATCAGGTCAATCGTGGCTTGTGGTACATCACACCATTCACTGTGCATAATGTGATTGGTAATGTCTGTGGTACGCACAGGCATAAATGTTCCTGCACCGACATGTAGCGTGACAAAGGTTTTTTGCACGCCTTTTGCTTCTAGTTTTTCTAATAAGCCTTGGTCAAAATGCAGACTCGCTGTCGGTGCTGCCACACTGGCAATTTTTTCTGGGTCGTGGAATACGGTTTGATAACGCTCAGTATCAATCTCTTCTGCTTCCCGATTGAAATAAGGCGGAATCGGCAACTGACCGTATTGATCCAGTACCGACAAAATCGGTTGTGAAAACTCCACCACAAATAGGTTTTCATGGCGACCTTGCACGGTGACAGGCACGGCATCTTCGCCGATATACAGTTCTGCGCCTGCTTTTGGTGAGTTGCTTGATTTGATATGGCAATGCGCAGTGTGGGTATCCAACATGCGTTCAACCAGAACTTCGATAGCTCCGCCTGTAGCACGTTTACCTTTTAAGCGTGCTTTCATGACTTTGGTGTCATTCAGTACTAGCAAATCACCGTCTTCGAGCAGATCGAGAATATCGGTAAAGGCATGGTCATGATATTGGCCTTTGGCATCGATATGCAGTAGGCGAGAGGCGCTACGGCTGTCTAACGGGTAGCGAGCAATAAGTTCATCGGGGAGATCAAACGAAAAGTCGGAGAGTTGCATACATCTAAAACATTGCAAAAATTGGGCGTAGTATAGTCTTTTTTGCGTTTTCTCGCTGAGTTCGCGTGTTTATTGATAGAAAAATATCTGAATGATTTAAAAGTGAGCAATAAGCGTGAGTTAGTGTTTGACAATAAAATCAAACAGGTTATTATACGCAACACAAAGCATCGCACTCTTCCCGAGGTGGTGAAATTGGTAGACGCGGCGGACTCAAAATCCGCTGTCAGAGATGACGTGTCGGTTCGAGTCCGACCCTCGGGACCAAGATTCAAAGACCCCAAGCTGGTATTAAAGGCTTGGGGTTTTTTAATGGAGAAATATATAATTATAAATAGGTTGCTAAAAAAAATTAAAATTATGGCTAATTAAGTATTTTGCTTACTCAACCAAATCATGATTGATATTCTTGTGTCTAGCTAGAATATTTTTCGCAAAAAAGTGCATAATGGATTTTCTCTTCTTGTGTGAAAATACTTTTTAGATTCCTACGGCTATCATAGCTTTTACTGTGATTTAGAAAATACAATCATATTCTTTGAAAGCAAACGCTTTTAGTTTTGACATACTTTTATATTTCTAGTTTTTATTTTATTTATAGATAGAAAGATTGGCCCGCTTTGATACAATCGGTTGGATTGTTTTGACCTTATGGATTGGGTTAAAGTGGGGTAGTGCATGGGGGGAAGTAATAGTATGAGTTTTTACGAAGAAGATATAGAAAATGTTGATAGAATTATTGAAATTGCAAAAAATAATATTGATGAATTTAAAAATAGTCTTGATCAATTAAGTTCTGAAGAAATAGAAGAAAATATTTCACCAACGACTCGTAGTGAATTCAATCAGTCAATCACAAAGATGTACTCAAATCTGGAAAATTTAACTAAGCTGATTAATGAGTTGAAGGAATATCATAATACTGAAGATATTTATGACGAACTTTCAGATTTATTATATTCACTAGATCATGAAACAGTTGATTTAATGCATTCATCAGCTGACTTTTATAAAGTTTTAGATATTAATAGATTGATTGAAAAAAATATAAGATTTCTTAACTCGAAATTATTGCCAATTAGAGCATCCAATGAAAAGTCCGAAAAATTAATAGAAGAAACATTAGAGCCTAAAATAAAGGAAATTGAAGAAAAAATTAAAGATTTTGATTCTTTGCGATTAGCTTTGGAGCATAGAGAAACAAGCTTAATTTATCTTGAATTACATGATAAATATAATGAGGAATATAAATCAAATAATTTATATTTTTATACAGTTTTGGGGTTAAGTGCTTTTTTTACGATTATCTCTATCCTGATATCAGCTAGCTTCACACCTATTGACTGGATTTTATTTGTTTCTTCTAAAGTACTAATTTTAGCTGTTGGTATAACGTTGTGTACGTTATTTTTAAGAAGAGCTGCTCATGCTAAAAAATTAAAAGAACAAGCCTATCAGACTCATGTTGAAATTAATGCATTTCCAATTCATGTTCGTTCTCTTAAGGATGAAGATAAACATGAGTTAATAAAAGAACTTGCACTTAAGTATTTTGGAAAAGAGCTTGATCAGACTCAAAATGACAAGATTGGCGATCTGATGCAAGATCAGCTTGCAGCAGGAACAGAGTTGATCAAAGCGAGTGCTGAGTTGGTTAAGAGTGTGAAGCCGAGTGCTTAGCAGATAATCCTAGTGATAGATCAAATAACTAATAATTACATTGAGACAGTAAAATAATGTTAATCAAAATAGAAAAGAAGGTTGGTTAAAATGC
>NZ_JAZEZK010000023.1:0-68934 GCF_037028485.1 Acinetobacter sp. 102
TCGCTTAGAGTGATAAAAAACACCCCTCTGGGGTGTTTTTTTATATCTGTGGTTTTGTATTTCTTTTCTTATATCTAAAATCTAATATTCAGTTAAAATTTCCTTTTACGTCAGAAAAGTTGTTTCATTGATTTTCTTTTTTCTCTTGCATCGAGAATTAGTCTTACTTATTTTCTTTTTCTCTTGCGTCGAAAAATTTAATACTTAATTAAATTTTTCTCCTCATGTCCTAAACTGATACTACGCTGTCCTAAACTGCACTTAATTGATTCGCATAAAACCGTAATATAAAACTCAAGAAAACGAACAAAAGTGCTCAGTGGAGATATTCCACTGAAAAGGAGTAGGCAGCATGAATGCTAAAGTGAATGTTTCGAATCGTGCAGGTGCAAGTTTCCCAGTACGTCGTATGAATTTTGATTTTAATGAAGTTCCTGAATATTGGGTCAGTGGTTCTGCTGGATTAACTCATTTTATGACAGGTTTATCTGCACTATTTCCAGATGGTGAAAAACTCTTTATCGATTCAGTGCGTGCTGTACGTTATCACCCAGCCATTAAAGACAATGAAAAACTGCAAAAAGAAATCAGTGCTTTTATTGGTCAAGAGGCGATGCATACCCAAGAGCATGTCAACTTTAATGCTTCAGCTCAGAAATATGGTCATGATGTCGAAACACTTGAACGAAGAACAGGTGTCGTGATTCAAACAGGCCGTAAATTATTTGCTAAATTGGTTAAGCCATTTGGCATGACGCAAGAAATGGTCGATTTGACTGCAACTACAGCACTCGAACATTTTACTGCAACCATTGCATCAGAATTATTGCGTAATCCGCATATTCAAGAGTTAATGCAAGACAAGACCATGGAATATATGTGGTTATGGCATGCAGTAGAAGAAAATGAACATAAGGCGGTTGCTTATGATGTGTATGAAGAAATTTTTGGTCGTGGTGTAAAAGCCTACGCATTACGCAATACTGCACTGGTCGTTTCGATGGTTGCAATTTTCTTGACTCAATCTTCATTCGTATTGAAATTATTGAAAGATGATGGAAAATTAAATTTCAAAGAGCTCGGTATGATTTATGAATACGCCTATAGTCCGTCGAAAGGAATTATCTCTGGAATGGCGGGTGAAATGTTGGCCTACTTCAAGCCTGGTTTCCATCCAAATGATTTAGATACCGTACAATTATTGCAAGATTGGAAGGCAAAATTAGGTCTGTAAACGCTGTTTATTTTAGCCTCGTAATTCCTGAAAAGGGACAATAAGTATTGTCCCTTTTTTATTTTAATCTTTCATTTCATACAGAATTTTGAGCAAGCTGACATGTCCTAAGATGATGCTTTTCTGACCTTATCTGCACTTATTTCATGCACTGAAAAGAGCGTATAAATAAAGTATGGAATACGATCAATGAAAAATATTCATCGGATAGGAGAACAGGGTATGAATGCTAAAGTCAATATTTCAAACCGAGCTGGCGCCAGTTTCCCTGTACGCCGAATGGATTTTGAATTTGGTGAGGTGCCACGTTATTGGGCCAATGGTGATGCTGCTTTAACTCATTTTATGACTGCGCTTTCGGCACTGTTTCCAGAAGGTGAGCAATTCTTTGTGAACAGCACCCGTGCAGTACGGAATGATCCCAAACTCGCAGATGAGCGACTTCAGAAAGAGATCAGTGCCTTTATTGGTCAAGAAGCCATGCATTCAAAAGAGCATCTTGCATTTAATGCTTCAGCGGAGGCCTATGGTTACGATGTTCGTAAAATGGAAGGGCAAACAGGTCGTTTAATCAACCGTACCATTGGAATGACAGCAAAACTCTTAAAACCTTTCGGTTTCACCAAAGAAATGATTGGTTTGACGGGAACCTGTGCCTTGGAGCACTTTACTTCAACCATTGCAGAAGAACTATTAAGTAATCCAGACATTCAAGCGATGTTTATGGATGAAACCATGTACCATTTATGGATGTGGCATGCAGTTGAAGAAAACGAGCATAAAGCGGTTGCTTTTGATGTCTATGAAGCGATGTATGGTCAAGGCCCTAAAGCGTATTTTATGCGTTCATTGGCCTTAGTTATTGCAATGGGGCTCATCTTTATTACCCAATCTTATTTTACCGCCAAGCTTCTACAAACAGATGGCAAATTGACATGGCGTGATACCAAATACATGATCAAATTTATGTATGGCTATAAAGGTTTTATGACCCGCCAAATCCCGACCTTGTTAGATTTTTTAAGACCGAAATTTCATCCGAATGATGAAGATACCACAGCACTTTTGAATAAATGGCGTGCTGAATTGGGTTTTAATCTAAGTTAACTTCAATGGGCAGTCAAAACTGCCCATTTTTTTATTCAAATTTTGCTTTAAATTGCTGATAATCTGCACCAGTATTTTATAGAGTGATAGATCGTGATTCGATTGATGCAAGAAAATGACTTAGAAAGTGTGGCGGGGATTGAGCGATTGGTGCAAACCCATCCCTGGTCAAAGCAGCAGTTTCAGGAGTCTTTCGCCTCGTATCAATGTACGGTGTATGAACAAGCCAATCAAGTGGTGGGATTCTGTATTCTGCAGCCCGTTTTGGATGAAGCAAATTTATTGTTGATGGCGATTCACCCAAGCCAACAGGGTAAAGGACTGGGTTATGAATTATTAGAAAGCTCAATCCAGCAATTAAAAAACAATCCAATTCAGATTTTTTTAGAAGTTCGTGAAAGTAATGCAGCTGCGATTCGTTTGTATGAAAAAACAGGTTTTCATCAAATTGACTTACGTAAAAATTATTATCCAAACCCCGATGGTTCAAGAGAGCATGCCGTGATTATGGTCAAAACATGCACTGATGATTTTGCAGCGTTATTTCAATAAATTTATGCAATTTAAGTTTGACTCAGACATATATTCTAAAATATTAAAAAGTATTTGTTGTAACGGAGTCATTCAGGTTAATTATCCAATTTCATGATAAACCTGCGGTTCGCCCTACTTTTGTTTCGGTATGAGGAGCGAAAGCTCCGCAAGGGCAAACCATCTTTCTTGCACTACTTGATCAAAGTTCACCGCAAGGCGAAAAACTTTGCTTAGTATAAACTACGCACTTCGTTTGTCTTGCGCTGCGCTAAAGCTATAATCGCTTTAACTTGCTCAGGTTGTGAATGACACTTGCGTGTATCAAATAGTCGAAAAAATTATCAAATTTAAATTATTTAATAATTAAATTATTCCACTCAGAAGGCAGCGTACTCATCAATGAATTTCCAAGTTGATGGATTTCATTTTCAGAGAGTGGACGATTAAGTCGACGCCATTGCCCATCAAGCAATAATTCGAGTGGCGTATATTGCGATTTATAATTCATTTTGGGTGAATGTGGCACCCAGTAGCCTAGGTATAAATAGTCTAGGTTGAGTGTGCGTACATATTCGATTTGTTTAAGGATCGCAAACACACCTAAAGAACGGCGTTGTTCATCTGGATCAAAGAAGGTATAGACTGCTGACAGCCCATCGTCCATCAAATCACAGGTTGAAACACCAATCAGTTTTTGGTCTTTCCAAAGTTCAATAAAGAAACTTTCTGTGCAGCTATGTACCAGAAATTTTTCAAACTGATCTAGACTGGCAGGGTACATATCACCATCTGAGTGACGTTCATTGATATAACGTTCATATAAGTCGTAGTGTTGTTGAGTGGCTTGCGAGGTCGGCAAAATACTCATTTGCAAATCTTGATTGCGTTTCCATGCCTTTTTTTGGCTGCTGTTCATTTTAAATTCTTGAACGGGAACACGGCAAGATAAGCATTGGCGACATAAGTGACATTCAGGGCGATAGACAAAATCACCACTACGACGAAAACCAACACGAGAAAGTTCTGACAACGTCACCACATCGATACGGTGAATTGGATCTAGGAACACCATTCGGGCTGATTTGTTATCAAGATAACTGCAGTCGTGCGGTGGCGTAATATAGTACTGTAAGTCATTTAAAAGGGACTTGGGTTGATATGATTTCATTAATCTGTCCCTCCAAGGTGTTAATCCGTTAACCGTCTAATTTTGCAAAAACTGCTATTGTTTTACTTGAAAATACACGTTCTTGATAACTTTTCCAATTGATAGAGGGGGCAATAATTACATCTTGTAACGATTTAAGGTAGGCTTGGCGAGAAAGTGTACTCGCACCGAGGCTTAAAAGGTGATCATTGACCAATTGGCAATCAATCCATGGCAACTGATTTTCTTGTCCAATCAGCATTAAAGTATAGAAAGCCATTTTAGAAACGTCAGTTTCAGTACTAAACATCGACTCTCCAAAGCAGCCTTTGCCAACGCTGACACCATAGAGTCCGCCAACCAATTTATCCTGCTGCCAGACTTCAATACTATAAGCATAACCCGCTTGGAATAATGCGCAATAGCCTTCGATGATATCTTCACTAATCCAGGTTTCATTGGCATAGCTCCGAGGCAATGAACAAGAACGAATCACGTCTTCAAAAGCATTGTTAATGGTAATTCGATAATCATGCTTTTTCATATTTCGAATTAAAGATTTACTTGGTTTGTAAGCATGTGGTTCGATAATGCATCGCGGTTCAGGACTCCACCAGCAAATTGGCTCGTCTTCATTGAACCAAGGGAACAGCCCATGTGTGTAGGCTTCAAATAAAGTAGAAGGGGAGAGGTCTGCACCAATACAAATAAATCCTTGTCCTTCAGGATCAGCTTCGATTGGATTCGGGAAAATATATTGCGAGGGTGGGAGTTGTTGCATAGCATAAAAAATTAATAAGATTAATTCTAAGCTAACTGAAGTTATAGGGAATGGCAATCATTGGCAGAGCCATTCCCTATACGAGATTAATCAAACAAACGTAAATGTTTAGCAATTTCTAATTTTTTACTGTCGAGGAAAAGTTGTGCTTTAGTTTGAATAATTTCAAGACTTTTTTCTTTGTCTGATACGGTTTTACCTTCGCTGTCCAAGACTAACCAATTGAGTTGGCTGATTGCATCCTGTACATATTGCGCAAATTCACTCGCTGATGCTAAACCATCAATGAAATGTGCACGATAGAACAGTTGATGGAAATGCTCAGTTGGAATACCGATTCCTGTAATTGGGCTAATCAGGACATTATAGTTTTGATGAAAACTCGCTTGCTTTAATAAGTAGTGATTTAAACGTTGGGATTGCTCTAAAGTTTGTTGCTTCGGGTCTAAGTTTTGACACGGTTGAGCTAAACCAAGGTGCGATAGAATGACTAAAGCATTGAGAATTTTTGCATAGTTGAGATCTGGCAAACTTTGTTCCAGTTCAAAAATGGTCAGTGGTTGATAGTTTTCCTTTGCAAATTTATCGCCAATGGGCAGATAAATTTCTTCAATTAAATTAAAGGTGCCTAATAACCCACTGATACTGGTTGGTAGTTGTTCCTTGGCTGTAAGTAACACAAAGGCCGTGTTGCGCAGTCGTTCTTGTGCCTGTAATGGGGTTAAGTTATTTTTACCTCGAATAAACAAGTCTCGTCTAAATTGCGTGTTAGCAAAATAGTCGCGGCATTGTTCTTTAAAAATAGGGTGCTCAATGGCATTCAAAAAAGCTTGGTGCTGTTCTGAAAAATTGATGTTATCGAGGTGTGTATTTAAATCGGTTGAACCTGCATAGGACAGTTTGATTTCATCCAGAATACGCACAATTTGCTGGAAGGAAAAACATTGCCAATCTTGATTGAGATATTCATGAATCAAGTAGTTTGGATTTTGCTGTTTTAAATCAGCGACTTTTTGTACGGCATTGGGATTACGTTGCGCAAAAATTGGATTTTGCTTAAGTAAGTCTTCACTGAAGGTGAGGGCTTCATTGACCTTTTGCAGAGGATTGGTACTTTTGCTATTAAACTTAAAATGGCTATGGAACAGTTCGCGAATTGGCATATTCGCTGCCCAACCAGTAACGCAGTTATAGCTGATATAGACAATACCATTGGGTTTTAAGAATTTACGAATAAATTTGAGAATAATGTGCTGATTTTCATAGCTGATCCAGCTCCAAATCCCGTGTAGGCTGATCGAATCAAACATCGGAAGATCAGAACGATTAAGCAACTCTTCAAAACTATCATCATAGAAGTAATGTTCGGTTTTGCTCTGCTCAGCCAGTTGATTGGCATGTGCTGCATGTGCTGGATTGAAGTCTGTACCGTAGAATGCCGCTTCATTACAGGTGGCGTGAATATTAATACTGACACCTTGACCAAAGCCAAGTTCACAATGATTATGATTTTCCTGAAAATCTGGACTATCGATGCCATTTAAAAGTAAGCAAAACTTTTGGAAATTCGGGCTGAGGTCTCGATAATAACCGTAGGTATAATTTACTTCAGTTTGGTAGCCATTCGTCCAGGTCGTTGTCATTGATATATCCTATAGACTGATTGTTGATATGTTTAAAAAGCCGTCAATTTTTCGATTGTATGGATACTCGCAAAAAAAAACCACCAAAGATTGGTGGTTTTTCAATATTGGCCTAATTAGTTTAGATTATCGAGATATTTCTCTGCATCTAATGCTGCCATACAGCCTGAGCCCGCTGAAGTAATCGCTTGGCGATAGATACTATCTGCCACATCACCTGCAGCAAATACGCCTTCAATAGAGGCAGCAGTTGCATTACCCGCAGTGCCGCTATGCACTTGGATATAGCCATCACGCAGATTTAACTGGCCATCAAACATGCCTGTATTCGGTTTATGTCCGATCGCAACAAACAAGCCTTGAACTTGCACATCTTGCGTGCTTGAATCTTGGGTTGATTGGATACGAACAGCCGTTACGCCTGTTTTGTCACCCAATACTTCATCTACTTGATGGTTCCAGATAATACTGATTTTGCCTTCTTTTTCTTTGGCAAAAAGATGGTCTTGTAAAATCTTTTCAGAACGTAAGCTGTCACGACGGTGAACAAGGGTCACATGCGCTGCAATATTAGACAGATAAAGTGCTTCTTCAACTGCTGTGTTACCACCACCCACAACCATGACATTTTGGTTCTTATAGAAGAAACCATCACAGGTTGCACATGCGCTTACACCTTGGCCCATAAACGCAGCTTCAGATTCAAGACCTAGGTATTGTGCAGTTGCACCTGTTGCAATAATCAACGCATCACACGTGTACTCTTCCATATCGCCTTTGAGTACGAATGGACGAGTTTTAAGATCTACTTCATTGATATGATCGTAGACAATTTCTGTACCGAAACGTTCTGCATGAGCTTGCATACGTTCCATAAGCACAGGACCAGTTAATCCTTCTGGGTCACCTGGCCAGTTGTCAACTTCAGTGGTCGTTGTTAATTGACCACCGAGTTGCAAACCCGCAATCAGTGTTGGCTTGAGGTTAGCACGTGCAGCATAGACTGCTGCGCTATAGCCTGCAGGACCAGAACCCAAAATAATTAACCGTGAGTGACGAGCGCTCATTAAAGAACATCCTTTTTATATCAAAACTGCTAAAATTATACGTGAATCCAGAGCGGAGTGGTTTAAATCCATCGGGATAATATTGATTAACTCAATCGAATTGAGCTATATCCGAGCAGGATGTTAACAACAACAGTAAACAATCGTGCATCTTTTTTGTAAGAACGAGTGCATAATATAAAACTTATTGATTAAGGCATTTTAGGCCTTGAAAGATACTAACAAATAACGAATTGGGTTACAGGACTGTATATGACTGCGGTGTCAAGTGTTTATGCACAACGCTTTTTAATGACATTATTTTTGATTTCTTTTGGCATTTATTTATTTCTTGCCACAGTAACCTATACACCATTTGATCCGGGCTGGATGCATATTTCCAGTGATACCCAGCAGGTTTCAAACGCCAGCGGTGTAGCAGGCGCTTGGATCGCAGATTTACTGTTTGGTTTCTTGGGATGGGCAAGTTTGCTGATTCCACTGTTCTTGTTTATTGAAGCCATTCAAGTCTGGTGGCCAAGAAGCTTTTTAAACCGCCCATTTCGTTATGCTGCACAGTTTTTCTTGATCCTGTCCATTTCTAGTTTGTTGTATCTGCATTGGAATACACCTGCAGATACTTTGGATAATGCAGCGGGTGGTATTATTGGTTATGAGTTGGGGCAGAGTTTATCCCAATTATTAACCATCTATGGCGCAACTTTATTCTTATTGGCTTTTAGTATCTTATTACTGACTTTAGCCTTTGGCATTCAGTGGAACAAAACGTGGGCTACATTGAAAAATACGCCTGCTTATTTACAAGATTTATTTTATAAAAATGTGCCTCAGAATGAATCTGCGTATGATCTGACTGAGCAATTAGCCGCTGCTGATACACCTGCAATTAAGAACAAAGTACAAACTGAGTCTGATCTTGTAGCAGATACGAGTGAAGCTAAAGCGAATCAAGTTCAAGCAAAACTGATTAAAATTGATGATTCACATCATCAGTTGATGGCTGAAAAACTGTTTGCCGATGTGCTTGCAAAAGAACAGCAACAAGGTAGTCAGCCAGTACAAACTGAGCAGATTGAAGATTTTGAACAGACTTTACAACGTGCCCATCAGTTTGAAACCGAAAGCCAACGTTTGGTTCAAACAGGTGAAGTATGGCGTGCTTTACAGCGTGATGATGCGAGCCATAAACAGGAAATCGATGCATTATTAAGAGCTGCGGATGACGCTCCTCATGCTCCAGCACAGTATGCATCTACCGCACATGTGGCAACCGCAACGCAGACATCCAGTCACAGCAATCTAGATTGGAATGATGATCAAATCTTTGATGAATTGTTGGCTGCTGTTCCAAACAGTAAGACAGCGACAGATTTACATACTCCATTTACGCAAGAGCCTCCGGCGCATTCAGTCCCTCAGGTTGCTGAGGTCGAATTTGAGGCAGATATTGAAGCATTGATTAATGAATCTGCAAGACCAGCAGCTGTACAGCCAGAAACTGCACCGATTCAAAATGCAATACATCCTATCCAAGAGGATGTTCATCGCATAGCTGAGCAGCAAGCAGATGATTTTAGTGATCTTCTGGTCGAAGAAGAGCGTGAACAGGCTTCACCACGAACGACCAGTTATGCGCAATCCTCTGCTTTTGTAAAAGCACCGATTGAAGTTTCAACACCAACACAAAAAGAAACTCTGTCTAAAGAAGCCTTTATCGAAGCATGGCAAGAAACGGCAGGTAAAGCTGATCCAGATGCAGATTTGGATATTGAAGATGATTTTGATCTGGATGCACCTTTAACGGATGCATTTGGTCGTCCAATGTCACGCGCCATGCAAGTCGCGCAAAAACGCCGTGATCTACCGACTTTACCCGGTCTGGAATTGCTGGATGAAGTTGATCCAAACAAAAAGGTCAATTTTACCGCTGAGCAATTAGCACGTCTTTCTGAGCTGTTAGAGATCAAACTACAAGAGTTTAATGTGAAGGCTCAGGTGGTCGAAGCCCAGCCGGGACCAGTAGTAACACGCTTTGAACTCGATCTTGCACCGGGTGTTAAAGCCTCTAAAGTGACCAATATTTCACGTGATTTGGCGCGTTCAATGTCGATGGCTTCGGTTCGTGTGGTTGAAGTGATTGCAGGAAAACCATATATCGGAATTGAAGTACCGAATAGTAGCCGTGAAATGGTGCGGTTGATTGAGTTATTGAAAACGCCAGCTTTTGAAGACCCTGCGGGTTTGCTCTCTATGGCGATGGGTAAAGACATTTCAGGTAATCCTGTCATTACTGACCTTGGTAAAGCACCACATATGCTGGTTGCGGGGACCACGGGTTCTGGTAAGTCGGTTGCAGTGAACTCGATGATTTTATCGATGTTACTGAAATATACACCAGACCAGTTACGCTTGATTTTGATCGATCCAAAACAGCTTGAATTAGCCAACTATAATGATATTCCACACTTGTTAACGCCTGTTGTCACGGACATGAAAGATGCAGTCAGTGCTTTAAACTGGTGTGTCAATGAAATGGAACGTCGTTATAAGCTGATGTCCTTCCTGAAAATTCGTAAACTCAGTGACTATAACCGTAAGGTCGAAGAGGCGATTGCCAATGGTGAAGATCTCATTGATCCAACATGGAAAGCCAGTGATTCGGTTGTCGGTGAGCGTGCACCACGTTTAGCGCCATTACCATCGATTGTGATTGTTGCCGATGAGTTTGCTGACATGATCATGCAAGTCGGTAAAAAAGCCGAAGAAATGATTACTCGTTTAGCGCAGAAATCGCGTGCAGCAGGAATTCATTTACTGCTAGCAACACAACGTCCATCGGTCGACGTAATTACAGGTTTAATTAAAGCCAATATTCCAACCCGTGTTGCATTACGTGTAAACAGTAAAATTGACTCACGTACCATTCTCGATGCAGGTGGTGCAGAAGACTTACTTGGTCATGGTGATATGTTGTTCCTAGGGCCAGGTAAAATCGAGCCTGAGCGTGTGCATGGTGCCTTTATTAGCGATGATGAAGTGAACCGTATTTGTGATGCTTGGCGTGAACGTGGTGAGCCGGATTATGTTGATGAAATCCTGACGCCATTTGATGAGGAGCCAAGCTCACGTGGTTTTGAAGATGGGGATGGTGATCCAAGTCGTGATGCGCTGTATGATCAATGTGTATCGTTCGTTTTAGAGACACGTAAAGCATCGACTTCATCGCTACAGCGTAAATTTAGCTTGGGCTATAACCGTGCCGCTCGTATTATCGACCAAATGGAAGAGAATGGCATTGTCAGCTCAATGGGCGCCAATGGTAAGCGAGATATTCTGGTTTAAAATTATCTGCTAAAAAAAGCCTCTATTGATAGAGGCTTTTTTTATTGGTATTCAGTGGCTTTATTGAAGAAGAGATTAAGCAAATTTTGCTAAAACTTCTAAGAAACCATCTTTTTGACGTGGAAATTGAGCAATCACATCATGAATGCGTTGACCTTCTGGATTGGTCGCATTGAGATCACGACCATCAGCCAAAAACTGGATAATTAAGCGTTCATAATCATTTGGACGCATATGTTTGAATGCATGATAGAGCACATGAAAGTCAGCATTTACGCCAGTTGGAGGAAGTTGGTTAAGGTAGGCAAACACACGCTCATCTGACCACTCTTCATTGAAAGTTGCTGGCTGTGATAATGCCATGACAATCTCCTCAGTCTTATAAAATAATAAAGGCAAAATACTTGAAGTGGGGAAAGTCCTACTTTCCAAATCCACCCGCGTATTCTGCCTTTATTTGCGAAAAATCGCTAATGAAAAAACTTCTATCGATCTTCAGGTAAATTGATATTCATTTCTAACATTTCGATATTTGCTTCTGAACGAACCTGCATTTGAATATGCTGTTCATCCACACCACGAACATAACGACTCACCACCTGCATGATTTCTTTTTTCATCTGGTCGATTTTGTCTTGGCCTAGGCGACGGCCTAAACCTTGTTCAGAGGCAACAATTACCTTTAAACGATCTTTGGCAGTTTGTGCACTTGATGGCTTTTCATCACTGCTAAAAAGTTTACTCCAGAATCCTGCCATAATTACGCTCCAAATAGTCTAGCTAACCAACCTTTTGGCTGTACTGCAATGTGTCGATAAGGACGGTCTTCGCCAAGGAAGCGAGCCACTAAGTCATCATAAGCTTGGCCAGCTTTTTCTTCTGTATACAGAATCACTGGTTTACCTTCGTTTGATGCTTGAAGTACGCTCGGACACTCAGGGATAACACCCAAAGTTGGCACACGTAAAATATCTTTCGAAATATCATCGATTGTAAGCATTTCTTGTTTATCAGCACGTTCTGGGTTAAAACGTGTAATACATAAGTGCTTACGGATACGACCTTCGTTTTGTTCAACTTTTTTGGTCTTGCTGTCCAGCATACCAATAATACGATCTGAGTCACGTACAGATGAAATTTCAGGGTTAGTTACAATGATGGCTTCATCAGCATGATACATTGCTAAAATCGCACCACGTTCAATACCCGCAGGAGAGTCGCAGATAATATAATCAAACTCTTGAGAAAGTTCATCAATGACACGTGCAACACCTTCATCGCTCAAGGCATCTTTATCACGGGTTTGTGATGCAGGGAGAATGTATAAGTTTTCAATCTCTTTATCACGGATCAGCGCTTGCTGTAAACGTGCTTCATTATTAATAACATTAACGAAATCATAAACTACGCGGCGTTCGCAGCCCATGATCAAATCTAGATTACGTAAACCTACATCGAAATCAATCACAACAGTTTTATGACCACGTAGGGCTAAACCTGTTGCAAAAGATGCGCTTGTTGTAGTTTTACCTACACCACCTTTGCCTGACGTTACGACAACAATTTTGGCCACCGAATCCACTCCTATTTATGGTCATACGCCCCTAAAAGGGCTTATTTGGTGCTTTTAAAACTCAATTAAATAAATTAAAACTGCAAGGCTTCAAATTCAAGTTCTTGCTTGTTATTTAAATAAATATGTACAGGCTTTTTGATCATATCTTTGGGAATATCATCTGCTACACAATAAGTCCCTGCAATAGAGATTAATTCTGCTTCGAGCGAATGGCAGAAAATACGTGCCGCAGTTTGCCCGCCTGCGCCTGCAATGACTCTACCACGAGCATTGCCATAAATGTGAATATTTCCAGATGCAATCACTTCTGATCCACTATTCATACCCGCATTTAAGATAATATCGCCTTGATCTTGGACCAAACATTGGCCTGTCCGCAAAATCTCATCATGATAAGAGGTGATATATGCATTCGATGTATTTTTTTGTGGTGTTTGTATTGCAGCATTATCCGCTGTTTTTACAGGAGCATGATCAACCACTTGTTCTTTGGATGCCTTGATGCGCTGTAAGGGCTGATCGGCAGGGAGAACAGGGAATTGAATCGCCCGAGCTTCATCACCCAAAATGCCATCAATGACGGCCATCGGTTGTAAACCTAAATCAATTAAAAGCTGAATTAACGCAATCAGCTCTTGTTCAACGGTACTATCAATAATGACGAGTGTACCGATATAAGAACCTTCATTCAGTGTATCGCTAAGTTGCTGTCGGATTGCATTATGGTCATTTGTGTCGAAAGTCAGTCGACTAAAATTCACCATTCTGCCCGTAATCCGTATATCAGCCATAATTTATCCTTCAGGGCTTTTTAAGCGCTCTATTGTGTTGAAGCGTGTTGTAAATAAAAGCAAATGCTAGAACAAATTACACGAATTCTCTAGCTTGATTGGTAATTTTTCTTGTAATCATTCTGCTTTTTTATCCAATTGATCAGATTCTTGCAAAGTTTGCTGCCATTGTTTGACTTTTACCTGTTTTCGAATTGCTTCGAGGCTTTCAAATACGACAGATTCGACCAATTCTTCTAAGTACTGATTGTCGATATTCAGCTCACTGACCTGTTGTGCAATATATTGGTAATTTTCATTCGGCTTTTGTACGGAACCTGCTGTAAAGGGTTCGATGAGGCCTGCACTGATATTTTCACCCAATCGTTGCCCAATACTTTGTATTTGTTGTTCGATACGGCTGCCTACAATCGGGATCAGACGCAACAATTGGGTCAGTTCTGGGGTATCTTCAATGGCTTGATTGACAATAACACCGACTTTTTGAGTGATCATGGGTTGCTGTTGTTGTAAGGCTGTCGCCAAAGATTCTTGCAACATTGAAGTCAGCGTCACAGTAAACAGTTGCCGATGATGATCAACCAGATCATGAATAATTTTTTTATGACTAGAGCTGGTTTGCAATTCGTGTCGAATGCCATCAATCACGGTAATGACGACACGATCAGACAGCTCTTCCATCACCACACGATAATAGAATAGAGCTTTGATACGAATGCCATCTGGCACAACCTTATAACCGAGTTCATGGAGTCGATAAGCGATAATTCCTGCACGGAATAAACGCAGGAAACGTAGATGCGGAATGATGGCTAAGATTTCATACCAGTGAATAAAGGGGAAAAACCACCAACGGGCATGATGTTTTTGTGCAATTGAGATGATCCAGCGCACAACCAGTTCAACAATCAAAAAGATAATGAACCATGCTTCAGTGGTAATCACCCAAGGGTGTAAATGGGTACGATAAAAATCCAGCACACTGGAGAGATGGATAAAATTAAAAAACCACGCCCCGATATTACTCATCAGGAAAAAGTTCATACCTAAGCAGAACAAGTTAAAAACAATAATAAACACCATGAAAATGTCATAGACGAGGAACAGCTTAAAAAACACACTGTTCGGATTGACATAGTTATATTTAGAGTTTTGTCCTGAGTCCTGCTGGGTCATGTCTTTACTCAATTCCTGATGAGAATATTAATTATATTTTGCTTTCATTTGTGAAATCAGCTGATCTTTTTCAGTCCAGATTTGATCAACCCATTTTTGGAAACGTTCACGATAGACAGGGTCATCCTCATAATTACCGCCGAGTACCCAGTCTGGAATTTCTATTTTACGCAAATCGACAGCAATACGTGACACATCCCCCAACCAGAATTCGCCATAACCGGGTGCGCCATCAGGATACACAATTGTCATATCGACTAATGCATCAATTTGATCCCCCAGAATACTGAGCGCCAAGGCCAAACCACCCGCTTTGGGTTTGAGGAGGTTTTGAAAAGGGGATTGCTGTGCAGCATGTTTTTCAGCAGTAAAGCGAGTGCCTTCTAAATAATTTAATAAGGTAAAAGGTTGGCTAAGTAACTGTTCACAGGCTTTACGCGCTTCCAGCATATCGCGTGATTTTAGCTCTGGATTTTTGGCAATTTGTTCTTTGCTGTGACGCTTCATCATTGGGAAGCCCAAAATTTTGAAAGCTTGTCCCACAAAAGGAATAAAAATAAGTTCCCACTTGGTAAAGAAGCGAGTCAATGGCATACGGGTTAAACCGAAATACTGATTCACAGTGGTATCGACCCAACTTTGATGATTACACATCATTAAGTATCGCCCCTGCAAATTCAGATCAAGTTGTTCATCAATACTGATGTCCCATTGTAAATTTGGCAGAACATGATCAATTAACCAGTTATTTACCCCTAACCAACTGTTGGTAATTTGAATATTTGTTTCATCTACTTTTGCAGATTGTTTAAATAATTTGGTGAGGCCTAAAGCAAGTACTGGTGGTCCATGAAAGAAGGTACTGCCTGTAATCACAGAACTAACGGTTAATCCTTTACTGACTTTTTGCAATAGGGATGCTTTTTTATTAGCGGTAGCCATAAATCGAACCTTGAGTGCATATGTTTGAAAAAGAGATGTTCCAACTATAAACAACAGATGTTGAAATACAACTGTATATTTTAAGTTATTGACATTTTTATATATTCAAATGCGTACATCGGTTTTTATTGGTAAAAGGTCGAGATGATCTTGTCAAGTTTGCTTGTAAATTGCATGTTTTTTATTTTGTGATTTATTTCTCATTTTGTGTTTGTTATGAGATAGGTATAACAATGGAGAAATTGTGTTGCTTGAATCAAGTAAAATGCATCAAAATATTACAAAACTACAAATAAAGTGTTTATTATTAACAAAAAATCAATGGTCTAGCACCATTTTCTCATTCATCATTTGTCCAGACAACAAAATACATAGACAGGAGCAACGCAATGCGTGCATTAGTAATTTCAACACTCGTAGGGGCTGGCTTGGTACTTTCTGGTTGCCAAACGACTGGTAATAACATTGGTGGCGTAGAATACGATAAAGCAGCTTTAGGTGCATTAATCGGTGCTGCTGCAGGTTATGGTGTTTCTAAGGGTAACGCAAATACGAGTAAGCAAAACAACCGTGCTGCGGCAATTGGTGCAATTCTTGGTAGTGCTGGTGGTTTGTATCTCGATAATAAAGAGAAAAAATTACGTGAGCAAATGGCGGGTACTGGTGTAGAAGTAGGCCGTAACCCAGATGGTTCTGTACAATTAATCATGCCTGGTAGCATTACGTTTGATACGAACAAATCGAACATCAAACCGAACTTCTACGGTACTTTAAACAAAGTAGCGCAGACTTTAGGTGAAGATAACAAGAGTGCGATCCTTGTAACGGGTTATACAGATAACACAGGTAATGACTCAATCAACATCCCATTATCTCAAGCACGTGCTCAATCAGTGAAGAACTATTTAGCTGGTCAAGGCATTTCTGGTAGCCGTATCGATGCACAAGGTTTAGGTTCAGCTAACCCGATTGCTTCAAACACGACTGCTGCTGGTAAAGAGCAAAACCGCCGTGTAGAAATCAGCATTTATGCTAAACAGTAATTTTTACTGATTTCAAAAAAGCCACCTTCGGGTGGTTTTTTTATTGCAGATCAAAATAGGCGACAAGCTACGGCGTGCTATTTGTGTAAGGCATCATAATTTATACATATCCCTAGATTTACTATTGGGATTCTAAAACAGAGATGTCTATAATTGTGCTCGAAAAATCAGGCTCGGAAACGAGAGAGGTATAAACCATGTCATCTGCCAGTCAACTTAATGACAAGCAACTTGAGGCCATGAAATATGTTCAGGGGCCATTGTTGGTGCTTGCAGGTGCAGGTTCAGGCAAAACCTCTGTAATTACCCGAAAAGTTGCCTTTTTAGTGCAGCAGTGTGGTATTCCTGCCTATCGTATTACCGCAATGACCTTTACCAATAAAGCGGCGCGTGAAATGAAAGAGCGTGTTGGTAAGTTACTCTCACGTGAAGAAGCCAAAGGGCTTTCGGTCTCGACTTTCCATACTTTTGGGTTAAATTTACTCCGCCTCGAATTAAAACATTTACCACTTAAAAACAATTTTTCGATTTTAGATGCCGATGACTGTAAACGAATCTTGATGGATTTGATGCAGCGTGACAATTTATCAGGTGCTGAGAGCAAAGAGCTACTCGCCAAGGCGATGAAGAAAATTTCAGACTGGAAAAATGATCTAATCGTCCCTGAACAAGCACATTCAACTTGTGAAACGGTTGAGGATGTCCAGTTTGCACATCTGTATCAGCTCTACGAGCGTAATTTGCGTGCCTATAATGCCGTAGACTTTGATGACTTGATCGTGATGCCAACACGCTTACTTCAGGAAAATGCCGAAGTGCGTGACAAATGGCAAAACCGTGTTCGTTATTTATTGGTGGATGAATATCAAGACACCAACACTGCGCAATATACCCTCGTTAAGCTATTAGTGGGTGTGATGGGGCAGTTTACCGCTGTAGGTGATGATGACCAATCCATCTATGCTTGGCGTGGTGCAAAGCCTGAAAACATGGCCTTGTTAAAAGATGATTTCCATAATCTCAAAGTGATTAAACTAGAGCAGAACTATCGCTCGACCAGCCGTATCTTAAAAGCGGCCAATGCGGTAATTGAAAATAATCCGCATATTTTCGATAAGAAACTATGGAGTGATAAAGGTCACGGTGAAACCATTCGTGTGATCACCTGTTTGAATGATGATGATGAAGCGGAACGTGTGGTGAAAGATCTGATCACGCATAAGCTGATGAATGGTAAAAACTGGAAAGATTATGCGGTGCTGTATCGCGGTAACTTCCAAGCTCGTGTAATTGAAACCCAACTACGTCAGATGCAAATTCCGTATAAGTTATCAGGCGGACAGTCTTTCTTCGCCCGTGCGGAAATTAAGGATGTGATGAGCTATTTACGCCTCATCATTAACCCAGAAGATGACAGTGCATTCTTACGTATTATCAATACACCTAAGCGTGCCATTGGCCCGGTGACGCTAGAGAAACTCGGTTTATTCGCCCAAGAAAATACCTTGTCTTTATTAACGGCATCGTCAGACCAACGTTTAAGCATGGTGTTGCCGAAAAAAGCAGCAACACAATTACATGAGTTTGCTGATTTTATTGCGACATTTACCCGTGAATTGCTTGATGATGATGAGCCGATGCCGAAAGTGCGTCAGATGATCAACGAAGCCGGCTATATTGACTATATCCGTGAACAGGCGGCGACCCCTGCACAAGAGAAGACCAAACTCGACAGTATTGAAAGCTTGTATAGCAGTATTCAAAATCTATTGAATCGTACTGATGATGTGGATGAGAAAAATATTGAAAGCGTGATTCGTAAACTGGTGTTGTTGGATATGCTCGAACAGCAACAGGAAGAAGAAGATACCGATAAAGTGAATTTATTAACCTTGCATGCGGCAAAAGGTTTGGAGTTCCCTTATGTGTATATGATTGGCTTGGAAGAAGAGCTATTGCCGCATAAGAACTCGATTGCATCAGAAACAGTCGAAGAAGAACGCCGTTTGATGTATGTGGGCATTACTCGTGCCCGTCAAGGCTTAACACTGACCCTTGCTGAGCAGCGTAAGAATGGTGGACAAATGCGTCAAATGACGCCAAGCCGTTTCTTGGACGAGATGCCACAAGATGATTTGGAGTGGCATGGTCGTAAAAAGAAACTGGCACCCAATGTTGATCCAAAAGAACAAGCTCAGCAGTACCTTGCCAACTTAAAAGCATTGTTGAAACGTTAAGAAATTGTAAGTAGGAAATTTTAATGAAAGTTCAAGTTAAAGTATTAGATGCACGTTTAGGTCAAGAGTGGGCTTTACCTTCTTACGCAACGACTGGTTCAGCAGGTTTAGATTTACGCGCATGTTTAGATGAAGCGATTGACATTGCTGCAGGTGAAACCGTTTTAGTGAAAACAGGTTTGGCGATTTATATCGAAGATCCAAACTTTGCAGGTTTAATTCTACCGCGTTCAGGTTTAGGCCATAAACATGGTATTGTGTTAGGTAACTTGGTGGGGTTGATTGATTCTGATTACCAAGGTGAACTCATGGTATCGGTTTGGAATCGTGGACAAAATAGCTTCCGTTTAGAACCTGGTGAGCGTTTAGCACAATATGTATTGGTTCCAGTGGTACAGGCTGAGTTCGAACAAGTGAGTGAATTCGTTGCGACTGAGCGTGGCGCAGGTGGTTTTGGTCATACTGGAAAACAATAAGCTTTTTCAGTAGTTATCACTTTAAATGCAATGTTTTGCTGAAAAACGTTGCATTTTTCATATTGATTGTTGCCTTGATATATATTACAAAGCAGCTGACTAATTATTTTAATTTTTCTGAATAAGGGTTAATTAATTTCTTAATAGTTTCTGCTTTTTTTATGGATCAAATGATTATAAAAATAGGGGCTTACAGTGAATATACAACATACATTTCCGCTGAATATTTTCCGTGCTTACGATATTCGCGGAAAGCTAAGTAATTTAACGCCAAATATTATTAGCCTAATTGCTTATGCTTTAGCTTCGCAATATAAAAATGCTGAACAGACACACGTGGTGATTGGTTACGATGCACGTTTAACCAGTCCGACTTATGCCAATATCATCCAAAATATATTCGAAAAACAAGGTTTACAAGTCACTAATATTGGTTGTTGTTCATCGCCGATGATGTATTACATTGCCCGTGATTTTGGTGGCAATGGTATTATGGTGACCGCAAGTCATAATCCAAAATCGGATAATGGCATTAAATGGATTTTAAAAGGTGAGCCACCAACACCAGAAACCATTCAACAGGTGGGGCAGTATGCACAGACTTCTTTGAGCAATATTGAGGATTTCTTGCATTCAGAAAATACGGCACACCAAATTGTTGCTCCGTATTGTTTGCAGTATCAGCATTCCTTAATTAGTGACATACAGTTAGCGCGACCATTAAAAATCGTTCTCGATGGATTACATGGTTCTGCAGGGCGTTGTGCCAAACTGGTTTTAGAAAAACTAGGCTGTGATGTGATTGCTTTACGATGTGATGCCAATGGGCATTTTCCTGATCATGCGCCAGATCCATCTCATGCTGAGCATTTAAAGCAATTACAAGCCGCTATTGTTGCTGAGAAAGCCGATCTCGGTATTGCTTTGGATGGTGATGGGGATCGTGTGGTTTTACTCGATGAGAATGCACTTATTATTAGTCCTGATCGCTTATTGTCTTTATTTGCGCAGATGTGCTTACAGCAGCATCCACATAAAGAAATCGTTTTTGATGTGAAGTGCTCACGTATGGTGGCGGATACCGTACAGGGGCTGGAAGGTCAAGCCAAAATGATTCGTACGGGCAGTAGCTTTTTACGTGCTTATTTATCGCAATCAAAGGGCACGGCTGTTTTTGGTGGTGAATATGCGGGTCACTATGTCTTTAATGATGGACGTGGTTTTGGCTATGACGATGGTTTATACGCAGCTTTGCGTGTGATGGAATATTTAACTCAATCCAAAGCAATAACCCTGTCTGAGTTATTGGTAGCCTACCCAGAACGTTATTGCACAGAAGACACATATATCAGTACCCATGACGCCAATCCTCAGCAAGTTTTAAATGATATTGAAATTTTAAGTCATCGTTTAGGTGCGCGTTTAAGTAAAATTGATGGTGTAAGACTTGATTTTGACGATGGATTTGGCATTATTCGAGCATCAAATACTGGCGAATATTTTACCGTCCGTTTTGATGCTGATAATCAGAAACGATTAATTGAAATTCGTCAAAAGTTTGTTTCTATGTTGCAAGACCAATATCCAAAGATTGCACAAGAACTCGCACAGGCCTAAAAGGAGAGACGCATGCCACATGAGCATATCGGCATTGATAAAGCAAAAATTTTGATCGAAGCTTTGCCGTATATCCAACGTTTTGCAGGAAAAACGCTGGTTGTAAAATATGGTGGTAATGCGATGACTGATCCTGAATTGGAAAGTTCATTTGCCCGTGACATCGTGTTGTTAAAAACGGTTGGTCTGAATCCAATCGTTGTGCATGGTGGTGGTCCACAAGTGGATTCATTGCTAAAACGTTTAGGACAAGAGTCTGATCGTATTGATGGCATGCGCGTGACTGACCAAGCGACCATGGAAGTGGTCGAAATGGTGTTGGGTGGTAGTGTCAATAAGTCGATCGTGAATCTGATTAATAAACATGGCGGTCGTGCCATTGGTTTAACGGGTAAAGACGGTAATTTACTGCGCGCACGTAAATTATTGATGGAAAAGCAGGAAGCTGACGGCTCTATTTCACAAATTGATTTGGGCATGGTCGGTGAAGTGACTGGTGTAAAAACTGATGTACTGGAAATGTTTACCCAAAGTGATTTCATTCCAGTCATTGCACCCTTGGGTGTGGATGAAGAAGGTAATACTTATAATATCAATGCAGATCTTGTGGCTGGAAAAGTTGCAGAAGCGCTAGGCGCTGAGAAGTTGATTCTACTCACCAATATCACAGGGGTATTGGATGAAAATAAAAACTTATTAACAGGCTTAAGCACACAAGAAGTCGATCGCTTGATCGAAACGGGTGTGATTTACGGTGGCATGATTCCGAAGGTGGGTTGTGCATTAGATGCTGTTAAAGGTGGTGTTGTGAGTGCGCATATTGTTGATGGTCGTGTACCTCATGCAAGTTTATTAGAGATCTTCACCGATCATGGTGTCGGTACACTCATTACCAATCGTGCCAAACATTAATTCATCCTATTGATTTGAAAAGAGACCTCAAGCAGGTCTCTTTTTTTGTCATGACCTGTTCATGTTTTAGTCATCGCAATGTCATTTAAGCAATTTAAGGTAGGTCTAGTCATAAGGAGCTTTCATTATGCTAGAAAAATTAAATCAATATCGCCAGACATTGACTTTACCCTTACGCCACAAGCCAGCTCAAAATCAATTCCGTTTTGAATGGGTGGATAATTTAAAAGAATTACAAGAAGTACAACGCTTTAGAGCAACGCAATTTAGCCATCAATTTGGGATGCGTTTTGAAGATGGTTTAGATCAAGATCTTTATGATTTTGGCTGTGAGCATGCAGTATTACGTGAAAAATGGACAGGTGAAATTGTCGCTTATACCCGTCTTAAATTATTCCAAGGCTATGAAATCGGGCAGAGTTACAGTGCTCAAGAGTTTGAAATTGTCCCGCATTTATCTCATTTACCAAGTGTGTTAGAGATTGGACGTACTTGTGTACACCCTAAATTTCGCTCGGGTAAAGCACTATCCATGCTATGGTTGAACTTGACCCCTAAAGTACTTTGGTCAATGCGTGCGAAATACTTAATGGGCTGTGTCAGTATCCATTTGGATGATAACTTGGCACGTGCCTATTACACCCACCGTCAGATCCAACAGTTGGGTGATCATCAAACCATAGATATCCGCTCAAAACGTAGCTTTGAACCAGAACGTCCTGACTATAGTTTCCCGCAAGATGAACGCATGCCAAAACTGTTTCAGACCTATCTGGGAATGCAGTCGAAACTGTCAAAACAAGCATTTTATGATGAAGATTTTAAATGCTTGGATTATTTTGTTTTCCTTGAAGTGAATAAGATTGCGACCTCTTTTGTGATGAACAAAATGGTGCAACGTTAGTGCCTTATCATTCTTAATCTAATAGTGAGCACATATTGAGATTTACAAGCCATCTATCCCTCATGCACAATAGGCGTAGATGTTTGATAGTTTAAAGATATGTGCCAGCTATTAGGAATGAATTGCGCCACCCCGACAGATATTACTTTTTCTTTTCGTGGGTTTTCACAACGCGCAGGGGTGACCTCTGATCATTGCGATGGTTTTGGGATCGCTTTTTTTGAAGATAAAGCTTGCCGCTTGTTTGTGGATAATCAATCTGCGGTTGAATCTCCTATTGCTGATCTGATTCGTAATTATCCGATCAAGTCTCGCAACGTCATTGCCCATATTCGTAAAGCCACTCAAGGTAAAATCAACCTCGAGAATTCACATCCCTTTTTGCGGGAGCTTTGGGGGAGACATTGGATTTTTGCGCATAATGGTGATTTGCATGACTTCAAACCTGAACTAAGTGGGCGATTTGAGCCTGTAGGTAATACCGACAGTGAACTAGCGTTTTGTTATTTACTGGATCAGATGGTTGAAGCATTTGGCTATACAGAACCAAGTTTGGAAGAGATTTTCTCACTGTTGGAACGTATTTCGCCACAAATTGCAGAGCATGGCACCTTTAATTTCTGTCTTTCCAATGGTAAAGCATTATTTAGCTATGCGACGACGAAGTTACATTGGCTCGTGCGTGAGTATCCATTTCAACCTGCACATTTAATTGATCTCGACGTAGAAGTCGATTTTAGTCAGGTCACCACACCAGAAGATCGCGTTGCAGTGATCACGACAGAGCCGTTAACCCATAATGAAGCATGGACAGCATATCAAGCAGGGGAAATGATTTTATTCCAGCACGGTAAACCGATTCAGCATGCCTTAACACGAGTTGAGCGCTTAATCCGCGAAGCAGAAAATCCAGCCTTAAAACGCGTGACCAAAGCGGATCAGTACTGACGTATTCAAATGGATAAAAGTGAACTCATCTCCCGATTAATTTCTTTAGATTTACCCAAAGATGAGTATGTGGTTGTTGGTGGTGGGGTATTAGCCGCACATTGTATCCGTGATACAGCAGATATTGATCTTGTGGTAAGCCCAGAGTTGTTTTGTCATTTACAAGCGACCTGGAACCAGAAAATTCGCCCAAATGGGAAAATAGGACTTTATCAGGGCTGTTTTGAAGCTTATCTAGATGTGAACTGTGGTGACAGTCAGGAAAGTTTTCAAACCCTATTGGCAAGTTCTGACGTGATTGCTGGAATACATTTTATGCATTTATCTATACTCGCTGCATTTAAACGAAATTATGGGCGGAAAAAGGATTTATCTGATTTAAATTTAATAGCAGCATTTCAAAACAATAAATAAGACTATTTTTCTTGGATTTTTTTAATTTTAAAATTATTTTTTATAAAAATTAGACAGATAATTTTTCTTGTTGGTTAAAAAATACTTGAGTGTTTTGATTGGTATAAATATTAAAATAAATACAAAACAATGGGTTAATTTATTTCTTTGAAAATATTTAAATTCTGACAAAAACGCTGTGTTTTTATTTAATTCATTTATCGATATTATATTCTTATTCAATAAATCAAATATGGTTTGGGGTTCGATATGGGTATGAAATGGTCTGTCGAATATAATACAGGAATCGAGGTGATCGATGATCAGCATCGTCGTATTCTAGATTATATTAATGAAATTGATGAATTAAATGAGGGTGATGATCGGGCAAAATTAAAAGGTATTTTGGATAATATCATTGATTATACCCAGTCTCATTTTACCTTTGAAGAAAGCTTACAAGAAGAAGCAAACTATAAATATCGTGTACCACATAAGCGTGTACATGACTTATTTATCAAAAAGATAGAGACTTATCGTCAACGTTTTGAGCTGGGGCAAGAAATTGATAGCGAGCTACATGAAGCACTATCAAAATGGTTGATCAACCATATCCGTCATGATGATGCAGATTATGTCGGTGCTGTAAAAGAAAATATGATCGGAATCATTAAAGAAAATGAAAAGAAAAAAGGGAAAAACTGGTTTTCTCGTTTCTTCTCATAATAATAAGACAATAATAAAAGACCCCTTATGATAAAAAATAATAAGGTGTGGTATGAGTGAACATAAGGGGTCTACTTAATAATATAATAATTCGTGCGCAGCAAATCATCGTAAGGTGATTTGCTTCTTTCTTTCGATATTTTTTGTTTTGATTTTCAGGCGTGAGAAAGGCAAAATAGATTGAATATTTCATTGCAAACTCCATAAAGCGCAATGAGTTCAAAGATTTTTCAAGGAATGCATTATGCAGGACACAACTCTGTCACGCTGGCTTGCACCAGTGATGGCGTTTTGCCTATCTTTTGTCATGATTACCACATTGGCACCCACCGTTGGAATCCAGATTGACCGTCAATTCGATTTCTGGCTACTGTGGTTAGGCACCATGATTCTGTTGGCATTACCCATCGGTTATCTTGAAATTGCTTTAGCAAAGCGTTCGCAGACCACGGCATTACAAGCACTTTCAACCTTAACCCGTGATGCAGATGCTTCACCGAGATGGCGTATCGTGGGCTGGTTGGCTGTTATATTTGTTCCATTCTTTGCAGGCAGTGTATTGACTGCCGCAACACATGTCGTGAGTCAGCAGCCTACGCTTGCTGTATCAGAGCAGATTCTTTTTGCAATCCTTGCCATAGCTGCACTTGGATTATCTTTTATCCCTCGCCAATTTTTAATTGCTTTGACAACGATTGGTGTGATTGCTGCATTTGTTCTTGCCAATGTAATGGGAACACATCTAACGGCTTGGCATTGGACAGGAATCGAATTTAAAGAGTGGGGCAATGCAACAGTTCTTGCTTTGGTTGCAAGTGGTTTAGGACTTGGGTTGTATTGGCAAAGTAGTTTAGTCGCAGTGAAAAAACAGGACGCCGCAACAAGTACCGCCTTGCCAATTTGGGTGGCGCAATTACTTGCGGTGATTGCCTTTGGCTTCTTCTCTGTGCAGGCACAGTTATCTGCATTGGCATGGGTGTTTGCAGCCATCATGTCAGCGGCACTCTTAATTCAATTTGCAAAAGAACAGTTGGCACAACGTCAGCTTGCGATCGTGATCCAATGGGCGATTTTACTTGCTGCTATTGCTGTTTGGGCTGTACCGCAAGTGGAACAAATTTTTAATAGCCTGCTCATGCTTTGGGGATTACTGATTTGCTTGATTTACGCAGTATTTGCTGGCTGGATTATGAAGATTAGTCATCTGCGTAAAGCAATGGGCTTTAGCAATGAGCTGTTTTATAACATTTGGCGTATTGCCATCCGTATCGTGTTACCACTTTCAATTGTCGTAGCAATCATTGCTGTGATTGGACAAGTACTGTAATGGAGCAGGCTAAACAAGTATGGGTCGCTTTCTCAAGTCCTGAACAGCAATTCCATATCGCTGTTCGCTTTAGCGAGGGAATGACGGCCCAACAGGCAATTGATGCCAGTGGCTTAGCAGCACAGGCGGCACTACCAGAAGTTTTACAGTTAGGTGTATTTGGTAGCAGGATTGATGCAGATACAATCCTGCAAGCAGGAGACCGTGTTGAAATCTATCGGGCACTTACCATTAACCCGAATGATATCCGGCGTAAGCGGGCGGCAAAGAACCCCGTTGGGCGATTTATCAAAGGTAATCGCTTTAAGGCATAAAGCTGATAAGTAAAACCCCTCATGATTGACTCGATGAGGGGTTTCTTTTTACTGGAAAGCCGTTATAGTGGTGGCGCAGTCAAAATAGCTTCTTTTGATGCCGGTAAACCAGGTTGTGATTCTGGAATCGTATCTAAACCTTCTAAGCGTTCTACGTTACCATTCGCATCAAAATAAACTTTTAAATGTTGACCGTGTGCCGCAGGTATTTTTGCTTTTTTCGCATAAGTGCCTGGGATATAGTTGTAGATGTAGTCCCAACGTTGTGGGTTCAGTGGATCTGTCACTGTTGGACTACCAAGCAAGAAACGGACTTGCTGAAAGCTCATGCCCACTTGTACTTGAGAAGCTTGTGCTTTGGTTAATGGTGTTCCTTGTGGAATATCAACTTTATAAACACCAAAGACTGAACAACCGCTAAGTACTGTAGTGACGAACAACGCCAGCATGATTTTTTGCATTTTGCTACACTATCCTGATAAATGATGATGCATTTGATTCAAGGATAGATCATACTGCATCTAAACTCTATTGCCTATTCCAACTTAAGATTTGTTGAGAGACCTTTTTTTATGCCGATTTCTAATCAAGACTTACGCAAAGCTGGACTTAAAGTTACCCTTCCTCGTATTAAGATTTTGGAATTATTAGAAAATTCAAAACAACATCATTTGAGTGCTGAAGATATTTATAAAACTTTGCTTGAACAAGGTGAAGATGTTGGCTTAGCGACAGTTTACCGTGTATTAACACAATTCGAAGCTGCGGGCATTATTCAGCGTCATCATTTTGAAAACAATCACTCTGTTTTCGAAATCATGCAGGAAGATCATCACGATCACCTTGTTTGCTTAAACTGTAATAAAGTTATTGAATTTACAAATGATATTATCGAGAAAGAGCAACATTCAGTTGCAGACCAACATGGTTTTGCCTTAACTGGACACTCTTTGAATCTATATGGCTACTGTAGTGATGCAGAATGCCAAGAGGCTTATCGTAAAAAATAAGTTGTATTGAGTAAAAAATCTAAGTGTTCACGAAAATTGAACAAATAAAAAAGGGAAGGTTACAAAAACCTTCCCTTTTTTAATGGCTTAATTTGAATTACTGACCATCAAAGGTGATGTTGCGGCTGGCACTCAATAACTGGTCTGCACCTTCTTCTGACAGTTTGATGGTGAGGCGTAAGTCGTTTGGCGAATCCGCATGTTTTAAAGCATCTTTATAGGTGATCTGTCCTGCCTTATAAAGGTCGAATAGAGCTTGGTCAAAGGTTTGCATACCCAACTCCCGTGAACGTTTCATCAGATCTTTAATCTCATGAATCTCACCCTTACGGATATAGTCAGCCAGAAGTGGTGTATTAATCAGAATCTCAATCGCAGCACGACGTGAATTACCATCTGGGGTTGGAATCAATTGCTGTGCGACGAGTGCTTTTAAGTTCAGCGACAAGTCCATATACAATTGACTATGACGATCAGCTTCAAAGAAGTGAATGATACGATCGAGGGCTTGGTTGGCGTTGTTGGCATGCAGGGTAGCGAGGACCAAGTGGCCCGTTTCTGCGAAAGCGATGGCATAGTCCATAGTTTCACGTGAACGAATCTCACCAATCAAGATCACATCTGGTGCCTGACGTAGCGTATTTTTTAATGCGACTTCAAATGAATCAGTATCAATCCCGACTTCACGCTGTGTCACGATACAGCCTGCATGTTGATGCACAAATTCGATCGGGTCTTCAATGGTGATGATATGACCTTTGGAATTTTGATTACGGAAACCAATCATTGACGCAAGAGAGGTCGATTTACCTGTCCCTGTTGCACCAACAAAGATAATGATGCCACGTTTGGTCATCGCCAATTCTTTCAGCACTTCTGGCAGTTTTAGATCATCCATGCTTGGAATATGGGTTTCGATCTTACGCAATACCATGCCTGGCATATCACGTTGTTGAAAAGCACTGACACGGAAACGCGCTGTCTTTTCACGGTTCATGATCGCAAAGTTACATTCACGCGTCTCTGCAAACTCTTTACGCTGCTTGTCGGTCATAATGGATTGAACCAGTTGACCCACAATTTCCCCTGAAAGTTTCGATTTGGAAACAGGCACGATCTGCCCGTTAATTTTCATTGAAGGTTCAACATCCGCAGTGACAAATAAGTCCGATGCATTTTGTTGAATCATCAAGTTGAGTAAATCATTAAAATCCATGATATTTCTCTAATCCATTTATTCTTATAGGAATGATTCGGGTTGTTTTGCAACAGTACGAGCAGTTTGTGGGCTAATTAAGCCTTTAGACACCAGTGTTTTCAGGCTTTGATCCAAAGTGGTCATACCGTAGTTGGCACCTGTTTGGATCGCAGAATACATTTGTGCAACTTTGTTTTCACGCACAAGGTTACGAATCGCAGGAATACCGATCATGATTTCATGTGCAGCCACACGACCACCACCATTCTTTTTCAATAGTGTTTGAGAAATCACGGCTTGTAGAGATTCAGATAGCATGGCACGTACCATGTCTTTTTCTTCTGCTGGGAATACGTCGATAACACGGTCAATGGTTTTCGCCGCAGAGGTAGTATGCAGTGTACCAAACACCAAGTGACCTGTTTCCGCAGCGGTCAGTGCCAAGCGAATGGTTTCTAAGTCACGCATCTCACCGACCAGAATAATGTCAGGGTCTTCACGCAATGCTGAACGCAGTGCTGCATTAAAGCCGTGGGTATCACGATGCACTTCACGTTGGTTGATTAGGCATTTTTTCGATTGGTGTACAAATTCAATTGGATCTTCGACGGTTAAAATATGGTCATAACGGTTTTCGTTAATATAGTCGATCATCGCTGCAAGTGTGGTGGATTTACCCGAACCCGTTGGGCCTGTGACGAGTACGATTCCACGAGGATAATCACAGATTTCTTTGAAAATTGTGCCGAGTCCTAAATCTTCCATGGTCAAAACTTTAGATGGAATGGTACGGAACACCGCACCTGCACCACGGTTTTGGTTGAATGCGTTAACACGGAAACGAGCAATATTCGGTACTTCAAATGAAAAGTCAGTTTCTAAATCTTCTTCAAAGTCACGACGTTGTTTATCATTCATAATGTCGTACACCAAGCGATGTACATCTTTATGTTCAAGTGCTGGTAAGTTAATACGACGAACTTCACCATCCACACGAATCATAGGAGGCATACCCGCTGAAAGGTGTAAATCGGAAGCACCGTTTTTAACTGAAAAGGCGAGTAGTTCTGTAATATCCATAATTTCCCCGAAACAAACTAAAATGTCTCATTATTTTGTAGAATAATATAAGGCTTTCATTCGGGCTTACCAACACCTTAAAGAATGGAAAGCAAAAAAAGATTTCGTAAATGAGAACTGTGTCAATGAATCAATCGCAACAATCCCGCCAATCTGTTTTAAATCAAATAGAACAAGCCTGTCAGCGTGTTCAACGTGATCCTGCAACAGTGCAGTTGTTGGCGGTTTCCAAGACACATCCCAGTGCTAGCCTTCGCGAAATGTATGCAGTCGGGCAGCGCAGTTTTGGTGAAAACTATTTACAGGAAGCACTAGAAAAAATTGAGGAATTAAAAGAATTAGAGATCGAATGGCATTTTATTGGACATGTGCAGCGTAATAAAACCAAACATTTAGCAGAAAAATTTGACTGGGTACATGGGGTTGATCGTTTGATCATCGCTGAACGTTTGTCCAGTCAGCGTATCGAATCTCAAAAGACTTTGAATGTTTGTCTGCAAGTGAATATTGATGGGCAAGATTCTAAAGATGGTTGCCGACCTACAGAGGTTGCTGAACTGGTTCAGCAAATTAGTCAACTTCCAAATATCCGTTTACGTGGTTTGATGGTGATTCCAGCACCCGAAAATCATGCTGCATTTGCTGATGCGAAAGTGCTATTCGAGCAAGTGAAAGCGCAACATGCACAACCGCAAGACTGGGATACCTTAAGTATGGGCATGTCTGCTGATCTGGACGCTGCAATTGCGGCAGGTTCAACCATAGTGAGGGTAGGAACTGCATTATTCGGAGCACGGGATTATTCAAATTAATATAGAGTGAATTGAATAAAGAGCCGTAGAAATAAAGAACAAATTACAATTATATAAAATATCTCTGCTGCTGAAAAAAACGGCATAAATTAGAATGACGTGTTTATTCATTTATATTCAACCTGAATATAAATGAATCACGATTATTTTACAAAGATAAAAATTGAATTTAGGATTACGTTTAAAATGAAAAAACTGTATTTTTTAATCTCTTTTATTTTATGTCTATTTTTAGCAGCGTGCAGTAAAAAACAGAGTGATGTGGCTGCAGAGGCTGCCGATAGTAATGCTCAAGTAGCTGTAGATGAAAAGCTCGGTACAAAATGGGGCGATGAGATTAGCTCACATGTGACCGAGGTGAATTTAAGCCGTTTAACCGAGCAACCGATTGCTGAATCACAAGTCCGTTATGCCAATAAACAATATCAAGGCAAGACCGTTAATAGTATTTCGTTGGCAGCAGGGAAAATTAGTTTTTCTATTGTTGATGATACTGATCAACCCTTTGCTTTATCTCGTGATGGCCAAAACTATTATCTCTCAGCAAAAGATGGTCAAAGCTACCAATTAAAATATGAAAACCATACCGACAATACCTATGAAGTGGTGGCAAGTGTTGATGGGATCGATGTTTTAGATGGCAGTGCTGCTTCACGAAATAATGCAGGTTATGTGCTGCATCCGCACAGTGAAATTACCATAGAAGGCTTCCGTAAGAGTGACTCTGCTGTCGCTTCTTTTACCTTTAGTAAGCCTGAGGATGCTTATGCGGCAAATTCGGATAATGGCTCAATTCAGAATACAGGCATTATTGGAACAGCGATTTATCAAGTTGAATCACTGAAGTCCGCTGATGCAGCTGCAGAAGAAAAGCCATCTAAGTATGCTCCTCCACCAAAGGCTTTCCCCGCTGATAAGAATGAATAATGGATGAAAACATCCCTAAAAGATTGGTTAGCTTGAAGGGATGTTCTTATTTAAAAATAAGAATTTCTATAAGACGTTTAAAATCATATAGATTTTGATCGGCCAATGATAAATGAATAGAAGGCAATCTAGCCTCTGTTATTTAAAATGTAGGTATATAAATGAATATCGCAAAATACATATTGACTGTTTTAATTGTTGTTATATGTACTTCTAGTAAGGCAACTCCAACACCTGAAATTGAAAAAGCAGTTATTTCTGAGCATAAAACATATCAGGATTTTAAAGAAACTTTTATGTTTTTAATTGCAAAACTAGCTGAAAATACTGGAAATGATTCGCAACAAGATGAGGTCATTGATGCGCATTGGGCATGTGTACATCAAAATCAAATTGTTAAGATGTTTAATAATAATCAAAAATATAGAAAACAGTTTGACCAGGAGTTTGCCAAAGAATATACAACATTTGATGATACTTTAAAGGGCTTTCAAAAGTCTGTGCTCGAAACCAAATCTGTTTGTGCTGAGATGAAAACAGCCTACGAAAAAATTTAAAGTTCAAAAAGAGGTGCAATTAGAACCTAATTCATCCTTTAAATGACTTCGCACTTGACCAAATGGTTATGCCTGAATTTTTAAAGGGCTTTGTGCATATTTTCTTTTTTAAGTCATTTATTCTAAGCATGTTAATGTTTTGATGAAGTTTTTAAAATCATGAAGATTTTGATCAGCTATTGCTGAGGAAATCGCTGGATTGGGATGAAAGAAAATAGTTTTCATCCCGACAGCCTTTGCACCTTGTATGTCTGCCAGTTCATTATCTCCGACAAAGGTACAATCTTTTGGGTGAACACCAAGCTGCTGACAAGATAATAGAAAAATTGCGGGATCGGGTTTTCTAAGTCCGACTGCTTCGGAAACAATGATGCTAGAAAAGTATTCAGTCAGCCCTAGCGCATAAAAATTATGTTCTTGAAAGGGCGTTCTGCCATTAGAGATTAATCCAATTAAATAGCCTTGCTGTTTTAATTGGATGATGATGTTTTCCACATGTTCAAAGCAGCATGAAAATTTATTAAAGTCATGAATATAACTGGCTAAAAGGATTTCTTTAGCATGACCTTGAATTGAAAATTCATGAATCAGATTTTCATAAACACGATCTTTCCAAACTTTGCCATTATCATCTAATTCAAGAAAGCGTTGGATAAATGGCTCTCTATCATCGGCAGCAACCAATTGAAAGAAATTAACCTGCCAAGTAAGGAATTTTATTAACGACGTTGTTCGATCTAGTAAGGTTTGATCGAGGTCAAAAATAACCGCTTTTTTCTGATTCATGTGATTTAAGCATGGTGATTATTTAATCATCATAATGCTTTAACCAACAATTTCAATCCGACTCGAACCTGACCCAATTGGCTGTACCTGAATCTGTACAGGAATTCGTTCATGCATTTCCTGAATATGTGAAATCAACACCACTTTACGGCCTTGGCTTTGTAATTGATCCAGCGCATTCATCACCATATGCAAGGAAGAGGCATCCAACGTCCCAAAACCTTCATCAATAAATAGTGATTCGATTTTCATGGAACCAGAGGCCATATTGGCAATTGCCAAGGAAATCGCAAGGGCAGTGAGGAAGGACTCTCCACCGGATAGTGAAGCCACGGAGCGGGTTTCTCCATCCATATCATGGTCAATGATGGCTAGGCTGAGGGAGTTATCCAAACGTTTTAAGGTATAGCGTTGTGACAACATGCTGAGTTGTTGATTGGCGTATTCCAGAAGAATATCCAAATTGTATTGCTGGGCTAAATCACGGAAATCTTTACCCTTAGAATCACCAATCAAACTGGAAATTTTATTCCAACGGTGTTCCTGCTGCTGAATCTGCTGGATCTGATCAGCAAATTGCTTTTGCTTGGCAAGGTTTTGTTGATGTAGTTCCAGTTTCAGTTTGAATTGATCACGTTGTTCAGCTTGTTGCTGTAGCTTCTCATGATTGAGATGGATGTGCTCAAGCAACTGGGTATATTCGATAGGTGGCTGTTGTTGCTGATGTGTCTGTAATTGCTGTTGCAACGTTTTTAGGGCAGAGGCGGCCTCATTGAGCAAGCGTTCTGCATGTTGTAGCGATGTTCGAATTTGCTGCTCTTGCTCAGCACGAATAGCAAGTAAATCCGCTAATTGTTGTTCTTCAAATTCAGGATGCTGGTCTAACCAGGCTCGGATTTCAGTCTTGGATTGGACAAGGGTAGCTTGTTGCTGCTGCTGTTGGGCTTTGAGCTGTTCCAGTTCATTTTTCTGCTGTTCAAAGCTTTGACGAGCTTGTTCAAAACGCTGCTTGATTTGCTGATATTGATTTTGGAGTTGCTGACGCTGTTGGTCGTGTTGGTTTAACCATTCATTGGCTTTGAGTTCGGTTAAACCTGTCATTGCCACAATCAGTTGATGCGCTGACTCTGTATTTTGTTTGCCTTTAATCTCGACATCTTTGAGTTGCTGGCTAAACTCGGTATGTTGAGTGATCAAGCTGGTTAAATTGGACTTTAATAGACTCAGTTGCTGTTCAAGCTGCTGCTGTTGTTTGCTGAGTGTTTCAGCTTGTTCAAGCTGTTGAACACGTTGCTGTAAACGTTGTGCTAGCTGTTGGGCAGAGCCCAGCGTTTGCTGCTGCCATAAGTTTAGTTCATCGTTGCTCAGGCAATCCACAACATGCTGAATCTGTTGCTGTGACTGCTGTACGCTTTCAAGTTGATAGCGGATATTTTGAATCGTTTGGGTCAGGTGATAGTGGTCTTTATTGGCCTGATGCAGTTGTTGTAATTCAATTTCAATCTGCTGTTTGAGTTGAGTTGCTTCACTCGTCCATTGTTGTTGAGCTACCGTGATTTCAGCATGTGGTTTGGTTAAATCTAACTGAATGTCGAACTGTGCTGCATGTTTGACTAATTCTTGATGTTGCAGTTTGAATTTGTCATCGGCTTGTTGCATGGCAGATTGCAATTGAGTCAGTTCGGTACGAATCTGGGTGAATTGCTGCTGTGTGTTTTGCCAAAGTTGAAAGCATTGTTGCTCTTGTTGAATGGCCTGTTGCTCTTGCTGTTGTTGCAGCTCATACAAGGCTTTGGAGAGCTGACTGGCATCATCACGGTAGGGGTGTTCGGTGCTGCCACAGACCAGACAGGCCTCGCCGTGTTTGAGTTCTGCACGGAGATGTTCAATATTTTCAGCATGCAATAAACGTTGTTGTTGCAACATTTGCTGTAATTTTTCCCGTTCAGTTTTGGCAGACTGGAATTCGCCTTGGCTGGTTTGCAGTTGTTGTTCAAGCTGCTGATGTTGTTGCTGTGTGCTACTGAGCTTATGGCTTAGTTCATCCCGTTCTTTTTTAAGCTCAAAATAATGCTGTAACTTTTGTTGAATCAGATCCAGTTGACTCAATCGGGCTTGTTGCTGTTCCCTGAGTTTTTGTTTCTGTTCAAGCTGGCTTTCAATCTGTTGTGGTGTGCCAAATTTTTGAATGAGCTCATTCAATACGATCTGATCTTGTTCAAGCTTGGATTGTGCCTGTTGAATCGAACCTAAATTCTGTTCGACTTTTTGGTATTGCTGAATAAATTGCTGCAGCTGCTGAAGATGTGCATTCAAGCCTTTATCTAAAGTAGAGAATTGTGCGCTCTGTTGCAGTTGTTCAGAGCAGCTTTGTTGTTGTATAGATAGACTGTGGCGACTTTGTTCAAACTGCTGCTGTTGCTCAAGTAATGGTTGTTGTTGCGCTTCGTTTTGGTTTAAGCGAACTTTGGTTTTTTTATATTCCTCGGCAATATATTCACGTTCCTGTACATATTTACGCACTTGAGTGAGTTCATGCTGATGCTTTTGTTCAAAACTCTGAAATTGCTGTAAGGCCGTTTCAGCCTGCGTATAAGCTACTTTTTCTTGCTCAAATTGGGTGCTTAAAGTGCTAAAGTGCTGCTGCTTGTGTTGAATCTGGGGTTCAAGCTGTTGCAGTGTTTTTTCTAGCTGTTGTTGTTGGAACACAATCGGACGAATGCCTGAAAAGGTTTCGAGTTGGCTGAGTCGATTGCGATCTGCGGCTAAAGCCTGATGTGCTTGAATTTGAATGTCATGCTGTTGCTGTTTTCGTGTGATTTCAGTTTCGAGTTTCTGTCGCTGTTCAAACCATTGTTGCTGTTGATTAAGCTGAACTTTGTCGGCTTCCAACCGTTGAACCTGTTGTTGTATCTGCTGAAATTGAGTCTGTAACTCGGCAACTTCTTCATCTGAACGGATTTCAATATGGCCGAGCACATTTTCCAGTTGCTTGCGTTGGTTGCTAATTTCACGGGTTTTTTCAAACGCCAGTTGTCCAATTTTGGCAAAAATACTGGAATTGGTCAGATATTCGAGTAATTCACCACGCTCATTATCGCGTGCCTTTAAAAAAGCGGTGACCTCGGACTGTGCCAACAGTACCGCACGGGTGAATTGCTCAAAACTCAGTTGAGTAATCTGTTGAATATGCGCTTCAACCGCTTTGGTTTTATCTGCAATCACCACGCCGTCAGTCAGGCATTTGAGTGAGCGTTGCACACTTTGCAGTTTGCCACTGGCATTTTCACGGGCACGTTTAATTTCCCAACGTGCGAGATAATGTTTCTGATCTTGTGCCACAAAACACAGTTCAGCAAAACCATGTCCTGTACCGCGACGTAGAACCGTTAAAGGGGAGTTGGTCAGCAGTTCCGAACCATCGACATCTAACAGTTTGCCGTCACTTTCTTTGAGGCGGGGAATTTTATTAAATAAGGCCAGACACATGGCATCTAGAATCGTAGATTTACCTGCGCCCGTTTTTCCAACAATGGCAATCAGTCCCGCACTGGCCAAAGGCTCAGTTTCAAAATCAATAAAATGCTCATCTGCCAGAGATGCCAAATTTTTCAGTCGAATTGATAAAATTTTCATGGCAGCTCCTTAAACAGTCTGATCATCTTCAAGTTGCTTTTGCGCTTCTGCGACCAAACTCATAAAGTCTTGAGTGACTTCATCATCAGCGTGATAGCCCTTTTTCTCCCAAATTTGCTTAAATAGTTTTTCGGGTGTCGGTGGTTCTAAGCTAATAGTTTGCTTGCTCTCGGCATTAGTTTCATTGGAGAGATATTGTCTGGAAATCCGCACCAGTCGATAACGATCTTTGGGCAAAGCATCTTCAAATTGTTGTCGTAAATTAGGCTGTGGTGGTGTCGCGGTATGATATTCGATATCGACATATTCGCGATGCTCGAGATTTTCGATCGGTTCATTTGGCAGATTGCGAAGGCGCTGCATGACTACAGTGAGTTCATCTTTAATTTTATGCAGTTGAATACTTCTGGGGATCGGCAAAGCTTCAAAGTTAAACGAATCTTTACTTTTTTTAGAATCAATCGTGACTTCAACCACTTGGTGTTTATAGTTGATTTCACTAAATGACAGTGGAATTGGTGAACCGCTATAACGAATATGTGGATGCTGTACTTTTTGCGGTTTATGCAAATGCCCCAGTGCCACATAATCAATGCTGTCGTCGAACAGAGCTGTAGATAGGGCTTCTTCATTACCAATAATAATCAGCCGTTCTGAATCGGAGGTTTCTCCGCCTTGCATATGCGCATGTGACATCAGAATCAGGGCCTGATCATCGGTTTTACGACGTTTGGCTTCTTCGATTAACTGTTGGTGTAGATAAGCAATCGCATTTTGACTGTTGGTGGTGTGCTCATTAAAGCCTGTAATTTCAGCTGAACGTAGGAATGGCAGGGCAATACACCACGCTACAATCTGCTTTTGTTCATTATAAATCGGCAAAATTAAACGCTCTAAGTCGAGGGTCTTATCTTGATTCCAGCGAATCACACCGACCGTTTTTGCGTTATATTTTTCTAATAAGGGTTCAACTTGTTCAATGCGATAACCTGAGTCGTGATTGCCAGCAATCATTAAGGTTTGCATATGTGGGGCAAGCTCATGTGCATCGGCAAGAAATTGATAGAGTTGTTTTTGTGCCTGTGAACTCGGGTTGATCACATCAAAGATATCACCCGCAATTAATAATGCATGCGGTTGTTTGGCTTTGATCTGCTCAAGTAACCATGTCAGAAATTGTTCATGTTCGTAGTGGCGGGAATGATTATAAAAAAACTGCCCCAAATGCCAGTCAGACGTATGAAAAAAACGCACGGTCATAAATGAATCTAAAAATAAAATAAACCCGAATAAGGTAGCACGTATTCAGGTGGAAGGGAGAGCCTTGATGAGCAGAAAAGCACTACAAGATCTGCCTTGATCATTTTTCAACGATGCTCTAGTTTGATCTCAATGCCATTATTTTAACAATGAGGAAGATAAAATGAGCTTAGGTCAAGTAAGCCGTGAAATTTTTGATCAGATTATGCTGATCGGTCTGGATCGTGTGGAAAAACGCAATGCTTTTGATAGCCATATGATTCATGATCTATCTCAAGCCTTGACTGAATATGAAAACCAGCCTGAACTACGCTGCGCCGTGATTTTTGCGCATGGTGATCACTTTACTGCGGGCTTAGATCTGGTGGAATTACAGTCCAAAATTTCACAAGGTATTTTTAATTTTGAGGCTGATCAGATTAATCCGTGGGGAACGGGCGGGCGGCATCGAACAAAACCTGTGGTGGTGGCTGTCCAAGGGATTTGTTATACCGCTGGCGTGGAACTCATGCTGAATGCTGATGTGGTGATTGCCAGCGAAAATACGGTCTTTGGTCAGCTCGAAGTGCAACGTGGGATTATGCCTTTTGGCGGTGCAACGGTGCGCTTTGTACAAGCTGCGGGTTGGCAAAAAGCCATGCCTTATTTATTAACGGGGAAGACCTTTAATAGCAAAACGGCGTATGAGCTCAATCTCCTGTCTGAAGTGGTGGAATCAGGGCAACAACTTGAACGTGCCTTGGAAATTGCCAAAGAGATTTGTAGTGCCGCACCGTTGGCAGTGCAAGCTTTATTAGCATCTGCAACCGATGCAGTCGTGGAAGGTCAAACAGTTGCATTTGAAAAAATGAACAATTATTTGATGCCGCTGTTTGTATCTGAGGATGCTCAAGAAGGCGTTCGTGCCATGTTAGAAAAACGGCCACCGCAGTTTAAGGGGCGGTAATCATTTTACTTTAACTTGAGTTTAGCAAGTTATTGCGCCCGCTCATCTATTTCACAAATCCCAAAGGTATTATGATCGAGGTCGATGAAATAGCCTTGCCAGCAGCGGTTCGGGATCGCAAATTTATCCATGGCGATAATCCCACCTAAACTTAGGATTTTAGCTGCAGTTTCATCGAAATTTGCCACCTCTATACTACAGGTAAAGGCATTGGTTCCACATCCTGTTGCTGGTGTTGCTACAGGACGTTGTAATAAACCGCCATGAATTCCTGTGGTTGCGATACGATAATATTCAATCGGTAGGCCTTCTACTTTTTCAAATTGCCAGCCAAATACGGATTGATAAAAGTGAATGTCACGTTGTGGATCTGATGACTGAATTTCAAAATAAATAATGCTGTTCATTCAATCTGTCCCTAATTTTTATAGTCGTAGAATTATTCTAAAGAGATATGGAATTGAAAGACGAGACATTTATGTAAGCAGCTGCGCATTTTGCGGTTTAATCATAAAAACGCGTTGAATACATTTGAGTAAGATATAAGAGGTTAATTCTGTATTGATGAAAATTATTAAATTAGCGAATCATCCTGAATTGCAAGAACAGGCTGCAATCTGGTTTTCAGATAAATGGGGGATTCCTATTGAGGCCTATCGAGACAGCATACAAACCTCGATTGAACAGCCAGAGGGAGTTCCGCAATGGTATGTGATTTTGAATGAACATCAGCACATCATTGCTGGCACTGGAGTGATCGACAATGATTTCCATGAGCGCAAAGATATCAGTCCAAACCTATGTGCTTTGTTTGTTGAGGAAACTTACCGAAAGCAAAATATCGCCAAACAACTATTGGATTTTGCCCGAGCAGAAATGAGAAGTTTAGGATTTGAAAAGCTTTATCTGGTGACAGATCTAGATGATTTTTACGAAAGGTGTGGCTGGACATTCTTAACCATGGTGACAGAAGATGAGGGTGGACTGATTAAAATGTATGTTGCCGATACGGTTTAATTAAAATACAAATTTCAGGCAAATAAAAACCGACGATTCGAGTGATGATAAATCGTCGGTCAAAATCTTTTTCAATGGTTCTGGCTGCTAACACAACCATTGTTAAAGATGGAGAGTCATAATGAAAGGTCACCGAAAACATTGCGGATGCCGTGCAATGTACAATCGGTTGCTGCGACCTTGTACCTTATATAACGCTACTGGTTGAGGATTGGTTGACATAAAAATGAAAAAAAAGTGAAAAAAATTTATAATTATTTTCTAAAGCCAGTCTAATTAGGTTTATCTTTATGATTTCATTGCGTTTGTACTATATCTGGTTTTTTATAATTTGTTTTACTGCAACATTGTTGGCAGGCGTACTGGCCGCTATTTTACCAAATAGTATTGGTGGCGTGTTGACTGCGGTTCCTTATTTAATTGCGATCATTGTTATTTTATTCAAATTTCTCAAGCAACAACGCCGTGCACCGATGGCACAGGAACGGACACGTTTAAGCATCGGCTTTAGTCTGATCTTTTGGGGCTATAACGCATGTGGCTTACTTCTTGGTCTGTTTATTTTTGCACGGAAAGATCCCGAAGTTTGGCAGAACTTTTTACTCTATCTGAAACAGCCCCAATTTTTGCTAACGGTATTGGCGATGTGGTTTGTGATTGCTGTACCATTATTCTTAATTACCTATTGGTTTTATGGACCGCAAGCACAGAGAATGGCCAATAAAATGTTCAACTAGTTGAACAAAGTTCACTTGTAATTCACTTTCATTCTGCTAAGACTGAGATATCGAGCTGATCAATATCATGCAGGATGAGAGTGCGATGCAAAAACAGACAGTTTTAATCACAGGTGCAAGTGGCTTTATTGGCTCACATTTGTTGCCTTTTTTATTAGAACGACAATATCAAATTATTGCACTGACTAGACAGCCAAATCGAGTTTCTCAGCATTCAGCACTACGATGGGTGAATGATCTTGATCAAATTGAAACGCAACAAATTGATTATGTGATTAATCTGGCTGGTGAAAATATTGGCGCAAAACGCTGGACTGAACAGCGTAAGCAACAATTAATACACAGCCGTGTTGCGGTGACAGAACAACTGTATCAATGGCTGGAAAAACGGCAAATTTTTCCGAAAGGTATTATTTCTGGTTCTGCGATTGGTTATTACGGTATTGATCCACAAGAACAATGGAAGCTTATTTGTGATGAAAATACAGCACCGCAAGCGATTTTTATGTCTGAGCTTTGCCAGAAGTGGGAGCAAACCGCTTTAAAATTTAGCCAACAAAATACCAAGATCATTCGTTTGGGTGTAGTTTTTGGACAGGGCGGGATTTTGCCACAAATGCTGTTACCGATTCGATTGAATGCGGTTGCAAAAATTGGTTCGGGACGACAACCGATCGTGTGGATTCATATCCAAGATGTACTGAATGCCATGGTTTTTTTGCTGCAATCCAATCACAGTCAAAAGGTGTATAACCTTGTCGCACCTGAACAAATCAATCAACAACAATTTGCTCAAACGGCTGCTCACATTTTAAAGCGCAAACCTTTTATGCGAATGCCTAAGTGCGTATTTACGTCGATGCTTGGCGAGCAAGCACAGCTTATTTTAAATGGTCAATATGTGGTGCCCAAAGCCTTGCTGGAACAGGGCTTCCAATTCCAATATCCAGATTTAAATGAGGCTTTAACTGCAATTTTAGCAAGAAATTAAATCTTGTCGCTTTAAACGCGAAGGTGAATAAGCATTCGGATCAACCAGCGTATCTTGTCCTAAAATGAGTTGACGTAGCAAACGTGCTGAACCTGAGCCCATGCATAGGCCATTGCGGAAATGTCCAAAATTGGCCCAAAGATTTTCCAGTTCAGGCATTGCGCCGATATAGGGAATGCCTTGTGGAGAACTCGGACGTAGGCCTGCCCAGCGTTTTACAATCGGAAATTGTGCTAATTCAGGCACCATATCTAAACAAGCACTGAGAATATCCTGTTGAGTGTGTTCATCCACCGCAGTACTAAAGCCCGTATCTGCCATGCTTGAACCACAGACGATATGACCATCTTGACGTGGAATTAGATACATCACCCGATTCATGCACATGGTTGGAAGCCAGTTTTCAGGGGTTTTAAATAACAGCATTTGTCCTTGCACGGGATGCACGGGGATATTGCGTTGGGTTTGCTCGGCCCATTGCTGACTCCATGCCCCAGACGTAATCACGACATGATCCGCGCTAAATTTCTGACCATCTTCGGTTTCAATTCCGAGTACTTTCTTATTCTGAATCATTAATTTTTTAACAGGACATTGTTCAAAGAAGCGCACGGCAGGGTGCTGTTTTAAGTAGCAAATTAACGATTGTAATAAACGTGGATTGCGAACATTTGAGAGTTGTGGGAAATAAATAGCTTGTTGGAATTTCTGGGAAATATAGGGATTAATGTTTTCTAGTTTGGGGCGATTGAGCAGTTCGCATTGCTGCATCGGTTCTTGGTACCGAGAGGCATAATTTAAGCCGATCTCGAAATCTTCCTGATCAAAGATCAGCATGCCTGTATCGTGGATCTGAAAATCAATACCAGTAATGGGAAGTAGTTTTTCATTCCATGTTTGGTAGAGCTGTTTGCCATATTGGGCCAGCTGATTGACTTCGGGCGCATAACGCCAAGGATACATGGGTGAGAGGATACCTCCACCCGCCCATGAGGCAGCTTGACCTGCAAGTTGTTGGTCAAAAATATCGACAGAGCAGCCTTGTTCAGCAAGTTCCAATGCTGACATTAAGCCACTAATACCCACACCAATGATGGCAATATGCATGATAAAGTTAAACCAGTTTAAAAATTCCCCTCTTTATAAAAGAGGGGTTAGGGGAGATTTTATTTCATCTCTTTTAATTTACGTGCTGCATCTTCCGCAAAATAGGTCCAGATCCCATCTGCACCTGCACGACGGCAGCACATCAACGATTCTAGAATCACGCTGTCAGAGAGCCAACCGTTTTGAATCGCACCCGCAAGCATGGCGTATTCACCACTGACTTGATAGATAAAGGTCGGAACACCAAAAGTATCTTTGACTTCACGAACCACATCTAGATAAGGCATACCCGGTTTGACAATTACCATATCTGCACCTTCTTGCAGATCCAGCGCAATTTCATGCAAGGCTTCGGCACGGTTGCCAATATCCATTTGGTAATTGTATTTATTGCCACCTTTCAGGTTGCTGGCAGAACCCACCGCATCACGGAAAGGGCCGTAGAAGCTTGAGGCATATTTTGCTGAATAGGCCATGATGTTGGTGTAGATAAAATCATTTTGCTCAAGCGCTTGGCGGATCGCACCGATACGGCCATCCATCATGTCACTTGGCGCAATCACATCTGCACCAGCCGCAGCATGACTAAGTGCTTGTTTCACTAGGCATTCAACGGTTTCATCATTGAGTACATAACCCGTGTCATCAATAATACCGTCCTGACCATGCGTGGTATAAGGATCAAGCGCACCATCGGTAATCAAGACCATCTCTGGTAATTCTTTTTTAAGTAGGCGGCACGTCGCCTGAACTAAGCCATTGTCATCCCAAGCGGCTTCCGCTGTTAAGCTTTTATCTTGTTGTGGTGTGACAGGGAATAGGGCAAGTTTTGAAACCCCGAGTTCAAGTAAGGTTTCTGCTTTTTTTAGTAATAAGTCAGCCGATAAGCGCTGCACATTTGGCATGCTTGGAATGTCTTGAGTTTGTTGTTGTCCTGGTAATACAAACACTGGATAAATCAAATGATTCGCAGTTAAATGAGTTTCGCTGACCATGGCACGAAGTTGGTCATTTTTACGGATACGGCGCATGCGAGTCGCAGGAAAAGCTGGACGATTGAACGTATAAGTCATAACAATCTCGATGTTCAGTATTACACTATAGGAATAATTGAGGTATTAAGTCACGCTAGGGAGAGCTTAGCGCTGTTACCCAATTACAGAACCCCGCTATTGTAGCCCCATATTTTTAGATTTGTGCAAAATAATGGAAAGTTATTCTTTCCATTGAGTGTAGGCCGCGTATGAATGATGTAAAGAGAAACTGGACTGGGAATATTCAGCTAGGTGCTAAGGCAGACCACCAAGTGGTTTTAAAACAGCTGTGCAAGGCATTCAATGCCTGTCCTTTTTTTAAATACAGTGGCATGGTCATGCGAGTGGTCGATGATCAGATTGAAGCGTATTTTGAGATGCAGCCAGAACTGGTGGGGAATGTTGCATTTCAGATTTTACATGGTGGCGTTGCTGCCACGATTCTGGACAGTATTGGTGGGGTGGTTGCGATGGAGCAGCTTTATCGCCGTGCCACACCAGAAGATTTACCCGATACCATAAAAAAAGTATCGCGTTTAGCCACGGTGGATATGCGGGTGGATTATCTGGCACCTGGGCGTGGCAAACATTTTATTGCCCGCGCTGAAACCTTACGCCTAGGTCGTAAAGGTTGCACCATGCGTATGACCATGGTCAATGATGAAGGTAAAGCGATTGCAACCGCGATTGCGTCTTATGCCTATTAATTTAGATGGCACAAGCTCAGCTGTCTTTTAGGCAGTCGTTTCTGTCCTGAACTCCGCTTCCTTTTTTCGCATTGATATCGTATTTCTATCTTGAACGATTTAAGTGTCAGAAAAGGGAGCTTCATTGTGGCAAAGCCAATCCATCATTTCGATTTTCTCAGCCATAATCGTGCAGCTTGGGATCAGCAGGCGAGAGAGCAGCAGGCTTGGTCACGTCCTGTCAGTCATGAACTGATTCGTGCAGCTCGTCATGGTGATTGGGAGCTACATATCACACCAAAGCCATTATCCAAAGCATGGCTTGGCGATATTGTCGGAAAAAACATCCTGTGCTTAGCCTCTGCTGGTGGTCAACAAGCACCTGTATTGGCTGCTGCGGGTGCGAATGTCACGGTCTTTGATCTTTCTGATCAACAATTGCAGCAAGACCGAATGGTTGCTGAACGGGAAGGGCTTCAGCTCAAGACCGTGCAGGGAGATATGTGTGATTTGCAGGCATTTCAGGATGCTGAATTTGATCTGATTATCCAACCGATTTCAAACCTGTATGTTGCCGATGTTGAAGCGGTATGGCGGGAATGCTATCGGGTACTCAAACCGCAAGGGGTTTTAATCGCCAGTTTTTATAATCCAGTGGTTTTTATTGCAGATCGCAATCCTGAATATGCCAAACAGGGGCTGATTCACCCGATTTATAAATTGCCTTATTCCGATCTTCAAGATCTGGGTGCAGGTGCGCTCAATGCCAAACTGCAAGCAGGTGAGGCAGTGGTGTTTGGACATAGCCTCACGGATTTAATTCAGGGGCAACTGACCGCAGGTTTTTTTATTCAAAGCTTTTATGAAGATGATCAACCACAACCACGCTTTTTGGTGGATCAATTTATGCCAACCTTTTTGGCAACACGGGCAATTAAAAATTAACAGCCTATCTTGCTAAAACATCATTCGATGAGTCTAGTTGAGGTGCGAATATTTCCACCTCAATTGGCTTTATTATCTAGCAATCGTGTGATCCTAAAATAATTCCCAAACTGGATAGAGATCTGGAAAAAGTGGATAGAGTCCAGCCATAAATCAAGCTTCAATCATGAAAAGGTTTTTATGGATTGGAGGAGATAAAAATGGCTCCACGTAATATTGCAGAATGGCAAGATTTCATCACAGGATGTTTGGATTTTCGCCCGAAAGAGGGTGTATTCCGTATCGCACGCGAGATGTTCACAGAAGCTGAGCTTTTCGATTTGGAAATGGAATTGATCTTTGAAAAAGTCTGGATCTACGCCTGTCACGAAAGTGAGATTCCCAACAATCATGATTTTTTAACTGTTCAAATTGGACGTCAACCGTTGATCATTAGCCGCGATGGCCAAGGTCAACTGCATGCCATGGTCAATGCCTGTGAGCATCGTGGTGCAACCTTAACCCGTGTGGCCAAAGGCAATCAATCGACCTTTACCTGTCCGTTCCATGCGTGGTGTTATAAGTCTGATGGCCGTCTGGTCAAGGTCAAAGCACCTGCTGAATATTGTGAAGATTTTGACAAGTCGAGTCGTGGTCTCAAACAGGGACGCATTGCCAGCTACCGTGGTTTTGTTTTTGTCAGTCTGGACACACAAGCCACAGATACCCTTGAAGACTTTTTGGGGGATGCCAAAGTATTCCTCGATTTAATGGTGGAGCAGTCGCCAACAGGTGAGTTGGAAGTCCTGCAAGGCAAGTCTGCCTATACCTTTGCAGGAAACTGGAAGCTGCAAAATGAAAATGGTCTGGATGGCTATCACGTCAGTACCGTGCACTATAACTATGTCTCAACGGTACAGCATCGCCAACAGGTCAATGCGGCCAAAGGCGATGATCTGGATACCTTGGATTACAGCAAATTAGGTGCAGGCGATAACCAAACCGATGATGGCTGGTTCAGTTTTAAAAACGGTCACAGTGTCTTATTCAGTGACATGCCAAATCCAGCCGTGCGTCCTGGCTATGACACGGTGATGCCTTATCTGCTGGAGAAATATGGCAGTAAACGTGCTGAATGGGCCATGCATCGTCTCAGAAACTTAAACCTCTATCCAAGCTTATTCTTCATGGATCAGATCAGTTCCCAACTGCGAATTGTCCGTCCGGTGGCATGGAATAAAACCGAAGTGATTAGCCAATGTCTGGCAGTAAAAGGCGAGTCGACTGAGTCGCGTCGTAACCGTATTCGCCAGTTTGAAGACTTTTTCAATGTCTCTGGCTTAGGTACGCCTGATGATCTGGTGGAATTCCGTGAACAGCAAAAAGGCTTCCAAGCACGTTTAGAGCGCTGGAGTGATATTTCCCGTGGACAGCATAAATGGTGTTATGAGCTGACGCAGAATGCACAGGATCTCGGGATTCAACCTCTGATCACGGGCCGTGAACTGACGCATGAAGGCTTATATGTCAATCAACATGGTCAATGGCAGCGCCTAATGCTGGAGGGCTTAAATCGCAAGGCCTTAAAAATGCAGGATATTACCTATCAGTTAGATACTGTGACAGAGGAGGTCTAAGCCATGACTGCTGAATTACATTTTGCTGTTTCACAATTTTTATATCAGAAGTCTGAACTGTGCGATTGCTATGATTGGGATGCCTATCTGGAACTGTATGATGAAGATAGTGAATATCACATTCCGCAATGGATTGATGATCATCGTTATGTCGAAGATCCGAATCAGGGCTTGTCTTATATCTATTATGCTGATCGCTCAGGACTTGAGGATCGCGTGTTTCGTATCCGTACCGGCAAAGCCGCATCAGCCACGCCATTACCTCGCACGCAACACAGCATTCAAAATGTACAGGTTAAAGCCCTACAGAATGGCTTAATTGAAGCCAAAGTTGGATGGAGCACTTTATATAATCGTCAAGGTCTGGAAGGTTGTTTCTATGGACATGCCACTTATCTGTTAAGACCTACGGCAGAAGGATTCCGTATCCGCCGTCAACACACGATTTTGCTGAATGACAAAATTGATTCGGTCTTAGATTTTTATCATGTTTAAGGGAGCATCATGATGGGACATTCAGTTGCGCTTAATTTTGCCGATGGAAAAACCTTTTTTATTTCAGTCCAAGAGGATGAGTTACTGTTGAATGCCGCCATTCGTCAAGGCATCAGTTTACCCTTGGATTGTCGTGAAGGTGTGTGCGGGACCTGTCAGGGACAATGTGAAACAGGCATTTATGAACAGGAATATGTCGATGAAGATGCCTTGAGTGAGCGTGATTTGGCTGAGCGTAAAATGCTGGCCTGTCAAACGCGGGTCAAATCCAATGCCGCCTTCTATTTTGATCATAGCTCCGAGATGTGCCATGCAGGTGAAACCTTAAAAATTGCCAGCAAAGTGACTAAGCTTGAACTGGTTTCAGAGAGCACCGCCATTCTGCATGTCGATGCCAGTTCATATACCAAGCAACTTGAGTTTCTGCCGGGTCAATATGCGCGTTTGCAGATTCCTGAAACAGAGGATTGGCGTTCTTATTCCTTTGCCAATCGCCCTAATCTAGACAATCAACTGCAATTTTTAATTCGGTTATTGCCCGAGGGAGTGATGAGCAATTATTTGCGCGAACGTTGCCAAGTGGGGCAAACCATTATGATGGAAGCACCTTTGGGCAGTTTCTATTTACGTGAAGTGCAACGACCGTTGGTCTTTATTGCAGGCGGCACAGGTTTATCCGCTTTTTTAGGCATGTTGGACAATATTGCCGAGCAAGCCGATGCGCCTGCGATTCAATTGTTTTACGGGGTCAATCAGGCAACCGACTTATGCGAACAGTCACGTTTACTGGCCTATGCAGAAAGGATGCCGAATTTTAACTATCAACCCATCGTCACCCAAGCTTCGGAAACTTGGACAGGCAAAACAGGTTATATCCATCAGCATCTGAATCGGGATCAATTGGCGGAACAGGCTTTTGATATGTATTTATGCGGGCCACCGCCGATGATCGAAGCGGTCAAAAGCTGGCTGGATGAGCAAGCATTAACTAATTACCGTCTCTATAGCGAGAAGTTTTTACAAAGCAACAGTGCACGTATTGCACTCGATGCTTAATAGAGAAAGGGATGGAACATCGTGATGACCATCCCTTTTTTATTCATCAAAAACATCATCCTCAACATTAAAAAATATTGGATGTATGCAATCAGACGACTCTGAAGGAGAGATTGACGACACATATTGAATTGATCCAAGCAACAGAAGTTTTAACAGAATTTGCTTTTAAGGGAATAAAGATGAAGACAGTTGATGTTAATACAGTAATCAATCGTGACAGTTTATCGCCGCTGCAATGGCTGGTATTTACACTGGGTTTCTTGGTGTTTTTTTGCGATGGTTTAGATACAGGAATTATTGGTTTTATCGCACCCGCCTTATTGGATGATTGGGGTATCAGCAAGCCTGAATTGGCACCTGTACTCAGCGCAGCACTGGTGGGGATGTCGATCGGTGCAATTATTTCAGGGCCATTGGCAGATCGGTTTGGGCGCAAAGGGGTGATTGTATTCACGACCTTATTATTTTCCGTATTTACCATCTTGTGTGGTTTTGCTTCTTCCACGCAGGACTTGATGATTTACCGTTTTATTACCGGTGTGGGCTTGGGTGCGGCGATGCCAAACATCAGTACCATTGTTTCTGAATATATGCCTGCGAAACGTAAAGCTTTTCTGACTGGTTTGGCGGGATGTGGGTTTATGTTAGGGATTTCCTGTGGTGGTTTGTTGTCTGCCTATTTACTGGAAAATCTCGGTTGGGCTAAAGTGGTGATTTTGGGTGGTATTATTCCCTTGTTCCTCGTGGTGGTGTTATTACTGAAATTGCCAGAATCAGTGCCTTATCTGATTAAACGAGAGCAGCAAGCCAAAGCGCAACAGATTCTGGTAAAAATTCAAGGTCATGCATTTACCGACACCGTTAAAATCGAGTTGCCACACCTTGATGTGGATCGCAGTGAAAGTCCTGTTAAAACAGTTTTGGGTAAATATCTGTGGGGTTCTGTGATGTTATGGCTGTGCTGTTTTATGAGCCTGTTGGTGTTCTACTTATTGACCAGTTGGATGCCAACCATTTTAAAAACCGCAGGCTTTAGCACACAACAGTTTAGTTTAATTGCTGCGATTTTCCCTTTTGGTGGGGTGATTGGTGCCATCATCATGGGCTGGTATATGGATAAACTGAATCCAACTCAGGTGATTAAATATGCCTACCTGACAGCATTTATCATATTTATCGTTGCGGGCTTCGTCAGTTCCAGCATCCTATTGCTTGGCATCAGTATTTTCCTGATTGGGGCATTGCTGACAGGAGCGCAATCGTCTCTATTACCTTTGGCGGCATTGTTTTATCCATCACAATGTCGTGCGGTTGGGGTGTCTTGGATGCATGGCATTGGTCGCGTCGGTGCCATCTTTGGGGCGTTCTTTGGTTCGTATATCTTTACTTATGAGATTAGTCTTGGCGGAATTTTCTATTTGCTGGCCTTGCCGACCTTTATCGCTTTTATTGCCTTGAGTTTAAAAGCTATGCGTCAGAACAATAAAGTCAAACCCGTGTTAAGCACCAGTTAATTATAAAAAAAGCCCAGTACGTTGACTGGGCTTTTTATTTAAGAGTGTTCACTCATGTTTATTTCGGGTTTCACTTGGTTTTTCCCCAAATTCATCTTTATATTCCTGAGCAAAACGGCTGAGGTGATTAAAACCCCAGTCATAAGCCAGTTTGGAGATTGAAATTTTTTGATGCTTGGCAGTATTACTCAATATTTTATAGATTTGCTGTAGGCGATATTTACGTAGATAGGCCATCGGACTCAGGCCATAATGCTGCTGAAATTCTTCATAGAGTTTTGATTTAGAAACACCTGCCAAGGTGTGTAAGCTTTCGGCATTGAGGGCTTCTTGAGCATGCTGAATGATAAAGTTTTTTACTTTGCGCAGATAGGCTGGTTCGCCTCGGTTGCAACGTTCATGTAAGGCTGCAGAATAATTATTTTCCTGAGACAGCAGCAGGGCTTTAATCACAAAATTTTCATAGTCCTCAGAAAACATGGGTAGGCCGGAAAAGTCGGCATAGTGTGATTTTAACTGTAAAAAGTTTTCAATATTGTGCCACCATGCCTGCATCAAGCCAGTCATCGATAAGGAAATTTCAGGGTTAAAGACGATGGCTTCTTCAATCGGTTGATTCAGGAGTTCGGACAATACCAATTGCAGGCTGTTTTCAGGAATCACCACCTGAAATTTTTGACAGTCCTGATTGATGACCAAATCCTGTAAGTCCTGATTGGAGACAATTAAACCAGTTTGTGCATCGGATTGGTATTTTGCGCCACGGATACTCAGCGTTTGTTTGCCATGAAAGGGCAGGCTGATGCTATAAGCTTTCAGGTTGGCAATATTGATAGCGACATTGGCGCCATAACTAATGGTTCCGATCGCCATTTTTTTATGCGGTAAACGAATCCCGTCATAATGAAAATCGAGTGTTTCTCGACATAGGGTATCCAAGCGGTGTTCACCACAGATCATTGACATCAGATCTTGAGCAAAGTCGGCCTGATGCGAGTGATGGATAAGATCCATGTTTTGGCTGAGTGATGTCATCGTCCTTTCACCTAGCGAAGTGTTTGTTGTTTTAGCAGCAAGAAAAATGCCATTCTGATCCATAAATGACCGTGCTTTTCTCGCGTGGAAGAATGAATTGCCGCGCAAAAATCAATATTCCACCTAAGTTCATTAGAACAAATCCAGCCAAATACACAAGCCTATTCCACATATATCTTCATGCTTTATAGGTATGTTAAGGATTGCTGTATCAGAGAGGATTACGAAAATCTCTCGCTTAGAACCCAAACTTTAAGTTTCTTATCATCGTTAAAATATCAATTTATAAGAATTGAACGCATCAGTTATTTTTTTTAATCTCGCCATATGATTTTTTATCGTTAAAATGTGAAATGGTTTTTGTTCTTATTTTCATTTTTGGTTTTTTTAACATTCAGTTAAGTTTTCAAAATTAAACTGATCGGCTGATTAAACCAAAAGTTAAAAATCTCTTTAATTTTCAGGAATAACTTATGACTGACGCTCAAGCCAACCTACAGGATGCTGCTTCAGATTCGGCATCAGATGATGCAATGAAAGCAAAACGTAAAAAATTCCTCGGATTTTTCGCACTCATTCTCATTCTCGCTGCAATTCTGTATGGCATTTGGGCGTTATTCTTTAATCATTCGGTCAGTACCGATAATGCTTATGTCGGTGCAGAAACTGCACAAATTACCTCAATGGTCAGTGGGCAAGTGGCTGAAGTCTTGGTCAAAGAGACTCAACAGGTCAAACAAGGCGATGTATTGGTACGTATTGATGAACGTGATGCCAAGATTCAATTGGCACAGGCGCAGGCAGAACTGGCTAAAGCGCAACGCCAATATAAACAAAGCCAAGCCAATAGCAGCTCTTTAAATTCTCAGGTTGTGGTTCGTAATGATGAAATCACCAGTGCACAGGCACAAGTGACCAAAGCACAAGCCGATTATGATCGTGCTGCATTGGAATTGAATCGTCGTAATGAACTGGCTGCATCAGGTGCAATTTCTAAAGAGGAATTAAGCAAGGCGCAAAGTGCGGTTTCAACAGCAAAAGCCAGTCTGGATTTGGCGCAAGCAGGTTTGGCGCAAGCCACCTCAAGCCGTAAAGCGGCTGAAAGTACCTATGCGGCCAATGAAGCCTTGATTCAAGGGGTGAATGAAGCATCTACTCCTGATGTTTTAGTTGCAAAAGCGCATGTGGAACAAGCGGCACTGGATTTAGAACGTACGGTGATTCGTGCGCCTGTTGATGGTGTCATCGCCCGCCGTAATATTCAGATTGGACAACGGGTTGCGCCTGGAACCGTAATGATGTCGGTGGTGCCTGTCTCTGCACTGTATGTCGATGCCAATTACAAAGAAAGCCAATTGGCGAAAGTCAAAGCAGGGCAGAAAGTGACTTTACGCTCTGATTTATATGGTGATGACGTGGTTTATCACGGCGTGGTACAAGGTTTCTCAGGCGGTACGGGTGCAGCATTTGCCTTGATTCCTGCACAAAATGCCACAGGAAACTGGATTAAAGTGGTACAGCGTTTACCTGTGCGTATCAGTCTTGATCCGAAAGAACTTGCAGAACATCCATTGCGTGTAGGGTTGTCGATGCAAGCGGATATTGATCTCGCATCGAAGTAATCAGCCATGAAAACGCAAAATCCATTTGCAGAACTGAGTGGCGGGCGCTTACTACTTGCCGCGTTTGTGATCGCCCTTTCAAATTTTATGGTGGTACTGGATACCACCATTGCCAACGTGTCTGTGCCTCATATCACGGGGAACCTTGCTGTTTCTAGTTCTCAAGGCACATGGGTCATTACCTCTTATGCCGTTGCAGAAGCGATTTGTGTACCGTTAACTGGTTGGCTGGCAGGACGCTTTGGTACAGTTCGGGTGTTTGTTTTTGGTCTGATTGGATTCACCATCTTTTCATTCCTGTGTGGTTTGGCAACATCCTTAGAAATGCTGGTATTTTTCCGTATCGGACAAGGTCTCTGTGGCGGGCCATTGATGCCACTCAGTCAAACGCTATTGATGCGGATTTTCCCACCTGAAAAACATGCTCAGGCAATGGGATTGTGGGCAATGACCACAGTGATTGGACCGATTCTCGGGCCGATCCTTGGCGGACTCATCAGTGACAATCTGTCTTGGCACTGGATTTTCTTTATCAATATTCCTGTAGGTATTTTCTGTGTTTTAGCAGCAATACGTTTGTTGTCGGTGGCTGAAACCAAAACTGAAAAACTGCGGATCGATGCGATTGGTCTAGGCCTGTTGGTGCTCTGGATTGGCGCACTGCAATTGATGCTTGATCTGGGACACGAACGCGACTGGTTTAATAGTAGCAGTATTATCATGCTGGCCTTGATTGCCGTAGTTGGTTTTATCGTGTTTATGATTTGGGAATTGACCGAAAAGCATCCTGTAGTCAATTTGTATGTATTTCGACATCGGGGCTTCGCCGTGTCTGTACTGGCGCTGGCCTTTGGCTTTGGTTCCTTTTTTGGCAGTATTGTACTGATTCCGCAGTGGCTGCAAATCAATTTAGGTTATACCGCCACATGGGCAGGCTATCTCACCGCCACCATGGGCTTTGGTAGTCTGACCATGTCGCCCATTGTAGCGAAGCTATCGACTAAATATGACCCACGCGCCTTGGCCAGTTTTGGTTTGGCTCTGCTCGGTGTCGTGACCTTAATGCGTGCCTTCTGGGTGACTGATGCGGACTTTATGGCTTTGGCTTGGCCACAAATCTTGCAAGGCTTTGCTGTACCATTCTTCTTTATTCCATTGTCAAATATTGCAATGGGTTCAGTCTTGCCACAGGAAATGGCATCGGCAGCAGGTTTGATGAACTTCTTGAGAACCATGGCAGGGGCGATTGGAGCTTCAATCGCAGTTACCATTTGGGATGATCATGCCAAAGTGGCGCGCAGTGAAATGGTGAATAACTTACATCCGCAAGAAGTACAAAATACCTTATTGCAAAATGGATTCTCCTCTGATGCAACACTCGCCACGATTGCCAATCTGGTGGACAAAGAGGCGATTACCATGTCTGCCAATCATGTGTTTATGTTGTTGGCGATTGTATTTGTGTTTGCCAGTGCTCTGATCTGGATGAGTCCAAAACCTAAACCCGTGGCTGGTGGACCTGCACCACACTAATGTGAATCGGGACTTGAAAAAGCAAGTTCCGCAACAATATAAGCTTATAAGCGCATATTTTGCTCAATGCTTAGAAATTAAGATTTAAATTCTAGTCATTTATGCTATGATTGCGCTGTACTTTGGGGATGTTCCTGGCTTCGACGCTGGTGATGAAACTCATAGATGCATGCCGAGAGCGCATTTCCTCTCGTAAATCAAATTTGCATTTTTTAGTCGCAAACGACGAATCATACGCTCTAGCTGCCTAAGGGCAGCTTGTCCGCCTCTCTGAATACTTGTGGTTAGAGAGTCCGACTGAAGCGCACGCACACAAGTCCGTATAAAGCCAAGCCTCGGGGCTTTGTACTAAACTTAGAGGATCGCGATTTGTACCCTGTTCGTCGGGTCACAAAGAGTTAAAATAGTAGACGATATCTAAGCATGTAGTATTCTCGGGCGTAGTGCTGGCGGACGCGGGTTCGACTCCCGCCATCTCCACCAAAATATTATTCGGGATTGTTCGATCCGATATGAAAAAGCCTTTAAGTTCAATACTTAAAGGCTTTTTTATTTGCCTTTTTGTCCGATATTATCCGACCTAATTTTTGCTTTTTAAGGGGCAGAATTGGAAATTTTGACTTTTAGTATGTATATCTTGATAAAAAATAAACTCAAATCCTTAAGAATTTGAGTTTATTGATAACACCATCTGATCAATCCGAAGACAGAATGATAATCTAAAGATCATTAAAACAGACTAGAATGAATCAATAGTAATAAGGTTATCATAAGGCAATTTCCCAACTCTAGGGTAAGGTTGCGATGCTGATTTACCAACAGCAATCATTAAACACACTACATGATCTTCAGGTAAGTTAATTAGCTTTGCCATCGCATCAAAGTCAAAACCATCCATAGGGCAACTGTCTAAACCATGTTCTTGAGCAAGTAACATCAAAGTTTGAGCAAAGATACCCGCACTGCGCATGACTTCATCACGTTGGGTTTGCGGGCGGTCACGGTAATATTGGTCAATTGCGCCAACCATAATATTTTGAACTTCTGGTGAAGCCCCATCCCATACATGCTTCGCATCAACTTCCCATGTACTGACTTTTGCACATAAAACAATCAATAATGATGATTCTGTAACTTGTGGCTGATCCCAGGCAATTGCTCTTATCTGCTTTCTTAATTCAACATTCTCAACCAGCACGGGTCGCCAGTGCTGAAGGTTAAAGGCACTCGGTGCATTTTCCATGACACTGCTTAATAATTTCTTTTTATCTTCATCCAAGATTTTGAAATCTGGATCAAAGCGTTTAATGGCACGGCGTTGTTGAATTGCATCGATTACATTCATACATTATATCCTTGAATCTTTTTTGGAAAAATTATTGGGATTGATAACGAAGTGCGACTTCGCTTGAGGAAAAGTTAGGTAAAAGTTTTAAACGTGAATTTTGATAAGTTTTCCACAAATTTTCATCTTTTAAAACAGGTATTGTTATTGTTTCTCGTTTATCAAAGCCAATCAACGCTGCATCAACAAGTTGATCCACATCCATCATTGGAGGCATTTGACTGATATCGGCACCTGAACGTTCCCATATCGCGGTTTTTGTCGCAGAGGGGAGCACAGCCTGAATATAAACATTGGTTTCTTTGAGTTCTAAGCTCAGGCTTTGACTAAAAAATTCAACAAATGATTTACTTGCCCCGTAGACAGTCAGACCAAACTCTGGGGCAAGACCAACTACTGATCCAAGATTAATAATAGCACCCGTGTTTTGAGGGATTAATCTTTGTAGAATTGCGTGAGATAAGCGGACTAACGCTGAGATATTTAAAGAAATCAGTTTCTCAATTTGTTCTAAATCCTGTTCTAAAAACTGACCACTAACGCTAATTCCTGCGTTATTGACCAGTAGATTAATTTGAGGATCGGATTTGAGTCGGTTTTCAATTGATATTACATCTTCATTTTTAGATAAATCGACGGCCATTACTTCAACTTGGACGCCATATTGTTGTTGGATTTTTTGCGCGATTTGTTTCAATCGGCTTTGATCTCTTGCTACTAGAATTAAATCATACCCGCGTTTTGCCAGACGATCTGCATAGACTGCACCAATACCTGAAGATGCGCCTGTTACCAGTGCTTTAGAATGTTTATTCATAATTGCTTCTCTTTAGATTATGATCATAATCTAAACCTGTATTTTTTTGATGTCAATCATAATCAATGTATAATCTAATTATTGCTATCCATGTTGAGCATTGCCAATGAAAGTGACCAAGACTCAGGTTAAAGAAAATCGTGAGAAGATTGTGACTAAGGCGACTGAGCTATTTAAAAGCAAAGGTTATGATGGCATTGGAATTGCTGAATTGATGTCCAGTGCAGGTTTCACACATGGCGGTTTTTATAAGCATTTCAGTTCTAAACTAGACCTAATTCAAATTAGTGTAAAAAATGGTGTTGAACAAGTTTTAAAACAAGTTGATGGGCTAAGCTTGAAACAATTTATTCAACTATATGTTTCTAAGCAGCATCGAGATCATGCTGATCAGGGCTGTACTTTGGCTGCTTTATCCTGTGATGCGGCAAGGCAACCTGAGGAAGTTAAACAAGAGTTTGAAAGTGGTATCGAACATTTACTGCAATTTATTATGGCTGAACTTGCTAAACATTCTACTGATGAAAATGCTGATCTCCGGAAAAAAGCGATTTATATCTTATCTACGTCGGTTGGGGCAGTCGTATTGTCTCGGGCATGCCCTGATAATTCGAGTTTGTCAGATGAAATATTGTTAGACTGTAAAGAAGATTTAATAAAACTTATAGCTGAATAATATGAAGAAACTAATTTTAGTATGTTTAATGGGGCTTTCGGCAACAAATGCTTTTGCTCATTCAGGTGGTACTGATTCTTCAGGCTGCCATACGAACAGCAAGACAGGGGATCGTCACTGCCACTAATGGTAAAAGAAAAGGAAGTTTAGCTTCCTTTTCTTTTAAACGCTAAAACACTAAGCTTATGCACCTATATATAAAATCAAGCCACAGAATGCAGAAGCAAAAATCACATACATGACTTTGACTTCAAAATGGAATAAGGCAACAAATGCTCCAATTGCTATGAATGCAGCTTCAAAGTTGAAAGGATGGTTGAATCCATTCGGCCATAAAACGTGATAACTGAAGAAGAGTGCTAAATTCAATATTACTCCTACAACAGCGGCGGTAATTGCTGTTAAAGGTGCAGTAAACTTTAACTCATTGTGAGTAGATTCAATCACTGGGGCGCCAGCTAGAATGAAAATGAAAGAAAATAGAAACGTGAACCAAGTAACAATGACAGCACCTAAGGCACCTGCTAAAAATACATGATCACTTCCTAAAAATGCATGATTAAAGCCACCTAGAAATCCGACAAATGCAACCACCATAATCAGTGGGCCAGGGGTACTTTCACCTAGTGCTAAACCATCGATCATTTGTGTTGGACTCAACCAACCATAAAAATTTACAGCACCTTGATACACGTAAGGTAATACTGCATAAGCCCCACCAAATGTTAACAGTGCAGCCTTCGTGAAGAACCAAGCCATTTGTGTATAGGCATGATCCCATCCGAAGGTAAGAGTCAAACCTATAATGGGTGTAAACCATAAAATTGCACCGATAAATAAAATTTTTCCAAAGTGCTTCCAACTAAATATGGCATGTTCTGGGGTTGGAGTATCATCATCAATTAATGCTGGGCCATAATCTTTTTTACCTTGCTGATGTGAACTTCCACTAGTAAAAAAGCTTGGATATTTTTTACTTGCCAAGTATCCAATGATTGCAGCGCTTAGAACAATTAAAGGAAACGGAAGGTTAAAGAAAAAGATAGCAACGAATGCAAGTGCAGCAATTGCCCATAAAAACTTATTCTTTAATGATCGGCTGCCAATCCGGTAAGTTGCATGAAAGACGATAGCAACAACAGCTGGTTTTATTCCATAAAAGAGACCAGCAATGATAGGAACATCACCAAACTTTACATAGACCCATGAGAGCGCGATCAGGATAAATAAAGAGGGTAAAACGAATAAGACACCCGCAACAATACCACCTATAGTCCTATGCATTAACCAACCTATGTAGGTTGCTAATTGTTGAGCTTCAGGTCCGGGTAATAACATGCAGTAGTTGAGAGCATGTAAGAAACGTTTTTCAGAAATCCAACGTTTTTGTTCAACAAGCTCTTGGTGCATGACAGCGATTTGCCCCGCTGGTCCACCAAAACTAATAAATCCCAATTTAAGCCAAAATAAGAAGGCTTGCCAAAAATGAATTGGCTGTGCTGGCTCATCGGGTGCAGCGGCTTGTTCTTGTTCCATGATTATTCTCTTGATAGGTTGGCATATAAGCCATCGAAAATGTGATTCGATAATGCAAATAATTGATCATCGTCACTTATCTGACTTCGAATTCCTTGAATAACTTTTTCAATACCGATTGCTTCGGGAGGTTCAATCCCACCTACATCAAGGTAATGAACAATTTCAGCGATTTTCTTTAATGGGGGTGTTTCTAGATCAAAACTATGTAAAAGAACTTCGAAGGTCACCCAATGATTGATATGACTGAAAGTTGCACCATCAAAATCGAATCCAAATGCTTCTTTTGGGCAGTCCCTTGGTGTTTCTAACCAAATGAATGTTGGTGAGGTATCAATAAATGTCTTTATTAGCCATGCAGAGGCTAGACGATCAATCCAAGGTCTTTTACGTGTTGCCCAAATTCTATTTTGATAACTAGCTTTATCTAGAAGTTGAATGTGAGCTTGTATTGCTTGAGGCTCATTCACTTCACCAAGACGTGCAATTGAAAGTTCTAATGAAGATAGCTCATTTAAAACCTGTGCTTGAGTCTCATCGGGGTAATAGTCAATTTCCACCAGTGCATCGATACTTTTTCTTAATTTCCGGATTTGCTTGAGCAGCTCTTTCTTTTCATCTTTGGTCTGCCGATCTCTTAATTCAGACAGTTGTTTATAGAGAGCATCGTATTCTTCTTTCCGACTAAAAAAAGGAGCAAGCTCAAGATTTAAGGGTTGCTCTGCATGAAAGATATAAGCAGTTCCTTGTTCTGAAATAACATCATTAGCAATAGGTTCAAACTTTGCACTATGAGTAATAGGGAGCAAATAGACGCCATCTCTTAGAATTGCTGCGCCGCTTGCTTTGAGAGATCGCCAGACTCTCATACGAGTTGTTGTGTTCTGCGTAGGCAATGAGGATATGAGTAAAGATATTTTCATGTAATATACTCAACTTATTTGTTTAATATATTACACATAAAAACTTAAAACATATATACGAAGAATAGATTTCTAATTTTGAAAAATGATTAAGCACAGTCATTTCTTTATTAGGTGTTGTGAAAACAACACTGATTTAAAAAAATGATGAAATATAAACAATAACTTGATTGTAATTTTTCATAAGATGTTGAAAATTATAAATAATTAATATTGGCATAAAAGCTGCTCAATACAAGTGATATGAAATTGGAATTATCCTAAGGAATACCTATGTCACTTGTTATCGATAAAAAAGAAAATTCTAAAGAATTTGTGAAAAGTACTTTATCTGAAATCTGGGTCACTCGATGTCCAGTCCCAACGGCAACAGGGATCTCACTTAAACGTGGGACACTGATTGAAAAGTTTGAACAGCATGGTATTGATGTTGCTGTTTTACAAGATGCGCGCAAAGGTCTATCTGTTCATCATTTTGATCATCAACTGCCAGCATTATTTCGTGAAGGTGGAAATGTTCCAGCATTAGCTGCTCGTTCTGAAGGTGCTCCAAGTCGACTCATTGGTTTGACATGGATTGATGAATGGCAGGTAATTATTGTTCGCCCTGATTCTGAAATCAGCAAGCCAGAGCATTTAAAAAATGTAAAAGTTGCTTTACCTGAATATGCAGACAAACGGGCAGGTAGCATTTTTAGAGCGATGTCTTTACAGGGTATTCGAGGTGCTTTGCAACTCGCAAATTTAACTTTCCGTGATGTGGATTTTATTGAAGTCCCTGAACGAGCGGAATCGAATACACAACAACGTGATGCCAGTACCTATTGGTCTGGATTAGATGCGTTAATCACCGGTGAAGTTGATGCTGTTTATGTAAAAGGAGCATCTGCTGTTGAAGCTGCGACAAAACGCGGTTTAAAAGTTGGGATTGATTTGGATCAATTTGAAGATGTGACCTCCCGTGTAAACAATGGTACGCCTCGTCCAATTACCGTACATGAAGATTTGTTAAAAGATCACTTTGATGTCGTCGTTGATTTTCTGGAAGAGCTGTTTGATACCGCAGATTGGGCTCAAGATCATTTAGATGAAGTGCTGGTTATTCTTGAAGATGAAACGATTGCAGGCGCAGAGAGTGTCGCAACAGCTTACCGTAATAATTTTCATAAGTCTTTACATCCATCATTAAGTGAAGAGCGTTTAGAGCTTTTAAGACAACAAAAAGATTTCCTTTGGTTACATGGTTTTCTTGAGCGTGATGTCGATATTAATACTTGGGTCGACCACCGTCCTTTGCTCGAAGTTTTAAAGCGCCGCCAAAATAAGCAATTTTAATAGGATATTGATCATGACAACACTTATTCAAACGCCACTTTCTCCTGAACTCAATGACTTTATCGAATTGAATCGTGAAAAAGCTGAATTTGCTTTTGAAGTATTCCGTGAAACAAGAACAATCACGGCAAATGGAACGGTTAATTTTGTTGAACGTGGACCTGATAATACCTTAGTCACTTTTAACTACGCAGGACCTTGGTCTAAAGATAAAAAAAGCAAAGTACTTGTGGAGACAATTGATGGTGAAGTTTTATTGGGAAGAAAAAATGCAGGTGGGCGTTATAACAAACTTTTTCGCGAGCATGCAGATGTCACCACAATATCTCATGTACACGCGCCGAATTTAGGGGCTTGGGCGCAAACCCATCGTACCTTACCGATTCGTTATGTGCCTGTTCAGCGCTTTCATTTATTTAAAGAACTCCCAATTTATATTGATCGCCGTCAGGCAGAAGTCGATTTCATTTTAGATCAACTCAAAGTTGATATCGAACATCGAGCAATTTTAGAAGCCAACGGTGGTGCAACCGTATGGGGACGTCAGGGATTACAAGAAACAGCTGAATTTATCTTGTTACTTGAGGAAGGTGCACAGATTCAGCTACTAGCTGAATTAGCTGGGGGAAGCCGTGAATACGGACAGGGTGTTTTACAGCAGCAGTGGCGAATGAGTGGTTTAACCGATAAAGCCAAGTCGCTTGGATTACTTCCACTTCATTAGAAATCTGATTCAAATATAAATATAGAGAATACTATGGCTGTAAAACTTTTATGGTATCTCACTTCTCCGGATGGACCATATCCTTGGTTGGAATCTGGGCGGTGGGATACTGATTATGAACACTTGCAACAGATTGCGATTACTGCGGATCGACTTGGTTTTTACGGTTCACTTATGGGTACCAGCGAGTATGAAACACTTGCTGTTGCTGCAAGTTTAATTCCATTTACTGAACGTTTAAAGTTTCTGGTTGCCCAACATCCTGGAGAAGTCCAGCCAGCAGTTTTGGCGAAATATGCGCAAACGTTTGATGCCTTCTCTAAAGGACGTTTGTTATTCAATGTTGTGAATGGAAATGATCAGGGTTTGGCAGCTTTAGGTATTCACTATACTCATGATGAGCGTTATGACTTTAGTAAGGAATACTGGACAGCATTTCAGCAAAACTATTTAGGTGATCGATCTGGATTTGAGGGGGAATTTATTCAAATTGCACCACGTCTAGAAAGTGGATCTCCAATGTCCAAATGGCGTGGTCCAACTCAAAAGCAGGGTGTTCCTTTATGGGGAGCTGGAACTTCTGCCAAAGGCGTTCAGCATTCTGTTGAATTACTCGATGTGTATTTAAGTTTTGCGAATACGCCACCGCTGCTTGGAGAAAAGTTTAGCAAAGTTGCCGCTGAGGCGGCAAAAGTTGGGCGTACTTTAGAGTTTGGTACTCGATTGCAAATTATTGTCCGAGAAACAGAAGAAGAGGCTTGGCAGTATGCTCAGTCATTACTCGACAAGATTGATTTAAATTATGCAATTGAAGCTGTTAAACGGCAGCTTCCTCCCGATGAAACTTTTGAGAGTTATCAAAGCCCAAATCCGATCGTTCAAAGAAATCTCACTTTGTTACGACATGGGGTATTACCTCGTGCTAAAGATTTTGAAATTTATCCTAATGTTTGGACTGGGCCATCTTTATTTGGTTTTGATATTTTAAACCCAGCAGCAGGTACTGCCTTGGTCGGCAGTGCTGAAAATATTGCTGAACGGATTAAAGAATACGAAAGCTATGGTGTATCTGCCTTTATCTTATCTGGTTTCCCTTTAATTGGAGAAGCCTATCGCGTAGCTGATTTATTGTTCCCGTTATTAGAGCTCGATCATGGTTTTGAGTTACCTAAGCTCAATAAAAATTCATCCATTGATTCTCTCTTGAATCAAGAAATCGTAGTTTAAGGGAGAAAACATGAACAAAATTACACGTCGAGAACTGATTAAGCAGACTGGATTGGGGGTTGGAGCTGTTGCTGCAATTAGCCTAATAGGATGTTCTAAAACTGACTCTTCATCTTCTGAGAGTGCTAGTCCTAGTAATACTCAAAATGATAATCCGAAAAAAGGCGGTGTGATCAAAATTGGAGTAATCAATGGCAATCAAGCCGGTAATTTAGACGCGCATAAGCCTATTGGTATGTCCAGTGCATTCAGAGGTTGGCCTTTATATGCAAAATTATGGGAATGGGGTAGAGATATCCAGCCCAAACTCGCACTTGCTGAATTTGCGGAGCCGAATAATGATGGGACGAAATGGACCATTCGCTTAAAAAAAGGACTCGAATTTCATCATGGTAAAACGATTACTGCTGATGATGTTATTTTCTCCTTACGCCGTTTGACGGACCCTAAACTCGCTTCTCCATTTGCAGCCTATCTTTATTCTTTGCAAAGGAATGAGATTAAAAAGCGAGATGAATACACAGTTGAGATTCCTTTTACTCAAGGAAAAGGGTTGGTTGCTTTACCTGAGGCATGGATGAGTTGGGGAGGCATCGTTCCTACAGATTATGACCCAGTTAAAAATGTCGTAGGAGCAGGTCCCTTTAAGCTTGACAGTTTTACACCAGGCCAGCGTTCACGCTTTGTCCGTTTTGAAAATTACTGGAAAGAAAATAGGCCTTATGCTGATGCAATAGAAATCATTGATTTTAAAGATCAGACAGGGCGTCTTGCTGCTTTGCAATCTGGTCAAATTGACATTGCTTCAGGTGTAAGTGCCGAGCATATTTCTTTAATTCAAGCCAATAAACGATTGAATCTCGTTTCTTCTGAAACAGATGCTTGGCAATCTTTTGATATGAATACCTCAAAAGCACCTTTCAATGATCCTCGAGTACGTCAAGCTTTTAGATTGATTGCCAATAGAGATGATTTGGTTAAAAGGGCTTTAGCTGGTCAAGGACGAGTTGCAAATGATCTCTATTCCTTTAGTGATCCCGTGTATGACCACAGTATTCTACAGCGTAAGCAAGATTTAAATAAAGCTAAGGGATTGTTGAAAGAAGCTGGTTTTAGCAATAGCTTGGCGGTTGATTTGTATACAGGTCCAGATAGCAATGCCGCATTGGTTTTTGCTCAGCATGCGGCTCAGGCTGGTGTTATTGTTAATGTTAAACAGGTTGAAGCTGCCACCTTTGCTGATGCTGTAAAACAAGATTGGGCATTTAGTACAGGTTCAAACGTTTCACGACCTTTTTTATTAACCGTTTTGCAAATTGATGGGCCTGGTGCGGCAAATAATAAAACTCGATTTAACAATGAACGTTTTACTGAATTGGTTCATACAGCATTACAACAGCCTGATTTGGAAAAACGCAAAGTTCTCATTCATGAAGCACAGCATATTCAACATGAGCAAGGTGGTTTGCTCATTTGGGGTTTTAATAATGTACTCGATGCACATTCTGGCCAAATTGGTGGCGTAACACCCGATCGCACAGGCTTTGCAGCGTGGCGTACAGATGAATTTTGGCGTAGGGGGTGACCGCTATGACAACGCAATCCAGCAATATAGAGACAGCCATTTCACATCAAACAATGACGAGATCATTTGAAATACCAGCATGGTTACCTTGGTTTTTCACACGGTTGTTGTCAGGTGTATTGGTTGTATTTGTGATTAGTCTCATTGTATTTATTGCCACACAAGCACTCCCATCTGATCCGGCTCGCGTCATTTTGGGCCCAGAAGCACCAGAAGCGACGGTTCAAATACTTCGTGAACAATTGGGCCTGAACGATCCAATATTGATTCAATACTGGCATTGGCTGAGTCAATTATTGCAAGGTAATTTTGGCCGTTCGATTGATTCAAATGTACCTGTTGTACAGATTGTTCAGAATTATTTTGGTAACACCGTTGCATTAACGATCTTGGTTATTGTTATTACTGTACCACTTTCAGTGGTACTGGGTGTGTGGCTGTCACTCCGTCGAGATAGCAAACTAGATCGTATTATTGTTTCTAGCTCTATTCTATTCAAGGCTGTTCCAGGATTTGTGATTGCAATCTGGTTAATGATGTTTTTCTCAACCTCAATCCTGCACATATTGCCAGCTGCATCCTTGTTGATTCCAGAGCAGTCAGCTTTTAGCCAAATAGAGTTTTTAGTTTTACCGATTTTAACTTTGGCCTTATCGCTTATTCCATATCTGATGCGTTTAGTTCGTGGTTCCATGATTGATGCACTTGAGTCGGATTATGTGACCTCTGCACGATTACGTGGTATTCCTGAGCGACGGATCATATGGAAACATGTTTTACCAAATGCATTGGTGCCAGTGGTGCAGGGAACAGCATTAACGATACGGGTTCTGCTGAGTGGAGCTCTCATTATTGAAGTGGTTTTCAGTTATCCCGGTATTGGTAATGCACTCAATGCCGCAATTGAATTAAGAGATATCCCGACCATTCAAGCAATTGTTTTATTACTGACCATTTGTGTGGTAGCCGTTAATTTAATTGCAGATTTAATCACAACCTTACTCACACCAAGAATACGAACAGCCAAAAGACATAAAGCACGTTCGCCAGGCCGTCGTCAGGCATTACGTTTATGGAAGTCAGGTCGACCAATTACAGTAAAACCTGTTGACCGCCGTAATGCTTTAAAGAACATTCAGCAAGGAGGTGGGAAATGAGCTCACTTCATTGGTACCAAAGAAATTTTTTTCAAACATTAATTCGTGAAAGACAAGTACGTTTTGGATTTGTAGTCACGACCTTAGTGTTGATTTTTGCACTGGTTGGACCGCTCTTGGTTCCCTTTGAGCCCACTGCTTTGATCGGCATGACATATGGTCCGCCTGAAGGAAAATCGTTTCTTGGATATGATTATATCGGTCATGATGTGTGGTCGCGTGTACTTTCAGGAGGGGCTTCTATTATCTGGATGACACTGGCTGCCAGTTTGGTTGCATTAATTATTGGCTCTAGTTTAGGCATATTCGCTGCTTTTGCTCGAAATAAGATTGATCAGTTCGTGACTTGGCTTACAGATGTTTTTATGGCCTTTCCTGATCTTATATTGGTCTTGCTTATCGTTTCAATGTTAGGTCGGGAACCTTGGCTCATTGTTTTAACGGTTTCAATTGCTTTTATTCCTGGCGTAGTGCGTCTTGCGCGAAGCGTTGCACTTAATCTGGTGGAACAAGAATATATCGAAGCAGCCAGAATTCTCGGGTACTCAAAAACCTATATTTTATTTCGTGAAATTTTACCCAACATGCTGACGCCTTTACTCATCCATCTTGGTGTGATGCTGACATGGGCTGTGGGTATGTTATCGGGTTTGGCTTTTCTTGGTTATGGTGTGGCACCTCCAGCAGCAGATTGGGGACTCATGATTAATGAAAATCGCGCTGGTTTATTGGTGCAGCCGTGGGCGGTATTTGCTCCTGTCATCTTAATTGCTTTGTTTGCGCTCGGAACGAATGTATTGGCTGAGGGCGTTGGACGTGCAGCAGCTCGGATTGAGGAAAAATAAGCATGGCAGATAAATTTAAAAATACAGTATTAACGGTAAAAGACTTAACCGTGGCATTGGTCAACACTGGCAATCATATCGTTTCTAATATTTCATTTAGCCTACGAGAAGGTGAGGTCCTAGGATTAGTTGGAGAGAGTGGTTCAGGTAAAACGACATTATCGAGTGCCTTATTGGGCTATGCACGATATGGAGCCAAGATTATTCAAGGCACAATTGAACTGGATGATGAAGATATTCTCAGTTTAGATGATCATGCTTTGCGTCAGGTTCGTGGTTATAAAATTAGTCATGTTGCCCAAGATCCTGGAACAGCACTCAACCCAGCATTAAGTATTGGACAACATTTATTTGAATTATTAGATGTCCATCAGGCAAAGTTATCGAGCGCTGAAAAATACCAAAAGGTTGCCAAAATTTTAAATGAAGTGGGATTGCAGCATGATGAGCTATTTCTAAAGCGTTATCCTCATCAGCTTTCGGGTGGGCAACAACAACGAATTTTATTGGCCTTGGCATTCTTGCTACAGCCACGTTTGATCGTTTTGGATGAGCCAACCACCGCATTAGATGTGACGACACAGACATTAGTGTTGAATATCATTCGTAAATTATGTCGGGAATATAACGTTGCTGCTATCTATGTATCGCATGACTTAACGGTGGTAAAAGATATTGCAGATCGGGTGATTGTTCTGTATTCAGGTCGAATTGCTGAAGATGCGGTATTAACCCAACTATTTGAAACGCCTAAGCATCCTTATACGCAAGGTTTACTGAACGCCATTCCCGATGTGGCCATTCGTAAATATTTATCTCCAATTGAAGGGCATGCTCCTTCGCCCAATGAGCGTCCAGTGGGATGTGCTTTTGCGGCACGTTGTACTTTCGCCACAGATATATGTCGTCAAAAACAACCTGAATTAACTCAATTAAAAGATGAGTTTGATCCGCATTTTGTTGCTTGTCACCATTCGAATCATGTCGGTGTGATTAATTTTAAAGAGATTGATCATCAAGTGATTGAAAGAGAAACAGACCGGGAAGCTCTATTAAAAGTTGAACATATTAATGCATGGTATGGGCAGCAACAGGCACTTTTTGATATTTCATTTCAACTAAAAAAAGGCGAATGTTTAGCATTGGTGGGTGAATCGGGTTCAGGAAAAACCACTTTATCGCGTGTCATTGCCGGCCTGAATGAAAATGCAGATGGACAAATTACATTAGCAGATGAAGTCTTGTCGTTGCGTGGGCAACAGCGTCATTTGCAGCAGCGGCATAAACTGCAATATATCTTTCAAAATCCTTATAAGGCTTTGAATCCAGCGCATACGATTGGTCAGACATTAATTAAAGTTGTACAGCATTTCTTTGGAGCATCTCGACAAGAAGCCATAGAAAAAGTCACGCAGGTACTTAAACAAGTCTCTCTGCCTATACAAGTTCAGGAACTCTATCCAAGAGATTTATCGGGTGGGGAGCGACAACGAGTGGCTATCGCGCGAGCTTTGCTGTGCCAACCTGATGTTTTGATTTGTGATGAGATTACATCTGCTTTGGATGTTTCAGTTCAGGCTTCCATCTTAAAACTGCTACAAGACCTCCAACAGCAAGGTGTGACCTTACTATTTGTGACCCATAATCTAGGGGTTGTTCGTGCAATCGCAGATCGAGTCGCCGTATTAAAAAATGGACATATTGTTGAATATGGCGAAACAGATCAAGTGCTGAGTCACCCTCAACATACATATACCAAAACTTTGCTTATCCATGCGCCAAGCTTGTTTAAAGACAAGGTACTTGAAGTTTACGCATAAAAAAGAACAGATTTTCCGGAGTTAACAATGAACGACATTAACCAACGTAATTTTTTAGAATTAGGTAGTATCAGGCATATTCAAAGTGAGCAAGAAGCACTTGATATTGCAAAAGAGGTGGCGGATCAACTGAATCAATTTGCTCGAGACCCCAGTTATAACAAGACCGTACCTTATGAACAAGCTCGCTTAATTTCAGAAGCTGGTTTAACTGCGATTATTGTACCCAAGCAATTTGGGGGCTTAGGCGCCAGTATTTCAACTTTGGTCAATGTGGTGAAAATTATTTCATCCGCAGATGGTGGTGTAGGGCAGTTATTACAGATTCACTTCACCATGTTCCGAGGCGTTTTAACGGGCTATGATGATGAAATTCGTGATCAGTTACTGGTTGATATCTTAAGCGGAAAGCGTTTGGGTAATGCACTTGCAGAAGTGGGTGGTAAAGATAAATTTCAGCATAAGACACGTGTAGAGCGAAATTCAGAAGGACAATTAATTTTAAATGGCAGTAAGTTTTATTCTACGGGTTCTTTACTTGCAGAATGGATTTCTTTATTTGCCGGTAGTGATGATGGACCTGTCTCGATTTTAATTCATCGTGATACGCATGGAGTGGAGTTGCTCGATGACTGGGATGCGATGGGACAAAATAATAGTGTCAGTGGCACTGTTAATTTTAAAGATGTGATTGTTGATGAACGTTATGTTGCTAAGCGAAATACGGGTGGTTTAGGCACTGTTTTACGTACTGGACTCACTTGGCCTCAGATTTTACATGCTGCAATGGACACAGGAATTGCTAAAGGAGCCCTACAAGGCGGGATTGATTATTTACAACATCATGCTCGACCTTGGGTAGAAAGTGGCGTCGACTCGCCTACGCATGAATCTCATATCATCAAACAGATTGGTGAGTTCGCTGTTTTAGTGCGTTCAGCTGAGGCATTATTGGATCGTTCAGCACAGATTTTTGAACAGCATTTGGCAAATGTAGAGGATGAAGATTTACAAACTGAACTGATTTTATCGGTTGCTGCTACCCGTAGTCAGTCTGATCATGCATCTTTAAAAATTTCGAGTGAAATTTTTGGATTACTTGGG
>NZ_JAZEZK010000024.1:0-56729 GCF_037028485.1 Acinetobacter sp. 102
ATAATATTGGTGGCACAGGCTCGAACACGATTGATGGTGCGATCACCAGCGTTAAAGATGCAGCAACCAAAGCGAAAACAACGGTTACAGCTGGAGATAACGTTGTTGTAACCCCAACGACCAATGCAGATGGTTCAAGCAACTATCAAGTATCGACAGCGAAAGATGTGACCTTCGACAAAGTGACTGTAGGTAATGTAGTTGTTGATAAATCAAGCAATACAATTGAAGGCTTGAGCAATAAAGACATTACGGCAGGTGATTTTGCAACTAAAGGTAGAGCTGCAACTGAAGAGCAATTGAAAGTTGCGATCAGTAATAACATCACTGAAGTTGTTGATGGTAATGGCAACAAGGTGAATATCATTGATCAGGTTGTAAATAAAAATCCAGATAACAAGAATCAAGATTCATTGTTCTTAACCTACGATAAGCAAGGTCAAGAAACGACGGATCGCCTGACGATTGGTCAAACGGTACAGAAGATGAATACCGATGGTATTAAATTCTTCCATACCAATGCGGATACTTCTAAAGGCGATTTAGGAGCAACCAATGACTCAAGTGCAGGTGGTATCAACTCTACTGCGATTGGTGTAAATGCAATTGTTTCAACTGGTGCAGACAGTGCAGTTGCTTTAGGTCATAACAGTAAGGCTGGAGGAAAAGAGTCAATTGCAATTGGTCAAGGTGCCGAGGCATCTGGATTACAATCAATCAGCATTGGTACTGGTAACAAAGTGAAAGGTGATCACTCTGGTGCAATCGGTGATCCAACAATTGTTGATGGTGCGAACAGTTATTCTGTGGGTAACAATAATCAAGTGCTTACAAATGATACTTTTGTCCTTGGTAACAATGTAACCAAAACAGTAGCTGGATCAGTTGTGTTGGGTAATGGTTCAGCAGCGACAACGGGTGCGGGTGTTGCGGGTTATGCATTATCTGCTATCACAAGTGCAGATAAGACAGCAATTGATAAAACAACTTCAACTACTGGTGCAGTTGCAGTGGGTGATGCGGCGAGTGGTATTTATCGTCAAATCACGGGTGTTGCAGCAGGTAGTGACGATGCCGATGCCGTGAATGTTGCTCAGTTGAAAGCTGTGGGTAACCAAGTTGTCAAGACTCAAACTGCGCTTGTAGATAGTTTGGGTGGCGGTGCTAAAGTTAATAATGACGGTACAATTACAGGACCGACTTATAATGTAGCCCAAGGTAATCAAACCAATGTTGGCGATGCATTAACGGCACTTGACAAAGCGATTGGCTCTGTAGGAACAACATCGAAAACGACTGTAACCAATGGTCAGAATATTGTTGTGAATAAGAGCAAAAATGCAGATGGCTCTGATAACTATGAAGTTGCAACAGCAAAAGACTTAACTGTTGATTCTGTGAAAGCAGGTGATACTGTTCTGAATAATGCTGGTATCACAATTGGTAATAATACGGTTGTGTTAAACAACACTGGATTAATCATTGATGGTGGTCCAAGTGTGACGACTAAAGGCATTGATGCAGGCAATAAGCAAGTTATCAATGTTGCAGCAGGTACGAAAGCAACTGATGCAGTAAACAAAGGTCAATTGGATAGCGCAATCAGCAATGTGAATAACACTGTGAATGAGCTTGCTAATAATGCAGTGAAATACGACGATGCCAACAAAGACAAGGTTACATTGGGTGGTGGAGCCAATGGCACCACGATTACCAATGTGAAAGATGGTACTGTTGCTCAGGGTTCTAAAGATGCTGTGAATGGTGGTCAGTTGTGGAATGTTCAGAAGCAAGTTGATCAAAACTCAACTGATATTCAGAACATTAATAACAACATTAGTAACATTAACAACGGTAAGTCTGGTCTGGTTCAACAGCAGACTGCCAATGGTGAAATTACGGTTGGTAAAGACACTGGTGGTACAAGTGTCAATGTGGCTGGTAAAGATGGTGATCGTGTTGTAACTGGCGTTAAAGATGGTGCAATTAGTGCGACATCCAAAGATGCGGTGAATGGCTCTCAGTTGAATGCAACAAACAAAAAAGTTGTTGAATTCTTAGGCGGCGGAGCTGGTTATGACAACATTACCAATAGTTTCACCAACCCAACCTACAATGTTGGGGGCAAAGATTACAACAATGTTGGCGGAGCAGTTGATGCTTTAAACAAAGCCGATCAAGCATTGAATAGTAAAATTGACAATGTAAGTAATCGTCTTGAGCAAGCATTCTACTCAACCAATCAACGTATTGATGACGTAGAGAAAAAAGCCAATGCTGGTATTGCCGCGGCAATGGCATTGGAAGCTGCACCATATATCGCTGGCAAATATACTTACTCAGCAGGTGCTTCTTATCATGGTGGTGAAAATGCAGTCGGCGTAACCTTACGTAAGACTGCAGATAATGGTCGTTGGTCAATCACGGGTGGTGTAGCTGCTGCATCACAAGGTGATCCAAGCGTACGTATCGGTATCAGTGGCGTAATTGACTAAGGGACTCGTTATGTAGGAGAGCCCTTAGGCTCTCCTCATCTCCAATAGATAAAGAGAGTTAAAATATGAAAAATATGATAAAAGCATTGGTTATCGGGATCACATCTTCTTTCGCAATGGTGACATTTGCAGCAGATGATGAAGTTGTTGTTCAACAAGAGGAAATCAAATTTCCAGCAGTTGAAAAGAGCTATCTCAAACAAGTGCAGCGTTATGAATACGATAATGTTGCTCGTTTAGGAACAGGTTTAACCAAAGACCAAATCCGACATGTATTGGGAAATCCTCAATTTAGTGAGGGTCTGTTCTTTGTTAAAACTTGGAACTACGTATTAGATGTTCGTCAGCCGAATAGCCAAGATTATTTACGTTGTCAGTTGCGTGTAGACTTTGACAAGCAAGCATTATCAGAACGCTTATCGTGGAAAGGCGAGGCCTGTGAAGGTTTAATGGCTTGGGGAGCGAATAATCAAGTTCCAGCAGATACCAATTTAAATAGTCTACGTTCATCAAGTGTATTTTTTGCATTTGATCGTTCAAATGCCAATGCAATTGAACAGGGACCTAGTTCAGTGGCAGCAATTGCACAACGGATCAAACAAGCGCCAGCGAATAGCCCTGTAATTGTTGCTGGCTTTGCAGATCCTTTAGGTAAATTTGCCTATAACCATCAATTATCAGCACAACGTGCCAATACCGTTGCTAAGCTGTTGGTCAATGAAGGGGTTGATGCGAATCGCATTCAAATTCAAGCTAATAGCCAAACGGATCTATACCAGCAATGTGCTGGACATAGGGCAAATAGTCAACTTGTAGGCTGCTTAGCTCCAAATCGACGTGTAAATATAAGCTGGTAAATTTATTCAATAAGAAATGGCTGCTTAAGGGTGGCCTTTTTTATTCCCGTGTAATACCTGATGGTAAAAAACTCTCCTTAATTTGAACGGTGTTCAGTACTTTGCTATAAGTGGCATTAATATTTGTCTATTTTTTTAATCTTCCTTTTTGTTTTAATTTATTGATTTTATGCGGTTTTTAATTTTCTGGTTTTATTCTGCATAAATAATAATTTTTGTGAACTGTCTGACAATTTGCTTTAATTTTGTTTAAAAAGTGATCTAATATACGCCGCATGAAATAACATTTTCAGATGTCAGTTTCATGTATCTAAATAATTAGATTGAATATTTGTGGGGTAAGTAACGAGAGTGGTTTCACTTCTTGGCTTGATAAAAATATTCAAATTTTTTAAAGCAGTTTTATAGAGGGAAAAACAATGTTGGATTCTAAAGAACTTATTGTACTCGATCAGATACTTGTCCTCACCAAAGAAGGCAAAAATGATTTAGTTTATGAAAATGACACATTACTAAAAGTAAAGATGATCTCGAATCAACACATTGTGGTCGAAGATGATTATCAGACCAATTTTCTATTAAAGCGACAAGATGAAAATGTCGTTTGGTCGTTTATTTAAGCTGAGAAGAATCGCATCTGAGTCGAAAAATTGGTCATAAAATTTTATTATTCAATGATTTATTTTTATAGTGCAATTCTGTGATTTGGATGTTTATTCTCGTATAGTCAATATTTTTTTGTATTTTGACTCAATTGACACCATCCAAAGAAAAGCAGTCAATTCTATTTCTATGCTTTATCCTTAATTTGAATAAAACTATTGGGAAATAGCTAAGGATGGAACAGGTGATGCAAAATAATAAATTCACGACATTTTTGAGGCCTTTCGCTGTGTCATGTATCTTGGCATCATCATTTGGGGTGATAAGTCCAAGTTATGCTGCGCCCGAAGGGAAACTAGATTTAACGCTTTCTCCGCATTCACAAAATAAAGTTAAGCAATTATTAAACGATCCCAAAACTTGGCAACAGATTCCTAAACAAGTCACTTTATGCGTGTTTTCTCCAAATGGTGAGCATAGTGAAGCATTTGAGCAAGCAACCAGTTACATCACAGAAATTCCAAGTATCGTCCGTGTAGCCAAACAGTTTGGTGTAAACATGAACGTGACACGTCCTTCGCATTTACAATTCAAATTAGACTTTGATTACCCAAAATTGAAAAAACAGGCATCGACTGTGGTCAATCTCAAGGTCTATACCAATGAAGCTGTATTAACTGAAGATTTCCGTAGTAAACGTTGTGATGGGGCTGGAATTAGTAATTTACGTGCAAAACAGTTTAATAAGTTTGTGGGCAGTGTCGATGCGATAGGTGCATTACAAACCTATAAGCAGCTCAGTTCAGTGATTCAGGTTTTGGCTAATCCAAAATTTGATGAAAAGATGACAAATAATGATTATGAAGTGGTTGGAATTGTACCGTTAGGTGCAGCCTATATCATGGTCACAGATCGTAATATTAATACCTTGGCAAAAGCCGCAGGTAAGAAAGTTGCCGTGTTCCAATTTGATGAGACCCAAAAGAAATTGGTACAGAACGTTGGTGCTCAACCTGTCTCTGTTGATTTGGTAACTGTGGGTGGGAAATTTAATAATAAAGAAGTCGATATTATGGCAGGTCCAGCCATTTTATTTGAGCCACTTGAATTGCAAAAAGGCATGACTGATAAATCAGGCAAGGCCGTCGGTGGGATTATTAAATTTCCTGTGATTCAAGTGACAGGGACGCTGATTATGCACCGTAATAAGTTTCCAGCAGGTATGGGATCGATTGCACGTGAAGTCATTTCTAAGCAGTTAAATCCTGCATTTGAATTTGTCGACAAGATTGAAGCAAAAATTCCTGATAAATTTTGGTTGAAATTGAATGAAAGCGACAAACCTGGTTATGTTCGATTGATGCGTGAAGCGAGGATTCAAATGACCAAAGAAGGTTTTTACGACAAAGATATGATGAAGTTGTTGAAACAGGTACGTTGTTCACAAGACCCAAGCAATTATGAATGTGCTTTGAAAGATGAGTGATAAGTCATATCCAAAGAATTGATCATTGAGTCTGCAGAAATGATTTACTTTATTTAGATTGATATCTATTAGAGTAAATCATGGATGTGATTAATAAGATTAAAAGTAAATTACAAAAACAGAATGTAAGCTTGAATACACCGGCAACATGGCAGGAAATTTTGGCTTTTGAATACAAGTATCAAGTCAAATTATCGCCAATTTTAAGAACTTACTTCTTAGAGTTTAATGGTATAGCTAACCGAGATATGGATGATAACTATTTTACATTTTTGTCGCTGGCTGACTTTCAATTATTCGAAAGTATTTCAAGCTACTATGATAAAGATAAGTATTTATATCCGAACTGTTTTGTATTTTCGGACTATCTAGTCTGGTGTTGGGGGTATGTGGTACAACTCGATCAGCTTGGTTTGGATGGTGTTGTATATCAAGTGGGAGGGGTAGAAAAAGTAAAAATTGCAGATTCTTTCACAGCATTTTTAAATCAATATTTAATCGATAGTGATGAATTATTATAAAAATAATTAATGGGGACTGTTAAAAGCATAAGGTTCATTCGAGATAAATGCTTTATTAAAGATATAATTAGAAGTTAAATTATTATTTTAATTATATTTAAAAAAGATACTCCAGAGGTGCCGCTGCATGGTCGTTACCCTGAACCCGATGAGTTCAAGGTGGAGGTGACGCATACTTAATGGGTTTCCTACTCGAGGCAGGCATACACTCAAAATACACAGAACACATCCATAAATTTAAGTATCGGCAGGGGAATAGACGTACTGGCGAACACCCTAGAGATGTTTCCTATTATAGTTAAATCAACAACGACCACAAGAGTTAAATATTGTGATTTGTATGTTTTACTAACAATTAGAAAATTAAGTTTAATAAGATTATAAAATCTAAAAACAGGATAAATCGTTATTTGAAATCAAATATGGGTCTCCAAAATGCCGCTGCATGTCTTTACCCTTGAACACTAAGGTTCAAGGTGGAGAGCGCTGTATATTATCTGGGTTTCCTACTCAGGGTAGGCATACACGCTAAATATTCAGAAACGCTTTCCGATTAAGAAGGATATCACGGCTCAGGGGAATCAGACCGGCTGGCGTACACCTCAGAGATGTTTTTAATTATAGTGAAATTAGGGGCTGTCGCAAGGGGAGAAAATAGAGAGATTTGTAAGTTTAAGTTTACAGTTAAGATGTTAAATAGAAGTGACTGAATTGAAAAATATAATAAATAAATCGATTTTTTAATTAAAAAATAATCTCCAGAAGTACCGCTGCATGTCTTTACCCTTGAACACTAAGGTTCAAGGTGGAGAGCGCTGTATATTGTCTGGGTTTCCTACTCAGGGTAGGCATACACGCTAAATATTCAGAAACGCTTTCCAATTAAGAAGGATATCACGGCTCAGGGGAATCAGACCGGCTGGCGAGTACTCCAGAGATGGATTGCATTATAGTGAACTCTGACGATGTTGCAAGGACTCCACTAATATTATTTGTAAGTATAGCTTAACAATGTGTAAGCTTATGTTTAGGTCATTTATGCAAGAAAAGAGCAGGATTATTCATTTTTTCCTGAATAACATTTAAAAAATAAACATATGAATTGACTCTATGTTAATACTTTGATTGAGGTCAAAAGATAGAGAAGTGATAAAAATTACAATGGGAGTAAGATAAAAAGGAAAAATTATTTTTGTGTGAAAGCTTGTTTAATAAAAAAGCCTGAAATTTGCATTTCAGGCTTTTTTCATTCAGATATTTTGTTCAACATCTTCTAGAATAGTTTCTAAAAGCCGTTCGCAATGAGCGTACTGTTGCAAAGATTTATTTAAGCTAAACACTTCTTGTGCCATCTGTAACGCAACCATAATCACAAGCTTATTATGTTCAACTCGTGGGGCACTACGACGCATGTCATGGAATTTTTGATTAAGTAGCTCTGCGGCACGCTCTAACTCTTCACGTTTTTCTTCTGTCGTATTAAGACGGAAAGTCTGTTCAATTAAGCGAAGTTCGACAACGATTGGTTCACTCATGATCAGATCTCCTCTTGGGTTTCAGCATTAGGGTGAGCAAGCTGCTGAATTTCTTGTGCATGCTGATCCTGTGCTGTGCCTAAAATTGAAAGGCGCTGAATAATAGCCTCGACTTTAGATTTTGCTAGCTCATTTTTTTGTAATAAGCGATCACGATCTTGTTGTAAATCTTGAATCTCTTGCTGACTATGGCGTTGTTGTGCTTGTAATTTTTCTTTATTGACACGTAGGTCATTACGCTCAGCCAAGATTTCTTGAAAGCGATTTTTCAAATCAGTGGTGCTTTTCTCTAAACGGCTATAACGTTCCGCTAAAGTTGTTGCATCTTGATTCAGTTGTTTAAATTGATCTTGTAACTGAGTCAGTTGTTCAGTTAAGTTATCAACTTCTTCCTGCTTTTGCGTGATGATGCTATTTTTCTGCACAATTTGTGCATGTTGGTCCGTTTCAGCTAATTGCTTAGCTTCGGTGAGCGAAGTATTTTCTCGCTCTAAGTGATGTAAGCGTGTTTTTAAAACACCAATATGCGCTTGTAGACGCTGTAATTGTTCTAACATAACGAAGGTCGCACAGAGTTGCAATCAAAGGTAATATATACAGCAGTATAGAGGTTGGATAAACGAATGCAAGACGATATTTCAGGTTGGACAGAATGGAATGCTCATTTTGATGGGATTGAAGAAATTTCAAGCCCAAGTGAGTTACACGGTTTACTAACTGGTATAGTTTGTGTGACACAAGCGCCGACTGAAGATGAATGGTCACAAATCTTAAACACCCTGAATGTGCCTGCTTTACAGCCAGAAGCACTGCAAAGTTTAACCGATGAAGCAGAAGATGTGGCACATGCTTTATCGGATGATGAATTAGATTATTTACCGATGCTCCCAGATGACAACCATTTGCTAGCTGATCGTGTTCAAGCCTTGGCAGATTGGTGTGCAGGGGTGGTACTGGGTTTTGGTTTGGCTTCTGGTCATATCCGTGCTGAGGAACAAGAGCTGATTGAACATTTACAAGATGTTGCAGCTGTTGAGTTCGAAGACTCGGATAATGATGAAGAAGGTGAAGAAAGCTATCAGGAACTGTATGAGTTTGTACGCTTGATTCCTGTGAGCTTATCGATTGGTCGCACCAAGATTCCTGTAGCCGAAAGTTCTTTATTGCAAAACTTTCATGCCAAAAGCAGAAATCAAGACAATCCAGCTGATCCACAAACAGTAGTAGAAATGTTTACCCCACATCGTCCGAGTTAACTCGGGCGGTGCCTTAACACCTTATAAATAAAGATACTTACAATCATTCATCTTCATCAGAAGGACTATATGAAATTAAGTCAAGCCGATTTTAAACAACGTCGTGATATTCTCGCTAAAAAAATAGGCAGCAATAGCATTGCAATTATTGCGACACGAGCAGAAATGTATCGTAATCGCGATGCTGATTATAAATATCGTGCCGACAGTAGTTTTTATTATCTCACTGGATTTGCCGAGCCCGAGGCGGTTGCGGTTATTGAAACCTTTGCCGAAGGTGAAGAGTATAGCTACAGTTTGTTCTGCCGTGAACGTGATCGTGAAATGGAAATCTGGCATGGCTATCGTGCTGGTATTGATGGTGCGATTGAAATTTATGATGCAGATGAAGCTTATGCGATTGACTTATTAGATGAAGAAATCATCGAAAAAATTCTAAATAAACAGCGTCTTTACTATCGTATTGGTCAGCAAGCTGAGTTTGATGCACGTGTTAGTCAGTGGATTCAAAAGGCAGATGCAGAACAGCGGCGAGGTAGTGCTGCACCTGCTGAGTTGATTCAGCTTGATCGTATTGTTGATGAAATGCGTTTGAAAAAATCAGCCCAAGAAATTGAGTTGATGCAGATCGCATCGAATATTAGTGCCGAAGCACATACTCGTGCTATGCAAACTGTTAAACCTGCGATGATGGAGTATGCACTGGAAGCAGAACTCAATTATATTTTTGGGAAAAACGGTTGCGTACCGTCATATAACAGTATTGTTGGTGGCGGTGAAAATGCCTGTATTTTGCATTATGTTGAAAACAACAAGCCACTCAAAGATGGTGATTTAGTACTTATTGATGCAGCGTGTGAATATGAATTCTATGCGTCAGATATTACGCGTACATTCCCTGTCAACGGTAAGTTTAGTCCTGAACAGAAGGCGTTATATAATATTGTTTTAGAAGCGCAGCTTGCTGCAATTGATGCGACACGTATTGGCAATCATTATAAATACCCACATCAAGTTGCAGTGAAAATCTTAACTCAAGGTTTGGTTGATCTTGGTTTGATGAGTGGCGATGTTGATGAATTGATTGAAAGCGAAGCATTCCGTCAGTTCTTTATGCATGGTACAGGTCATTGGTTGGGTATGGATGTACATGATGTTGGTGCATACAAGACTGGCGAAGACTGGCGCGTTTATGAAGCAGGTATGGTGGTCACTGTTGAACCCGGCTTATATGTTGCACCTGATGATGAAACCGTCGATGCAAAATGGCGGGGTATCGGGATTCGTATCGAAGATGATATTGTCGTTACGGAAAATGGTCCATTGGTTTTGACCAAGAATGTAGTGAAAACTGTTGAAGAGATTGAAAGCTTGATGGCAAGCCATTAAGTTGAGATTGAGAAAAGGCTTATCGATCGATAGGCCTTTTTTATTTCGTTTGATGACCAAGACAACTTTTGAATATATTTTAAAAACATAGACCAAACAAAGTACAAATTCCAATCCTGATTTGAGTTAGAGTAAGATAGTCCCGAAACATCAAGTCATGAAAAACTGATAAGGAATAATATTATGCAGCAACAAGTCATCATTGTCGGTGGAGGTATGGTTGGACTCAGCCTTGCTTTAATGTTGGCAAAATCTAATATCGCAGTAAAGTTATTAGAAGCTGTGAAATATCCGAATTTTGATGATGAAAATGTTGCGCCTTATCATTCCAGTTTTGATGCGCGTAATACCGCATTATCACGCCGCAGCGTACAGATTTACCAAAAGTTAGGTTTGTGGGAAGCCTTACAACAACATGCTACCCCAATTCTGCAAGTGCATATTACTGAGCAAGGCAGTTTTGGTAAGGCTCGTCTCGTTGCAGAGCAAGAAAAAGTAGAAAGCTTTGGGCAAGTGATTGAAAATGCTTGGTTAGGTCGAGTATTACTCACCCAAGTGCGTCAACAGCCGTTGATTGAGTTGATTGATGGTGTGCAAGTAACTTCACTGACGCAAGATGCAGATCAGGTACAAATCGAAGCCATGCGTAATGGCGAATATATCCATTCCTTAAAGTCCAAGTTAGTCATTGCTGCTGATGGTCGCGATTCTTTCTGCCGCCAAGCCATTGGCGTGGGTGTAGATGAACATGATTATGACCAAGTCGCGATTGTGACCACTGTACAGACTTCTAAGCCGCACCAGCAGGTTGGCTTTGAACGTTTTAGTGCGTTGGGACCATTGGCACTTCTACCTTTACCAGGCGAATACCGCCGTTCAGTAGTTTGGCCTGTGAAAAAAGGTACTGAAGCAGAATGGTTAGGTGAAGAAAATGATCAACATTTCCTTGATGCTCTACAGGAAACCTATGGGGATCGAGCAGGGAAATTTGAAAAAACAGGCAAACGTTTTAGCTATCCATTGTCGCAAGTGTTAGCAGATAAGCAGGCGGTTGGACGTGTGGTGTTGATGGGGAATGCAGCACATACCATTCACCCAGTGGCAGGGCAAGGTTTTAACCTGTGCTTGCGTGATGCAGATGTGCTGGTTCGGTTCCTGATGGAGCAGTTAGCAAAATCAGATGATATTGGCGCGCCTGAAAATTTATTGGCCTATGAACAATCACGTTTGAAAGATCAGCAACGTGTAATCAAGTTCTGTGATTCGGTGGTGCGTGGTTTTAGTAATCAGAATCCAATCCTCAAATTATTACGCAATACAGGATTGATTGCTTTTGATGTGATTCCAGGTGTTAAGCCTTTGGTTGCCAATTATGCAATGGGGCTAAAAGCATGAGTGAAATCTTAGATGTCGTTATTGTCGGTGGTGGTTTAGTTGGCGGTTTAACAGCTTTATTACTCGCGCAAGGTGGGGTACAGGCGACGGTGCTAGATGCTGCACCTGTACTTGATCAGGATAAAACTTTGTCAGTCATGAATCCAAGGGTATTGGCACTCAGTCAAGCCACCATTCATTTACTCAAAACAGTGGATGTCTGGGATGATTTAGCACGCCAAATGCCCTATTCAGGCATGCAGGTCTGGAATAAAAATGGCTATGGTGAAATTAATTTTGGTCATGCTTCGGAGCAGCAACCTCAATCAGATCAGGCATTAGGTTCAATGGTTGAGCCAAGTGTTTTGAATGTTGCGATTCAACAAAAAATGCTGCAACAGCTCAAAGACTATCGTACCCAAGTCAAAGTCATTCGGATCGAACAGATTCCGCAAGGCTGGTCAATTCAATTGGCAGATGGCACGACATTAAAAACCAAGTTGCTGATTGGTGCAGATGGTGCGAATTCTTTTGTACGTGAGCAGGCGTATATTGATTTAGATGTACTGGATTATAAGCAGGCTGCGATCAGCTGTGCGATTAAAACCACGCGCCCGAATCAATATGTGGCTCGACAGATTTTCCTACCGACAGGACCATTGGCTTATTTACCGATGGCAAGTCTTGATCCTCAAGAAAACGGTTATTGGCAATCAATTGTTTGGACTTTACCAGATGATTATGCTGATGAGTATTCAGCACTCAGCGATCAAGCATTTATGCAACTATTGACGCAAGAAAGCCTACATATGTTGGGTGAGGTGGTTGAGGTGCGTTCTAGAGCACAATTCCCATTAAAAGCACGTGCAGCGCAACGCTACATCAAATCAGGCTTAGCACTGATTGGTGATGCCGCGCACGTGATCCATCCTTTGGCTGGACAGGGTGTGAATATTGGTTGTTTAGATGCCGCTGTGTTGTGTGATGTGTTACTACACGATTTAAAACGTGGTGTGTGGGCCAACGAACAGACTTTATTGCGTTATGAACACCAACGTAAGGGTCAAAACGACGCCATGATGCATAGTATGTCTGCGATTGGATGGATTGAAAGTTCAGAATTATTTCCCTTTGTTTGGGCAAGAAATTTTGGTTTGAAACAGGTTGAACAGTTCGATTGGTTTAAGGATCGTTTTATGCAACAAGCCAATGGATTAGGGACATTGAAAGACACACAATATGCATGTTAAAAAATAGTAGATATTTTTTAAACAATCATTTATAAATCAGAGTGAATTTGGTCATAAAAAGTACGTTTTAACAAATATTGTGCTTTGCTAAATCTGAAGAGCTTGCTAAATTCCACCTAGTTCTGATGGCCAAATAGCGATGATGAGAGTTGAGTCATTGTGGGGAGATGAAGATGACGGAAATGAATGATTACGACGAAAACACAGAAGATTCTGCTGTAGACGACGAAGAGGCGAAAGCGGCAGAAAGTGGTGCAGAGAGTGAAGAATCGAGCGCCAATGACGCTGATCTTGCTGAAGCGGAAACTTTAACCGTGACTGCGAAGCAGAAACAACGCCAAGCTTTAGAAGATGAAGTGGCTGCGTTTCTTGCACGTGGTGGGCGTATTACTGAAGTTCCGCCAGGTGAGCATCAAGATTAAGTCTGAATTGATATAAAAAAGCATCACGGTTGTGGTGCTTTTTTATGTTGGTGTGACTCATGTTCACACTCAAGTGGTTGGTGTAACTCTTTTAAAATGCCACATTGTTCAATGGTACGATGTTGTGAACATTGTTGTTTTAAATGGCTTAGATCTTGTTTGAGATGTTCCAGATTCTTAATCTTCTGTGAAACCTCGGCAAGATATTGATCAATCAGATGATCGACCTCCATGCAGGTTTGATTTGGATCTTCGGCTAGACCCTTAAGCTTTTGAATATCTTGTATGGTGATGCCCAGTTCTCGGCAGTGTTTTAAAAATAACAATTCTGAAAGCATTTGTTCCGAATAATGACGGTAATTTCCCGCCGTTCGTTGGGCTTTGTCCAGCAACCCAATTTTTTCGTAATAGCGAATCGTATCTACAGATACACCTGACTTTTTTGCTAATTGTCCAATGCTAAAACTGATCATGCTTGACTCTGGAGTTACTCTAGGGTTTTAAATCACTATAAAATATTCAGTGAGAAAAGTCATGGCAGGATGTGGATGCAACACAACGTGTTCGCCAACACAAAAAATTAGTCCAAAGTTTAGAAAGGCTTTATGGATTGCTTTAGTTTTAAATGCATTGATGTTCTTTGTCGAAATTATCGGAGGATCACATGCACGTTCTGTGTCGCTCTGGGCGGATGCCTTGGACTTTGCGGGTGATGCAGCAAACTATGCCATTTCTTTAGCTGTATTGTCCATGACCTTGTACTGGCGAGCGACCGCAGCCTTAGTCAAAGGAATCACCATGGCTGCCTTTGGTATTTTTGTGATTGTTAAAGTATTCTGGTCATGGTGGCTAGGTGTAACACCTGAACCAATGCTTATGGGGGCGATTGGTGTACTGGCATTGGTTGTCAATGTTATCTCTGCATTGATGCTCTATGCATTCCGTGATGGCGATGCAAATATGCGCTCGGTATGGTTATGTAGTCGGAATGATGCGATTGCTAATATCGCCATTATCATCGCAGCTGTTGGTGTATTCGGCACAGGAACCATGTTCCCTGATTTATTTGTAGCCTTTATTATTGCGTATTTAGGTGTTTCTTCTGGTTTGGCAGTGATTAAGCAGGCGAGAATGGAAAGAAAACGAGATCAGGTTAATATCATGACTAAGGCCTAAAACACATTGTTGTTATTTCATATTGAGATGATAAGGGGAGATTTAAAAAATCTCCCTCTTAGGTTTTATTGATCTTGTTGGGTGAGTTCCAAAGCACGTTGGTACGCCACTTTCTTTTTTATACCCGTCAAATCAGCAGCCAATTGTGACGCCGCTTTTACCGATAAATCCTGTAATAAACGTTTCAACAACGCATCCAGTTTATCCTGCTCCATATCTTTTTCCGCAGATGCTCCACCGACCACAACCACAATTTCACCCTTTTCTTGGTTGTGATCATTTTCGATAAAAGTAACCAATTCTTTTAAAGTCATCTTCTTGATGGTTTCAAAAGTTTTGGTAATTTCGCGGGCAAAACCAACAGGTCGCTCTTCACCAAAGACTTGCACCATATTTTTGATGCTGTCCAAAATACGATGAGGTGCTTCGTAGAAAATCAAGGTCTGGGTTTCATCCTTGAGCTTTTCAAGCTGGCTGATTCGTTGCGATGCTTTCGATGGTAAAAAACCCTCAAAGCTAAAGCGGTCACTCGGTAAACCCACTGCACTTAATGCCGCAATTGCTGCACAAGCACCCGGTACTGGAATGACACGAATGCCATGTTCTTGAGCGGCACGAACCAGCTTAAAACCTGGGTCGCTAATCAGTGGAGTACCAGCATCACTGATTAATGCAACATTTTCTCCTTTTAACATTCTTTGGAGAAGTTGATCAATTTTGTTACTTTCGTTGTGATCATGACACGCTGTGAGTGGAGTTGAGATATTATAATGTTTGAATAATTGAGCAGATTGACGAGTGTCTTCTGCGGCAACTACCGATACAGATTTTAAAATATCAATTGCACGAAAGGTCATGTCATCTAAGTGCCCAATCGGGGTTGCTACAACAAATAATTGAGCACTCATAAAAGGTAACTCCCTAATGTATTACAAAAAATATTGGCTGCTACTATGTTTGGCGGCATGTGTGAGTCCAGTTTATGCGGACGTACTGGTGATTCTACCCGAATCTGGTACGATGGCGCGAGCTGGTCAAAGCATCAAACGTGGTTTCTTGAGCGCTTATACAGCATCTGGCAGCAAAGAAAAAATCATTTTTGTAGATTCAGCGAAAAATAACATCGATACGATTTTTAAGAAAAGGGTCAACAGTAAGACTCGACTGATTGTTGGGCCATTGGCACGGCCTGAAATTGAAACTGTGATGCAACTGAATCCAGCAATTCCTGTAATTGCATTAAATGATGTGAATAACCAGACCACCAATGTATGGCAATTTAGTTTGGCAAAACAGCATGATGCTGTTGCATTAACTCAATTATTGAAGAAAGACAAAATTAAAAATCTATTGGTATTACGTCAAGCTGGAACTGAATCTGCAACAGAACTATTTATGATGGCACTCATGTCTGAATTTGGCTCAGATATTCATGTGGTCAATGAACGTCCTAAAAAACTTGCGCGTAAAGAAGGGCTGTTATTGTTGGGCGATCAACAGTGGTTAGAGCAACTAGGTCCTTTACCTGAAAAAAATATTTATGCTACTGCGTTGAGTATTGAGCAAGACAAGAGCATTCCGATGGGACTCAGTTTTTGTGATACACCAGCTTTATATAACGGACAATGGGCAGACCTAGTCGCTGCATATAAAGAACAACCAGAAAATATGGCATTTCAACGCTTATTGGCCTTTGGTGGTGATGCATGGAGTATTAGTCAGCAATTTTTAAATAGTCCAGATCGACACTTTTCCTTTGAAGGTCGAACTGGGGCAATTGATGTGAAAGACGGGAAAGTTTATCGCCAACCTTATTGCTATCAACAGCAGAAAAAGGGTATTCAAGCATTAAAATAAGATCGGGCAGGTATGTCACAATCAGTACATGATTTAGGGCAATGGGCTGAACAGAAAGCACTTGCTCTTTTACAGTCCCAACAATATCTATGTGTAGCGCGGAATTATCATTCACGTTATGGGGAAATTGACTTAATCGTTGAACGGGAAAAGGAACTCGTTTTTGTCGAAGTCAAAGCCAGATCGAAAGCAAGTTATGCGAAAGCCTATGAGGTGGTTTCACTCGCCCAGCAACGTAAAATTATTAAGACAGCTCAATTGTTTTTACAGAAATCTCCACATTATGAGGACTTTGATTGTCGTTTTGATGTGATTTGTTTTGATTTTCCACAGAAAATTGCAAAAACAGTACAACCAGATTTTTCAAAATTGCAGTATGATCAGCAATGGATTGAACACGCATTTACTTTAGATTAATTAAGAAGTCTAATTTAAAGCTAAATATTGAAAATTGAACAAATTTGTTTGTAGATAGGGAGTCTTGCCAAGTGTTAAAACGTTTATCGATTACGTTGCTTTGCGCTGCAAGTTTATCGGGATGTGCTAGTTTTATTTCTGGTGGCACAGGAAGTTCACCCGTTGGAACGAACAGTGGTGAACGCAGTCTTGGGCAGATTTTTATTGATTCTTCGATCAAGCGTACTGCAAATATTAATTTGTACAAATTAGATCACCGCTTTAAACAGTCTCGTATCAACATTGAAAGTTTCCACAGCAATGTTTTATTGACTGGACAAGTCCCTGATCCATATTTAAAACAATTGGCAGAAGATAACTTACGTTCGATGTCAGATGTAAAAGCCGTACATAACTATATTACGGTAGGTGACAAGGTCGGTTATAACACCATCATGCAAGATGCAACGGTGACTGCAAATACCCGCGGTTTGTTGATGAAAGCCCCTGTAGTATCTGACAGCAAAGTATTAGTGCATACTGAAAATGGTGTGTTGTACGTGATGGGACGTTTAAATACTGCTGAATCAAGAGATTTAGATGACGTCTTACAAAAAGTTGGAAATGTGACTAAAATTGTGACACTCATCGACAACACGGATCAACCTTCAGGCACTGTTGCTAGTTCAACAGCAGCAGCACCAATGGTGGGCACTGTGACTACACAGCCTTTAGTTGAGACACCTGTTGCAATTGATCCTGATCAGGCGGAACCTGCGACCATTACTCCAACTAATCCTTAATTTATGAAGCAACTTATTCAACAAGTACAAGAAAATGTAATAAAGGCGAAAAACCTCTATCAGGAGTTTCGCCTTTATGATTTTGCCAGTTATTCGATCAATTACCTGACACCCAAAGATACCTTTGAAAAAGAAGAGCATCTTGCCTATGGATTGAAAGCAAGACAGCGTTTGGATCTGTATCGAACTAAAAATCCTAAAAAGCAAAGGCCACTTATCGTATTTGTACATGGTGGCTCTTGGCAGCATGGTAACAAACGTGAGTATCTGTTTATTGGGGAAACTTTTGCCCGTGAAGGTTATGATGTTGCAGTGATTAACTACCATCTTGCACCAGAACATATCTTCCCGACCTTTATTGATGATATTGCTCAAGCCATTCATTATTTAAATCAGAATCAGAGCAAGCTAAATATTTCGACAGATAACATCATTTTAATGGGACATTCTGCGGGTGCGTTTAATGTCATGTCTGTGGTGTATTCTGCCTATTCACAAAATTTTAAATACAAAGAAAATATTAGAGCAATTGTGGGGATGGCTGGGCCATATCACTTTGACTACAAGGGTGATCCTTTAGCTGAACATGCTTTTGATCAGAAAGTATCGTATCAACAAGTGATGCCGTATTACTTTATTGAGCCGAATCAAATTAAGCATTATTTGTTGATGGCTGAACAAGATCAGTTGGTGGGCAAGGAAAATAGTTTTGATCTAGATAAAGCACTCAGAGAAAAAGGCAATCATAGTCATATCGCCGTGATTCCAAAGACAGGGCATATTACCATTGTGGCGACACTGGCCAGTTTGATGAGCCATTATTTCAAAACCAAACGGACGATCCTGCACTTTTTGGATGAAGCCTTAGACCCCTAATCAATAAAAAAGCATCGTTTAAGATGCTTTTTTATTGTCGATGATTTGCATGATCATGCTATGGGCAATACTGCCTTTAAACGGAATTTCTGGAAGTTGATCAAATTTAAAAAACGCTGCTTCACTGATTTCCTCGAGCTGCAATTGGATATCACCTGAATCATATTCAGCATGGAAGGCAATCATTAAATTACTAGGAAATGGCCAAGGCTGGCTCGACATATAACGAATATTTTTAAGTTTGAGTCCAACTTCTTCAAATGCTTCACGTTGCACGGCTTCTTCTAAAGTTTCACCCACTTCAACAAAACCAGCAATTAAGCCATGCATATTACTTTTGTTATGCGCTGATTTGGCAAGCAAAATCTCATCGTTACCTTTGGTGATAATGGTAATGATACAAGGCTGTACGCGAGGATATTGATGGTAAGCACAACTTGGGCAAACCATGGCATATTCTTTAGGGTGAATTTCAGTCGCATGACCACAGTGGCTACAGAATTTATGGTTACGTCGCCATTCAAGTAATTGAACTGCTCGACTGGCTTGCAGGAAATCACTACTTGACCAAGACTGAATCAGTTCCCGAATCGGAACTAATTGATAGCCTTCAGGAATAGATTCATTTTCAAGCAGATCACGTGCGATGACGTGATCATTATGATGGATGGGGAGGTCACTTGCTAATTTCTCAACTTGGGGCAGTTGTAGATTTTGGTCGACTAACAGTTTTTGGTGTTGAAAAATATAAGCAAGTGATAGTTGAGTCATTATGCGGCTATGGTTTGTAATTGCTGACTGTTTGATAATGCCACATCAAACATAGATTGCAATACAGGTTGCTTGTTCTTTAAGTTCTCAACCAGTAAATCTAGACCTGCGACAACGTTTAAGACGCAATTAATTTGTTCGGCATCGAGAGGTTGATTTTGCGCTAAACGATATTGGGCAAAGTGCGCTGCACCTAATAAAGCAGTTTGTTGAGCTGAACTACCTAAGAACAGAGCAGCGCCTGAAAGTTCCTTCAGATACACGGGTAACGCTTCTAAGCTATGTGCTGTAGGATCTTGTACATAGAGACTTAAGGTTTGCGTTAAAGTATCAATCAAGGTTTTGGTTTCAGTCAATAACGCTTTATGTGCTTCATCTAAACGATCAAGCGAGATTTGCATGTTATTAACACGTAACTGTAAACGACTAGACGTGTAATTACGTTCCAAAATCCCAATCGAATTCATTGAAGCCAAAATACTGTTCATTAACTGTTGTACCGAAGTTGCATCAGTTAATGTATTTGGTTGGCTTAATTTTTCCGCTTGCTGAGTTAACTCTCGTGCTGCTTCATTAAGATTCAGTACTTTGAAAACATTCGAAAGCTGATGTAGTTTTTGTTGCAGTTCTTGGGTTTTTTCAGCTGACATATTTTGATGGTTGTATTCAATCTCATTACGGATTTGAGCCATCTCATCTGTCATTAACTGACTGATGGTGTGTACCGTTTCATAGTCAGGGCCGTATAAATGACGGCTTAGTACTTGTAGCTGCGTATCGCTAAGTAACTCATCACCAATATTGAGTTGATCTCGAATATGCTGTGACACATCATCTTCTTGGCTAATACAAATACATAGGATGTCTGCAAGATCAGCAATGCTGTTTTTAAAGCTGGCCGATTGAGCGAGGAATTTACCGATATTGGTTTCAATTTGAATCAACGTACGTAAGCGTGCTTCGGTAATTGAAAGCTCATCAATATGGCTTAACCCTACATTGACCAACTGCCAGTATTGTTGGCTTGGTTGACCCGCCGCTAAACCTGCAAGATAAACGCCGACCAATTTGATCCCTTGTAGATCAAGGGGGGTTTCAGATTGCTTAATGAGCTTGTTTAAACACAATTTATAAAGTTGATGAATATATTGTGATTGTTCCAAGCTTGGTGCCTGAGGCAAATTAAAACTCGGGGTAATGAACTCAAGCAATGGTTGTACCGTTTGACCTTCTTTGGTCAGTGGTTTACCTAGGGCTTTTTCTAAACGGTTCAGTGTATCGAGTAGGAATTGAGGAACTTTTACTTCACGTAAACAAATGAATTCGATATAACGCTTCAGCATGGTAGTACCTTCACTGAGCGCAATAACATCATTGGTTTGGATTTGCTGTGGTTGCGCCATAATTTTGCGCATCAGCTCGGCAGAGTATTGAGTAATTTGTGATAAATGTGGCATATCAATTAACGCGAGAACTTGCGTACATTGTTCAAACTGGTTCAGCGCATCATCAATCCCGAAAGGTAGTGCTTGTTCTTCGGCAAGGGTATTGACTGCTGTTTCTACCAATTTAATCGAATTGTCGATTTCATTTTTTATTATTAATAATGCCGTTGGGTCGAAATGAATCGAGGTTTGGTAAGACATATGACCTACACCTTTCCTAAGTTGTTATATCCATGGACCTCCTTTTTTAGGAGGCCTAAATCTTTAAAGGTTAATATAACTTAACTTTAGAGGCTTGAAATACAAAAAATTACATTGACTGGAAAATTTATTTTGCGAAAAGGCAAGGCTCTCCATGTTTTTGTTCAAATTGTTTGACCCAGGTCTCATGTTCATTTAATTCATGTTCAGACGGTTGAATCACAGGTAAGTCAACTTGGACACGTAGGCGGGTGGATTTATTTTGATTTTGTTCTGTTTGAGAAAGGGCGTCCATATCAAATGAGACTTGCCCACCCGTCATGGCAAGATAAACATCGGCTAAGATTTCAGCATCGAGTAAGGCACCGTGGAAAGTACGATCTCGTGCTGGAATTTCATAACGGCGTACCAAAGCATCCAATGAGTTCTTTTGACCAGGGTGCTTATTCTTGGCCAGTGCCAAGGTATCGGTAACCTCACAAACCTCAGACAATAAAGGTAAGCCAGCACGTTTGAACTCCATATCTAAGAAGTTCATATCGAAGGTCGCGTTATGCGCGATAATTTCGGCGCCTTTTAAGAAGGCAAAAAGCGTATCGGAAATTTCAGCATATTTCGGTTTGTCTTTTAAAAAGTCATCGCTGATACCATGCACATTTTCAGAGTCACCGACGGGTTTTTCTGGATTGATATAGATATGAATTGAACTACCCGTGAGTTTACGGTTGATCATTTCAATTGCACCGACTTCAATAATACGGTCGCCATCTTGATAGTAAAAACCTGTGGTTTCCGTATCAAGAATGAGCTGGCGAGGGCCCTGTAGATGAACTTTGGCTTCTGTAATGACAATATTTGGATGCTGATTTAATGGAGCGGCTTCGACGACCACTTCATCTGATGCTGTATTGTCACCCATATTATCCAAGACTTCTTCAAGTTCTGATTCTTCGATCATTTCATCGCTATCCATATCAATATCTAATCCGAAAGGGTCATTTAAGAGCCAATCGGATTCAGGCTTTTTTGTATCAGCGTTAGCCTGTGTTGGCGATTTTAGTTGTTGAGCGGTTTGTTCTGCACCTAAATTTGCCAATTGGTCTGCCATTTCATTACCTGCATGTCCAGCATGGCCTTTAATCCAGTTCCATTCGATCTCTCGGTTGGCACAGACCGCATCCAGTTTCTGCCATAAATCAGGATTTTTAACATCTTTCCAGTTTTTCTTTTTCCAGCCATGAATCCATTCAGTAATGCCTTGTTTGACATAATTGGAGTCTGTCCAAATAATTAAACGGGCATCGGTCGGGCAAAAAGAAACGCCTTCGATCGCAGCTTGAAGCTCCATACGGTTATTGGTTGTTTCAGGTTCGCCACCAAACAGCTTGTGTTCACCTTGTTCGGTAATGACATACGCGCCCCAACCCCCAAGACCTGGGTTACCCTTGCATGCGCCATCAACGTAAAGTGTGATTGTTTGTGACATATTTGAACCTGAACAATAAGCAGAATAAGAAGTTGAATATTTTAATCGCACAAAAAGTTAGCCAATATTCAAGTGTTACTTAAACATAGAACAAAAGAATAAGACTTTTACTTGAGCTAAAATAAGCAGGGAATTTTAGCATCCCCATAACAATAACAGCTATTGTAAAGCTAAATTTGGCTTCTGAACGTTACAAAACTCATCTTTTTTAATTTCTTGTAACATTTCCATGCAAATCACGTTAAATTATTGCCTTGTCTAAGTGACATGCTTTACTACAATGGCTAAGTCTGTTGACGTTTCACAGATGACAGAAGAGTTTTGCCTTGTGCTGTGACCAAAGCAGTGCTTTGTACTTGCTCAAGTCATGGCTAAAACTTTTCCAAACTTCGTTGTGAAACTTGACAAAGAGCGATGATTGTCTTTGTCCCATGCCTTGTTTGAATGGTTTAGCCTATAACGTATGCATGGTTGAAACATCAATAGCCCCTAATTAAGAAATAAACTAGCGTGAGTTGACTGGAAGTTTTTATGTATAAATCGAGCACATTGGTGTCGCAAGCATCTGCAACATCATTATTCAAAATTACTGTACTCACTTCTGCTCTCGTTGCGTTGGGAATCACCACAGGTTGTTCTTCAACACCTCAATCAAGTAAAAGCTCGTCTTCAAAGCAAGCTGGCTCAGGTTATTTAGATGCAAGCAGTTTAGATTCACTTGAAGACTTATTGTCTGCAACCGACATGCGTGCTGTGGAAGGCGACCGTTTATTGGTACTGAAACATGGTGATGTGTGGAAACGAATGACGGTTGGATTCAAGATGGACTTGAACCATTGGGATTCACGAATTGAAGCACAACGTAGCTGGTTTATTTCTCGTCAACCATATTTAGATCGTTTAAGTGCGCGTGCCAGCCGCTATTTATATCACACCGTAAAAGAAGCTGAACGTCGTGGTATGCCGACAGAATTGGCATTACTGCCGATTATCGAAAGTTCGTATGACCCAGCAGCAACCAGTAGTGCAGCAGCAGCAGGTCTATGGCAGTTCATCCCAAGTACAGGGCGTATTTATGGTTTGCAACAGACCAGCCTCTATGATGGACGTCGTGATGTAGTCGAATCGACACGTGCTGCGTATGAATTCTTTGGTAGCTTATACAATCAGTTTGGTTCGTGGGAACTGGCATTAGCTGCATATAATGCGGGACCGGGTCGTATTCAACAGGCGATTAACCGTAACCGCGCTGCAGGTTTACCAACCGATTATTGGTCATTGAAGCTTCCACAAGAAACCATGAACTATGTTCCACGGTTTTTGGCTGTTGCTCAAATTATTAAAAACCCAGGTGCATATGGTGTGAGCTTACCACCAATTGCAAACCGTCCTCACTTCCGTGAAGTAAGTCTGGCTGGTCCAATGGAACTCAATCAGATTGCATCGATTACGGGCTTAAGTCGAGCTGAACTCTATGCACTGAATCCAGCTTATCGTGGCGAAATGGTTGACCCAATGAGTCCAATGCGGATTTTAATTCCAGCAGATTTAAGTCCCTCAATCGATGCGAAATTACGTTCTGGTAAGGCAAGTTCTGGTGGATTCTGGGCTAGCAATAAAAACCCACCGCCAATGAATACCAATCCACTGAGCAGCTCAACGACGATTCGTACAACGACCAATAGTGGGCAAAGTATTACTGCATCGACAGCAACGCCACCCAATTTAACGGCAAGTAATACAACACGTCCAACAACTTCCTCAATCAGTACCAGTAAAGTTAATACGCCTAGAGGTTCGGATGCGTTGGCTTCATTTGCTGCAGGGGCTGATGTTCCAAGCGCACCACGTATTCCTGTCGCAATCACGCCTGCCGCAAATGTGAAGCCTGTGGTGACTGAACCACCAATTTCTTTAAAAGAACGTGAGCAAATTAGTGCCGCAATAAAAGAAGAAGGCAAAAAAGAAACGGTTGCACAAGTCTTAGAGCCACAAGCGACTCAAGCTGAGAAAGATCAAGTTGTTGCAGAAATTAAGGCAATTGCACCAAAAGGCACAGAAATTGTTGATCCATTCGATGGCAAAATTAAATTAACTGCGATTCAAACCAGTCAATCGGTTGCTGATGAAAAAGGTCAAGAGGTGAGCCGAGGCTTCTCTTATCCAAAAAACTTGGTTGAAGATACTGCCACTGCAAACAGTGAAGACGCCAAACGCAACCAAGGCAAGCCATACATTAAAACCGATACGGATGTTGTTGTCGTTGCACCAAAAGGCAAGCGCAGCACCTATGTGGTACAGCCTGGCGATACCTTAGCTGTGATTGCGCAAAAAAATGGCGTGAACTGGCGTGATGTTGCCAAGTGGAACCAGATTGATCCAAACGGTACCTTATTTGTTGGTGCAAGCTTATATTTATATGATGCCAAACCAGAAGCACCTAAAGCTGCTGAAAAGCCAGAGAGCTATGTAGTGCAGTCGGGTGATAGCTTAACTAACTTGGCTTCACGCTTTGATTTAACTCTAAAACAGTTGGCGGATTATAATAATTTGTCTGTGACTGATGGTTTGTTCGTTGGGCAAAAATTAACATTGATTGAGCCAAAAAATAATGCCCGTACAACGCAACAGGCAGCACGTGTGACTGACAGTAAGGCAACAACGACTCAAAAAGTTGCAACCAAATCATATACGGTGAAGCGTGGCGAATATTTAAAGCTGATTGCGGATCGTTATGCATTATCGAATCAGGAATTGGCTGATTTGACCTCTGGTTTAACTGCGAGCAGTAGCTTGTTCGTTGGACAAAAAATTAATGTGCCGTTACACGAAGTTTCTCAGACTCAGGAAACACCTGAGCCAACGAAGACGAACGTAAAATACGAAAATGTAAGTGCATCGACTAACTATAAAACTGAAAACTATACCGTACAGCGTGGCGACACTTTATCAAGTATTGCAACCAAGTCGAAAATTAGCTTGAGTGAGTTGGCTGAGCTAAATAATTTGAAGTCAAATAGCGGCGTGCGTTTGGGTCAAAGCATCAAGATTCCTGCGGGTTCAACTGTACCTGATCAGTATGTGGTGCAGTCGGGTGATAGTTTGAATGCGATTGCAGCCAAGTACAATCTTCAACTGAGCTATGTTGCCGATCTGAATGGCTTGGAAAGAACGTCGGGTGTACGTGTTGGTCAACGTTTGAAACTGACGGGTGATGTGCCTACAAAAACCACTGCGAGCAATACGACCAAATCGAGAGAAGAAACTACACCTGATATTTATACGGTTAAATCTGGTGATACTTTAGGCAATATCGCGAGTCGTCATAATTTACAGCTCGATTATGTTGCTGGTTTAAATGGTTTAACACGCGGCAGTAATGTTCGTATTGGGCAAAAGCTAAAATTGACAGGTGATTTACCGAAAGCTGAAACCGCAAAGGTAGAGAATAGTAAAACAACACCAAAAACATCAGCACCAAGCCGTAATACTGAAAGATATAGTGTCAAAGCAGGTGAGTCTTTGAACAGTATTGCTAATCGTTTTGGGATGTCTGGTCGTGAACTGGCTGAGTTAAATGATCTAAAAGCCAATGCAAGCCTGCAACGTGGTCAAAGTATTTCAGTCCCTAAAACAGTGAGTGAATACAAAGTAAAACGTGGTGATACGCTGATTGGTTTAGCAAGTCGTTATGGTTTAGATACAGGTGCGCTGGCAGAAATGAATGATTTAACGCCAAGTACCCAGTTACGTATTGGTGACGTGATTAAAGTGCCTAATCTGTAATTGTAAATGATTCATTTACGTTTAATCAAAAGGCTTAGTCTATATGCTGGACTAAGCCTTTTTGCTCAGTCTCCATTTGCGGCAATGCAAACCACGCCGTATTTGGCGATGCATGTACAGCCTAAATATGCACAGTTGAAGGTGATGCCTTATGCTAATCCGAATGCACCGAAGGGTGGTACGCTGAGCCAATCGAGTTTAGGGACATTTGATAATTTAAACAGCATGAATGGCAAGGGCAGTTCAACCGAAGGCGTTAATTATCTGTTTGATAGTTTGATGGATCGTTCGCTGGACGAGCCGCGTGTGATGTATCCGCTGCTTGCAGAAAAGGTCAGTTATGATCCTGATCAGCTGCAATCGGTGACCTTTCACTTGAATCCACAAGCACGATTTAATAATGGTCAGCCTGTAACTGCTGAAGATGTGAAATTTACCTTCGATACTTATCAGACCAAAGCCAATCTGGGCTTTCAAATGTATTTGTCAGATTTGGCTAAAACTGAAATATTATCTAAACATCAAATCAAATTTATTTTTAAGTCTAAGAACAATGTGGAAATGCCACTGATTGTGGCGAGCCTGCCGATCTACTCAAAATTGGATTGGAAAAATAAGAACTTTGGTCGTGTCACCCTTCAACCGATTATCGGTTCAGGCCCTTATGTGGTAGATCGTATTGATGCAGGGCGTAGTATTACCTATAAGCGCAGTCCAAACTATTGGGGCAAAGATTTGCCAGTAAACAAAGGCCGCTATAATTTTGATCGACTGAAATATGTGTATTATCGAAATTTAGATGTGAGTTTTGAAGGGTTTAAATCTCGACAATTTAATTTATACGAAGAAAAAAATATCCGTAATTGGGTCACAGCCTATCAGTTTCCAGCAGTGAAATCAGGTTTAGTCAAAAAGTATAAAACGCAGTTAGGTACTCCTCTAGATATCCAAAGTTTGGTGTTTAATATCCGCCGTGCGCCACTCAATGATATTTATCTACGTCAGGCATTAACCTACGCTTATGATTTTGAGTGGCAAAATAAGGCACTGTTCTTTAATCAAAATCAGCGTTTACAAAGTTACTTTGATAATACTGATTTGGCTGCAACTGGTCGCCCGAGTGCTGCTGAACTAAACCTATTAAAGCCATATTTGGCCCAATTCAATCCAGTGATGCGACAAGGTATTTTGGCTGATTGGCGCTATCCTGTTTCCGATGGCAGTGGTTTCAATCGGCAGAATTTATTGACTGCACAACAGATCTTAAAAGATGCTGGTTATCAAATTCGCAATGGGCAGTTATATGATCGAACAGGTAAAGCCATTCGAATTGAATTATTGATGCAACAAGAAAATCCACAGCGTGAATTAATGCCTTTTGTGCGCAATTTGAAGCGTTTAGGTATTCAGGTTCAACTACGGCAGGTGGATGTACCGCAATATATGGAACGGATTCGTCATCAAGATTTTGATATGATGGTGCTGAAACTGCCACAGACTTTAACTCCAGGAAAAGAACAGGCCCAATTCTGGGGGAGTGCAGCAGCAGATGAGGCGGGTAATTATAATTATTCAGGGATTAAGAATCCTGCGATTGATCAGATGATCGCGAAAATTGTGGCGGCAAAAACACGCGATGAGGTGGTGTTGTATACGCGTGTGCTTGATCGTTTATTGCGTGCAGGATATTACCAAATTTTGACTTATGGAAAGCCTGAGCGTTGGTTTTCCTACTGGGATATCTATCAGCAGCCTTCGGTTAAACCAAAACTTTCTGTAGGATGGGAGTATTGGTGGGTCGATGCAAATAAGGCTAAGAAACAGGAGCAGTCTATACAAAAGCATTAATTAGAATGGTTTGGACTAGCGTTTGATGAAGTCGTTAGATTAATATAACGGAGTCTTACCGAGTTCTCATCTTAATTTCAAGATAAGCTTTCAGCTGGAGTTACTTTTGTTTCGCCCAAAGTAACCAAAGGCATTGTCATCCACAAAACCTGTTTAGTTATTGGGCCTCTTTTATTCTTTCGCAAAACATTATCTTGTTTAAAACACGCAGGTTGTGGATGACGTTTCCGTGTATTTTATCTCATGTTAGATTTCATAAAAACTTAGTAAATAAATTAATAAGGGTTCGACTTCAATGGTTCACTATATTCTAAAAAGAATGTTATTGATGATCCCGACATTATTTTTCATTTTATTGATTAATTTTTGTATTGTGCAAATTGCCCCAGGCGGACCAGTCGAACAAGCGATTCAGCAAATCCAAAATGCGCAAGGCTTAGGGGTAGGCAATAATGCGCCCTCAGGTTTGACCACCTTGGCACAATACGAGGGTGCGCGTGGTTTAAGCCCTGAAATGATTGAAATAATCAAAGCCCAGTATGGTTTTGATCGTCCTGCTACTGAACGCTTTTGGCTGATGTTGAAAGGCTATTTAAGCCTAGATTTTGGGAACAGTTTTTTTAAAGATAAACCTGTGACCCAACTGTTATACGAAAAGCTGCCTGTTACGCTGTCTTTGGGCTTGTGGAGCACCTTTCTGATCTATCTGATCGCAATCCCGCTAGGTATCAAAAAGGCCAAAAATAATGGCTTGCTGTTTGATCAATCTACTTCCTTATTATTAGCCGTAAGTTATGCCATTCCATCCTTTGTATTTGCTATTGTGTTGATTGTTTTCTTTGCGGGTGGCAGTTATTTGCAATGGTTTCCATTACAAGGTCTGGTTTCAGAGAGCTTTGCCCAATTGAGCCTCTGGGCAAAAGTACAAGATTATTTGTGGCATATGTATTTGCCCATCTTGAGTATGGTGCTCGGTAGTTTTGCGGCGTTAACTTATCTGACGAAGTATTCATTTGTTGAAGAACTGCAAAAGCCCTATGTACTGACTGCAAGGTCAAAAGGACTGAATGACAATCAGATTCTTTATGGGCATGTGTTTCGCAATGCAATTTTAGTGGTTGTGGCCGCTTTACCAGAAGCTTTGGTCGGCATTTTCTTTGTCGGTAATTTATTTATCGAAATCATTTTTAATTTAGATGGAATTGGTCTATTAGGTTTTGAAGCGATTACTCAGCGTGATTATCCTCTGATTTTTGGTACTTTATTTTTATTTACCTTATTCGGGATGATATTGCGTTTAATCGGTGATGTACTCTATCAAGTGATTGACCCACGCATTGATTTTGAATCAAGAGGTGGAAAATAATGTCCCCTTTGATGCGTGCACGTTTTGATCGATTTAGGCAAAATAAATTGGGATTTCGCTGTCTGATTTTATTTTTAACGATCTTTGTATTGTCCTTATTTGCTGAATTGATTGCCAATGATAAACCATTGTTGGTTCGCTATCAGCAGTCTTTTTATTTCCCGATTTTGAAAGATTATCCAGAAACGACCTTTGGCGGCACCTTTGAAACTGCTACAGATTATCAAGACCCAGCCGTAAAACAATTGATTCAAAAACATGGCTGGATGATTTCTCCACTGGTTACTTTTGCTTATCAAACACCAAATTTATCATTGGCAGTACCTGTGCCTTCAGCGCCAAGTTCGCAAAATTGGCTTGGAACTGATGACCAAGGCCGTGATGTATTTGCCCGAATTTTGTATGGCCTGCGTGTTTCTCTTTTATTTGGGTTTGCTTTAACCCTATGTTCTGCGGTGATTGGCATCATGGTTGGCGCAATACAGGGCTACTATGGCGGCTGGGTTGATTTAGTTGGGCAGCGGATTTTGGAGGTCTGGGGTGGTCTACCAATGTTGTTCATTGTCATGATCTTGGTCAGTATGTTTAGTCCCAGCATTTATTGGCTATTTTTGATCATGTTGCTATTTGGTTGGACTCAGTTGGTTGGGCTCGTACGTGCAGAGTTCTTGCGTGCGCGAAATTTTGATTATGTCCGTGCAGCGCAAGCGTTGGGCGTAACGGATCATAAAATTATCTTTAAGCACATTTTACCGAATGCAATGAGTTCAAGTTTGTCACAGATTCCGTTTATGTTGACCGCCAATATTATTGCCTTAACTGCATTGGATTTTTTAGGTTATGGTCTACCGCCTGATGCTGCATCATTGGGTGAATTATTATTACAGGGTAAAAATAATCTAGATGCGCCGTGGTTGGTGCTGTCTGGCTTTTTTACATTGGCGATTGTACTTTCGTTATTGATTTATATCGGGGAGGCTGCACGTGATGCATTTGACCCAAGACGATAAACCGCTTGATCAATCCCCGTTATTAACGGTTCAACAACTGAGTATTCGTAGTGAAACAGGACAAAGCTTGCTTGAAAATTTGAGCTTTGATTTATATCCAGAGCAGACGGTTGCGATTGTTGGAGAGAGTGGCTCTGGTAAAACCATTAGTTTGTTGGCTGTGCTGGGTGTGTTGCCTGAACATTTTACAGTACAAGGCAAAGTGGAACTCGATGGAGAAAATGTGCTGGCTTTGAGCAAGAGTCAGTTACAGCAGATACGTGGCAAACGCATAGCTATGATTTTTCAGGAGCCGATGACCGCTTTAAATCCTTTGCACAAAGTAGAGCAGATGCTAGGCGAGAGTCTAATGCGACTCGGTATTGCCAAGACTGAGATTCGAAAACGGTGTGTGGCGTTGTTGCAGGATGTCGAGATCCACGATGCAGCACATATACTGAAGTGCTATCCACATGAGTTGTCTGGTGGGCAGAGGCAACGAGTCATGTTGGCAATGGCTTTGGCTTTAGAGCCTGAGATTTTAATTGCGGATGAACCAACCACGGCTTTAGATGTGGTATTACAAGCACAGATTTTAACGTTGTTAAAACGCGTACAGCAGCAACGAAAGATGGCGATTATTTTGATTAGCCATGACCTTAATTTAGTTAAGCATTATGCAGATCAGGTTGTGGTACTGAATCAAGGACAAGTTGAAGAGCAGGGTGAAGTTCAGAAGATATTTACCTATCCTGAAACGAGCTATACACAGCATTTGCTCAATCATAATTTTGGACAAGCTTTGGCGATACAGCCGACGCAAACCTTGCTTGAATTAAATAACGTCACAGTAAAATATCCGATTCAGCAGGGATTATTTCATTGGATTAAAGCTTATAAAGTTGCAGCAGAATCCATCCAGTTGAGTCTGTCTCAGGGAGAGGCTTTAGGCATCGTTGGAGAGAGTGGTTCAGGTAAATCATCTTTGGCTTTTGCAATTGCAAGGCTGATCAGTAGCGAAGGTTCTATTCATTTTCAGGCACAAGATTTAAACCTGTTGACTCAAAAACAGCTTCGACCACTTCGACGTGATTTTCAGATTGTGTTTCAGGATCCATTTAGTAGCCTGAATCCTCGTATGTCAGTTGAACAGATCATTGCCGAAGGGCTTCATCTTCAACCCATTTCAATGCAACAGTGCCAAGCTGAAGTTGACGCTGTTTTGGCAAAAGTCGAATTATCTTTAGCGGACAAAGATAAGTATCCACATCAACTTTCTGGTGGGCAACGGCAACGTGTGGCACTTGCAAGAGCATTGGTGCTAAAACCAAAGCTACTGATTCTGGATGAACCGACCTCGGCCTTGGATCGGACTACGCAGTTGGCTATCATTCAATTGTTACGTCGTTTGCAGCAGCAAGAACACATTAGCTATATCTTTATCAGTCATGACTTACAAGTCATTAAAGCACTGTGCCAAAAAGTCTTAGTGATGCATCAAGGCAAAGCCTTGGAATATCAAACCACAGCACTTTTATTTAGCCAGCCTCAGACTGAATATACCCGTCAGCTTATTTCTGCTAGCGAATATTAGCATTGTAATTAAATTGACATATGCTATTGTCAGTTCATCGGAAGAATGCTTGACAGTAACAATAATCAGATTAAATTAGAGCAAATACTCTAATTGTAGCAGAGGACGACCATGAGTCAGATTGCAGACAGTATCCAGATTCGTAACACCACATTTAAAAACCGTATTATCAAAGGGGCAATGAGCGAAGCGCTCGCGAATGATGTAGGACAACCCAATGATCTATTGATTGGTTTATACGAAGCGTGGGCAAAAGGTGGTTTGGGCTGTGCCATTACAGGAAACGTAATGGTGAATGTAGGCGCTAAAAATGAACCGGGTGTGGTTGCAATTGAAACCGAGCGTGATCTGGAAAAACTCAAGCAATGGGCTGCTGTTGGGAAAAAACATGGCATGGTGCAATTGATTCAGTTGTCACATCCTGGTCGCCAATGTCCAAAAGGTCTAAATAAGGAAACGGTTGCACCTTCAGCTGTGCCTTTTAGCCCAATGCTTGCAGCAATGTTCGGTACGCCACGCGAGCTTAAACATGAAGAAATTTTAGATATTATCCAACGTTTTGCGACAGCAGCAGCAGTATGTGAAAAAGCAGGTTTTGAAGGTGTACAGTTGCATGGCGCACACGGTTATCTGATTAGCCAGTTTCTATCGCCTTTAACCAATAAGCGTACGGATCAATGGGGTGGTTCGATTGAGAATCGTATGCGTTTCTTGATTGATGCTTATCAGGCGGTACGCGATGCAACTTCTGAAAACTTTATCATTTCGGTCAAACTGAACTCAGCAGATTTCCAACGTGGTGGGATCACAGAAGAAGATGTCATTACCGTTTTCAAAGCGATTGATGCTGCGGGAATCGATATTATTGAAATTTCTGGGGGAACCTATGAAGCCCCTGCAATGGCAGGTGCTAAGGCAGAAAAACGTAAAGCCAGTACCATTGCGCGTGAAGCTTATTTCTTGGAATTTGCAGAAAAAATTCGCCAACATGTTGCCTGTAAATTGATGGTAACAGGTGGTTTCCGTACTGTAGAAGGTATGAATGCTGCACTTGAAAGTGGTGCATGTGATTTTATTGGTATTGCACGTCCATTGGCGGTTGAAGTTGATTTAACAGATCGTTTGATTGCAGGGCATGATGTGCGTTATGCAGTGAATCAAATCAAAACAGGAATTCCATTTGTCGATAAAATGGCAATTATGGAAATCATTTGGTATGCAGCGCAGTTTAAGGCCATTGGACAAGGTAAAAAGCCGAATCCAAAATTATCACCATTGTTGGTATTCTTAAATTATGCGAAGGGGAATATCAAGGCGGTTGTAAAAGGTCGGGTAAATTCACGTAAATCTGCATAATATATTTTAGGACTCTTCGGAGTCCTTTTTATTTTAGTGAATAAAAATACTGGTTAAACAATTCTTTTAATAATTTGACTATTTCATTTAGAATATTTTTCGTATTAAGGGGAATATTTATGACTTGGATAATTATTTTAATTGTTGTGTTTGTAATTGTTACTTTAGTTTTAGGTAATACTAAAAAAGCAAACAAAGGTGGCGCACGTAATCCGATTAAGGGTAAACGGATTCTAACAATGAATGAGCAACCAACTTTTTTAAGATTAAGGGAAGTATTACCAGAGCATATTGTTTTGGCACAGGTTGCGTTTAGTGCATTTATGACAGCTCAGGGCTATGCCACTAGGAATTTGTTCAATCGGAAGATCGCGGATTTTGTTGTATTAGATAAACAGTTCAATATTGTGGCTATTGTTGAGCTTGATGACTCATCTCATAAAGGGAAAGAAGATAAAGATGCCGATAGAGATAGTTTAATCATTGAGGCGGGACATCGAATCATTCGTTATCAAAGAACACCTGATATTGATTAAGTTAAAAAAGATTTTGGAATAACTTCTATCGAAACAACAACTATTGAATCTGAAACACAAGAGAAAACAACTTTAGTCTCAGAGGCATTTATTTTTGAAACCGAATCAAATGAACAAAAAGTACTTTAATTGCTATTGGAAATATTTTAACTAAATAAAAAAGCCACTGTCTTAAAATGCAGTGGCTTTTTCAAATTTGGCGTCCCTACGGGGATTCGAACCCCGGTTACCGCCGTGAAAGGGCGATGTCCTAGGCCTCTAGACGATAGGGACTTCTTGAGGTGGGTGTATATTAGGGTTCTGTCACCAAACTGTCAAGAAGGTGTGGAGACAGTTTGTTCAAAATATAGCAAAACAGTTCAGCAGTCTTCTGAGTATCGTATAAAGCAGAGTGTGCTTCTTTACCATCAAACTCGATTCCCGCCTGAATACATGCACGTGCCAACACGGTTTGGCCAAACATGACTGCGCTCAGCGTCACAGTATCAAATACTGAAAAACTGTGAAATGGATTTTGATTTTTTGTTCCTGTGCGTGCAATTGCTGCTTGTAAGAAACCTAAATCAAAGTGTGCATTGTGACCAACCAATACAGCATGAGTACAATGCTGAGCTTTACGTACTTCAGTCAATGATTTGAAAATACGACGCAAGGCAGTGCGCTCATCTTCAGCCATCGCAACACGCATTGGATTGAAAGGATCAATACCAATAAAATCTAATGAACGGCGGTCAAGATTTGCGCCTTCAAAAGGGTTGATATGCGCTTGGAATGAAGGGCCAGGTATAAATTGCCCGTGTTCATCATAGATGATCGGAATACACGCAATTTCGAGTAGGGCATCGGTTTGCGAATTAAAACCTGCTGTTTCCACATCGACAACAACAGGTAAGAATCCACGAAAACGCTGTCCGATGACAGGGGCTTTATTTTCTTCTTGGGTCACACTTTTCTCCAATGCAAGGTTTTGCCTGCATGAAGTGGGATAATTTTTTGGTCATCGAGATAGTCTAAAGATTCTGCGATAGTAATATCTTCTTTGACTAAGGTAATGGTTGAGGTATTACGTGGCAAACCATAGAAGTCAGCACCGAATAAGCTTGCGAAGCCTTCTAAGCGTTCTAGCTTTCCGACTTGATCAAAGGCTTGTGCATACAGCTCAATGGCATTTGGTGCGCTATAACAACCCGCACATCCACAGGCATTTTCTTTGGCATCTTGTGAATGGGGTGCACTGTCAGTACCTAAGAAAAATTTCGGATTACCGCTGGTTGCGACTTCCAACAATGTTGTTTGATGGGTTTGACGCTTTAAAATCGGTAAGCAATAGAAATGCGGTTTTACGCCGCCAACCAACATGTCGTTACGGTTAAATAATAGATGTTGCGGAGTAATGGTTGCTGCAACATTACGATCTTGTTCGAGTACAAAATTCGCCGCATCACTTGTTGTAATGTGTTCTAACACGACTTTTAATTTTGGGAACTGTTTGAGTAAAGGCGATAGCACTTCATCTAAAAATCTTTTTTCACGATCAAAAATATCGACGTGATTATGCGTCACTTCCCCATGCAGTAACAATGGAACCTGATGTTCTTCCAGTTGTTCAATCACGGCATACACTTTGCGAATATCACTAACACCATTATCCGAGTTGGTGGTCGCACCCGCAGGATAAAGCTTGATCGCATTGACGAATTCAGACTCTTTAATTTTACGCACTTCGTCAGGAGAAGTGTAATCGGTAAAATAAAGTACCATGCGCGGATCAAAATTTAAGCCTTCAGGCACATGGGCAAGAATACGCTCGCGATAAGCTAAAGCTTCTTCTACCGTTTTAACGGGTGGGACAAGATTGGGCATACAAATTGCGCGGGCAAATTGTTTGGCTAAATCAGGAACAGTACGTTTTAAAGCTAAACCATCACGCAGGTGTGCGTGCCAATCATCAGGTTGCAAAAGTGTAAGAGTATTCAAGGTCTACTTCAAACTTAAAAATAATACAAATAATAATGCATAAAGTGTGAAAATGGTAACTAGAATTACGGATAAGTGGTTAAGCAAAGCGCATGACAAAATGATAATTTATGTTATTTTTTATGCGGCACAAAAATAGTGCAGCATAAAAAGAGTATCTGGGATGGACAACGGCTATGATCTTGATCAATTGCGGAGGTCGAAAGAAGACCTCGAGCAGCTTGTTGCCCAACATTCTAAATCTAAGAATACCCATCAAACTTTACCGCAAAAATTAGAAAATGAATTCTGGAAATTTAATGTAGACAGAACACGTCTCAATGCGATTCAGTTCTTTGGTCAGGGGGTGATTACCTATACCATATTTGTGCTGTTGATCCTGCCATCTAATTTTCTCGTGATTCGTGGCAGTACATATTTTGCCCTCGATTTTATCTACAGTATTCTCAGCTTAATTGTTGTGGGGATTGCACTGTTCTTATTCTGGGCTTTTTCACGCTTTAAAAAACTCAATCCTTTATTTTACCCTGCCGCTTGCCTGATAGTGTTCCTGACCATTGTATTCACCTCATTTTTGATGATGAGTGTTTCAAATCTGGTACTGCAAAATCAGGCCATGGTCCTCATTGCATTTCTGTATATGTTGGGTTTTATCCTGAGTGGCATTCGACCACTACATATGTTATGGATTGGTTCCTTTGCCGCAATTTCGATTTTGTTTCTTTTATATTGGTTTGATAACCCTAGTGATTTTTTGATGATTGGGCGCACACTAATAGGAAGCTTACTGCTGGGTTTCTCGATTAGTGTGATGTTGACTTCAAAAGAAAGAAAAATATTTATAAAGTCCAAAATTTCAGAAATTGATGAGCAGATTTTACGGATACAGGCATCTGAGCTGTTACATCTGAGTCAGCATGACGAACTGACCGATGTGTCAAATCGACGTACCTTTGAAGAGATGTGTACCTATTACTATGATTTAGCCTGTAAAGAGCGCAAATCGCTATCGGTCTTATTTATCGATATTGATTATTTTAAAAACTATAATGATTTTTATGGGCATCAAATGGGCGATCAGGTGATCTCAGCTATTGCGAAAACTATTAAAAGCTCGATTCGACATATGGATTTTATTGCTCGTTATGGAGGGGAGGAGTTTGTTGTACTGTTGCCTGAGACCTCTGCACAAGGTGCTTATGCAGTTGCGACCAATATCTATCGTGCAATTGACCGCTTAATGATTCCGCATGATAAATCATTGGTATCTAATCATGTAACTATTAGTTTGGGGATTACGGTATTTAATGGTAATCCAAAAATTAGCCAAGAGATGTTGATTCATACAGCAGATAAAGCTTTGTATCGAGCAAAACAACTTGGACGCAATCAGATTTATTATCAGCCTTTACCAAATATAGAAGAAAGTATTTTGAAATAAAAAACCGAATATCAGTGCTTGATATTCGGTTTTTTGTAGAAAATGCCTAGATTATTCTAAGAATTTTACAGTAACACCTGAACGTACTTTAGCACCTAAGTCATTGGCATCCCAGTTGGTTAAACGGATACAGCCGTGTGATGCAGTCTTAGAGATTAAAGATGGGTTTGGTGTACCATGAATACCAAATGATTTTTTGCTTAAACCAATCCAAATATTACCGACTGGTGCATTTGGACCAGGTGGTAGAGAAAGTGGTTTAAGGTTTTTACCTTGCACAAAGTTAGATGGTGAATAACTATACCAAGGGTTTTTGGCAACACCGACTACTTTATAGGTACCTGCTGGAGAAGGCGTATCAGTACTGCCAATTGTTGCAGGAAATGATGCAATCATTTGATTACGGCTATTGAACAAATAAAGCTGTCTTGCGCCTTTGTGTGCAACGATCAAATGAATATCTTCAGGTAAGTCATTGCGGACATTGGCCACAATAATTTTTTCACCTGCTTTTTTAAATGTTGCAGTTGGATTCAGTTTCTTTAAGAAATTTTCATCCATATGGAATTTTTCACCTAACATCTCTGTTACGCGGGTGTAATACAAACCTTTCATTTTTGCTTGTAGTGCATAATCAGAAGGGATTGAGTCAGCATATGGACCTTTTAAGTCTGCATCGGTAATGGTGTACTCAACATAAGCTGGCTTAGTCTGCTTAGCAACCAATGCATCCCAAGTTTCCTTGGTTAACTGACCTGTTGGTGTTAAACCATTCATTTGCTGGAATGATGCAATTGCTTTTAGCGTATTTTTACCGTTTGAACCATCAATCGCACCTGGTGATGCATGTGCATTGTTCAACATGACATGTGCGCGTGCGTAGGCAGGAAGTTGTCCTTTTGGCAAAGCTTCAGGATATTCAGCATTATTCATGCTGTCTAAAGTCCATGAAATTTTAGCAGCTGGAGCAGCGGTTGTTGCCGTGGTGGTATCCGGTGTATTTTCTAATTTTTGCGATACGACTGATGCCGCACCCGTATTGACTTGAGGTTCAGATACCGCTGGAGCTGCAACACTTGACGCAGGGTCAGCAACAACACTTGATGCCGAACGCTCAATGGCTAAGGGATCAATCGGATCTTGGACCGAACCTGTAATTTGTTTTGGATTTAATGGTTGCTCAGTTGTTGGCGCAGCAAAAGCAACATTAGCAAGAATACAACTTAAACTCATAGCGAGTAATGAGCGAACAAACATGTAATTCAACCTTAAGAATTATTCATATTGAGATATAAGATATTGCAAGTATTACAGAAAATAATGCAGCTTGCAGTAGCAGTTTTGTGTAAAAGCGAAATTTATTTCAGCTCATAAATTTGAATGCTATTGAAATTATAAATTCCTAGCTAACTTTGTTATGATGCGCGCTACATGAAACAATTTAGAGATTGGTAATGACAACGTTGAAAAATGATCGTTTCTTACGAGCTTTATTACGTGAGCCTGTAGACACCACGCCTGTATGGATGATGCGTCAAGCAGGGCGTTATTTACCAGAATATCGTGAAACTCGTGCGCAGGCAGGGGATTTCTTATCTCTATGTAAAAATACCGAATTTGCTTGTGAAGTGACTTTACAGCCACTACGCCGTTATGAGCTTGATGCTGCGATTTTATTTTCAGATATTTTAACGGTTCCTGATGCTTTAGGTTTAGGTTTGTATTTTGAAACAGGCGAAGGGCCAAAGTTTCATAAAACAGTACGTACTGAACAAGATGTGGCAAATTTACCTAAATTAAATGCTAAGTCTGATCTGGCTTATGTCATGAATGCTGTTTCGACCATTCGTTCTGCTTTAAATGGCCAAGTTCCTTTGATTGGTTTCTCTGGCAGTCCGTGGACTTTAGCAACTTATATGGTTGAAGGTGGATCAAGTAAAGAGTTTCGCTTCATTAAAAATATGATGTACGCACAGCCAGAAGTGTTACATGCTTTGCTAGATCATTTAGCTGATTCAGTGATTGATTATTTGAATGCGCAAATTGATGCAGGTGCACAAGCGATCCAGATTTTTGATAGCTGGGGCGGTGCGCTCGCGCATAGAGAATATGTTGAATTTTCATTGAACTACATGACCAAAATTATTGCAGGTCTTCAACGTGAAAAAGATGGTCAACGTATTCCGATTATTGTGTTCACTAAAGGTGGTGGTCAGTGGTTGGAAACGATGCTCACCACAGGGGCTGATGCGTTTGGTTTAGATTGGACCACACCGCTTTATACTGCACGTGATGTGGTTGCAGGACGAGCTGCATTACAAGGTAATTTAGATCCAGCTGTGCTTTATGGTTCAGCCGCTTCAATTGAAAAATCAGTGAAAGCCATGATTGATGATGCTTATGCCAATGGTGAAAAAACAGGCTATATCGCAAACTTAGGTCATGGTATTACCCAATGGGTCGATCCAGCACAACCTAAGATTTTTGTAGATACTGTACATGAATACAGTGCTAAATATTTAGGTTGATATTTTTAAGTATTTCAAAATAAACACGCTAGGATCAGTTTTGTGCAGTTGATTGTATTACCGCTCAACTTTATCTTTAAGGCAGCTTCGGCTGCCTTATTTGGATTGTTGCTTTTGATTGCATTTGCAGTCACCGCACCGATGGGAAGTCATGAATATTGGGGCTTCTTTCGTTATGACTATTTGTTGTTTTATGCCTTGATCATTCAAGTCTGTCTGATCTATTTAAAGCTTGAGTCATGGGCAGAAGCAAAAGTCATTGCTTTATTCCATATCATGGCGATGGGAATGGAAATATTTTTGACCCATCCAGCGATTGCCTCATGGCAGTACCCACAACCAGCGGTATTGAAATTACTTACTGTGCCGTTGTTTGCGGGATTCATGTATTCAGCAGTGGGGAGTTTTTTTGCACGCTCTTTGCGGCTCTATAACGTTTCCTTCGAGAATTTGCCGAATTTTGGCAATATGCTGTGTTTGGCAGTGTTGTCTTATCTCAACTTTATGACCAAGTTTTTTATTCCTGATATTCGTGTTGCATTATTTATTTGGAGTATTGTGATTTTCTGGAAAACAAAACTTTATTTTCAATTGCAACAGCATCGTTTTAGGGTGCCAATGTTGCCGATTTTATTGTTGCTTGCCTTCTTGATCTGGATTGCAGAGAACATCAGTACCTTCTATAAAATTTGGTTGTACCCAAGCCAAGTCGATGTATGGCATATGGTGGGGTGGGGTAAATTAGGTTCATGGTATTTATTATTATTGCTGAGCTTAGTGTTGGTATTAAAAATCTTGGGGACGCGAGATAAAAATGGGGCTTGGCGGTTAAATTAGGCCATTCGAAGATCGTTTAAAACGAGCATCTAATTTCCTTTTGTTATGAATATTTCAGATATATTTCAAAATTTATTTGCTAAAGCGCGCTAAGCTCGCTATTTTAACTTTTGTGTAGGAAGAATTACACAACACAATAGTGATAACAAATACTGAAGAATAATTGATACTGGAGATCGTTCCTATGTTAAAAAAAATTGCATTAGCTGCTCTATTGGCCGCTGGTTCAACAGTTGCAATGGCTGATAATGATGTCGGTTGTGGTGCTGGTACACAAATTTGGGCAGGTAAAAAAGGTGTTGCACCTAAAATTCTTGCTGCGACAACCAATGGTATTTTTACCAACCAATTATTAGGTATTACTTTTGGTACTTTAGGATGCCGTCAAGGTGGTACTGTAACAGCTCAAGTGGTGACTTTTACCAATGAAAATGCTGAATCTTTAGCGCGTGATATGGCCGTTGGCCAAGGCGAAAGCTTAAATGTGCTTGCTGAATTAATGCAAATTAAAGCCAATGACAAAGCACGTTTCTTTGCTGTGTCTAAAGCAAACTTTGCTGAAATTTATTCAAGCAAAAATACCAACTCACTGCAAGTTCTTGATGCATTACAAGGCGTGATGGCAAAAGACGCTGTGCTTAAAGCATACGTTTAATTGCTTCATGCTAAAACCCTGTCTTAATGGCAGGGTTTTCTTATACCGATTTCCTATTATTTTAAAAATTGCGATTGAATGAAATTAGCTACTTTTGCGCTTGCGTTTTTGATGTGCAACTTTGCCCATGCGACGGTTGAATCAGATTTTCAAACTTATTTGGACATCGCGAAACAAAAACAATTAGATCAGCACATCACATGGCAGCGCTTGATGTATGCCGACCAAAAACAAAATAGTGAAGTTACTTATGCGGGTTATTTTTATGCAAAAGATGGTAAAAAAAATTTAAAGAATGAATTACAAGCCGACATTAAAGCCTTATTCGTAGAAGCTCCAGATAACCAATCCATCCGTTGTAAATTTCCCGCGCGTAGCCGCTGGTTGATGCAACAGCTCAACCTCAGTGATCAACAGCTGCCAAAAGTAAATTGTACGGAATTTGAGGATTGGATCAATCAAATCAAGCCGTATAAAGCGACTTTGATTTATGCAACGGATTTTATGGGTAATCCTAGTTCGATGTTTGGACATACCTTGCTACGCTTAGACCCTAAAGATCAGAAGCAACTCAATCTAGTGTCCTATGCCGTGAACTATGCTGCCACAGTGAAAGGTGATGATAACTGGTCTTATGCATGGAAGGGCTTAACTGGACAGTATCCTGGCGAATATTCTCTAATGCCGTATTACCGTAAGGTAAAAGAATATGGTGATTTTGAAAGCCGTGACCTGTGGGAGTATGAGCTGAATTTAACCCCAGAGGAAACTCGGTTTCTAGTTGAGCATATTTGGGAAATGCAGCATGTGAGTTTCCCTTATTATTTTGTTAGCGATAACTGTGCCTACCGTTTACTTGGCTTAATTGATTTAGTACGTCCTAATTTAAACTTAAAACAGCAGTTTAACTATGCTGCCATTCCAATTGAAACCTTGAAGGCTGTCGATCAACAAAATTTAGTAAAAGAAGTCGTGTATCGACCAGCTTTGGAAACCCAATTACTTGCTCAAGCCAAGCAGCATGGCACAGCTTTAGCCAAAGTCGCTCATCAGGTTGCTTTTACCGAGACAGATCAGACTCAACCCATTTTAAAAGCATATCAGCCACAAGATCAGGCCAAGATTTTAGAAATGGCTTATGACGATTTATATCTACAATATATTAGCCATAAGGTAGATGCGGATTTTGCCCAACCTCAATTACGTCAGTTGCTTGCTCAGCGTAGTCAAATCGAAATTGATAAACAGCGTCAAGAACCGATACGCCCGAAAAAGCAGCCTGTAGAAGGGCACCATGCCCGTAACTTGTCGGTAAATGTGGGTGAAGTACAAGGACAGAAGTTTATTGAACTTGGGCATCGTCAGGCTTATCACGATTTGATAGATCCACAAGGTGGCTATCGTGCAGGCACACAACTTTTGTTTTTAGATGGCAGTCTGCAATACCGTGACGACAAGCTTAAGTTAGAACATTTAGATCTACTGTCGGTAAATTCCTATAACCCGATTCAGCCCTTTAAATCACCACTCACTTGGGGTTTTAATTTAGGTTGGAAACAGGAGTCAGTTGAGAAAGGGCAGTTTAGTGAGGATCAGCAACATGGTGTGATGAATCTAAATATGCAAGTTGGCTATAGCGTGGCAGATTATGATCGTCGAAATTTGTGTTATGCCCAGTTGCAAAGTCATATTCAAGGTGGCAAAAATTTAGATAAAGGCTGGCGTGTTGGAGTAGGACCAACGGTAGGATGTATGAATCTGTGGACAGACAATATTAACAGCGTGGTACAGATTGAGTTACCGTATTGGCAAGATCGGAGTCAGTGGAATTTAAGAGTCGGTACGCAACTTCAATATAGTTTGAATACAAATCATGCTTTACGTTTAAACTGGGATTTTGAACAGCAGGATCATAAAGACTGGAATAAAATTGGCGTGGGTTATGTACACTTTTTTTAGCGGTTAAATATTATGAAAGTTTGATCGGAGCGGGCTAGGCAGATCAAAACTCAACAATCACATAGTATTTTTTAACTGCTTCAATGACTTCAAATGTACCGACAAATGCGGGTGGAATAATCCCTGCATTTCCAGCAGTTACTTCAATAAAAGAATTGGTTTTTGCGTCGTGGATACGCACAATTCCTTCAATGACCTGAAAAAACTCTTGTTTGTTGGCAGCAAATTGAATATTCCAAGCACCGACTTCACATTGCCAAATGCCACAGTCCATATGTGGATGTTCATATAAACTATAGGTTAGACGTTCAGGATTACCTCGAACCAAACGATCAGGACGAGGATAATCAATACTTGCTTCATTTGCGATTAAATCGCCGAAACCTGCTAACTGAACTGATGACATTCTAGGGCTGCTTAGCTTAATAGTTTTCAGGAACAGCGCTTAAGAATTCACGACGTACATCTTTGTCGGTTTTAAAATCACCAACAAAAGAAACCGTACGTGTAGTCGACTCTTGTTTACCTACACCACGCATCATCATGCACATATGTGCAGAGTCAATTACAACTGCAACACCACGTGCTTGAGTCACTTCTGCAACTGCTTCTGCAATTTGCTGTGTCAAGTTCTCTTGAACTTGTAGACGACGTGCAAACATTTCTGTAATACGCGCAAATTTTGATAAACCTAAAACTTGACCTTCAGGTAAATATGCAATGTGCACACGACCATAGAATGGCAGTAGGTGATGTTCACAAAGTGAATAAAATTCAATATTTTTGACCAATACCATTTCATGGTTATCGGAAGGGAAGAGCGCGCTATTTGTAACTTCTTCAAGCGTTTTGCTATAGCCAGAAGTTAAAAAAGAGAAAGCTTTAGCCGCACGCATTGGCGTATCTTTTAAGCCCGGGCGATTTAGGTCTTCACCAACGGCAGTTAAGATATTTGCGTACGATTGCTGCATAGACATAACAATGTTCACTTAGGTGGGTTGAACAAAAACGGCAATTGTATCAGAAAACGATTGGAAATCTTAATTTTGATAAAAATGCCGATTACTGTTTGTACTTAGGGTTCTTTTCGGCACGTTTGAGCAGGACTAAAACCGCTCCTGTACCGCCTTGATTTTCTGGCGCACTAACGAAAGCAAGCACATCACGATGCTGTCTGAGCCAACCATTGACATAGGTTTTTAAAATTGCTTCAGGCCCTTTACCGTGCACAATTTTAACGACATTTTGATTTTCATCTTTTGCCATTTGAAGTACTTGTAAAACCGCAGCACGTGCTTGCTCAACGGTACAGCCATGTAGGTCAACCGCCTCGAACCAGCGAATTTTGCCTGCTTTTAAGTCTTCAAATACTTTGTGCTGCAAGGTCGCAATGCGATAGCTTAAAGTTGCTTGGCTGGCAACAGGATTTAAGATTGCTTGGGTATCGGAAATTTCTGTAAGCTCTTGCTCTGCGCCACCTTCTGCTGCTGCACGTTTTGCCAAGGTTTGGGCATCGACTTTTTTACTGCGTGCAACGCGAGTATCGGCAATATTTTGATTGTCGATTGGTTTTACCCCAAGCAGGGCTTTTTTAAAAAGCTCAGTATCTTCCAACTCTTCAGCAACGGCTGGAGCTTTTTGTGACTCTGCTTGTTTGGCAATAGCACTCGTTTGAGGATTAGAGATTTGCTTTTTAAAGGCTTTCAGTAAGTTAAACTGGTCTTTAGAAAGCGATGAATCGTGTTTACTCATAAGTTTAGAAAAATTGGCAAGATACGAGAGATATAAAATTATAGTCCGAAACCATGATGATTTGAACTGAATTGCATTCATGGGGAAAAGGAATGCAATTTAAATCATTAGACAGAATTGAATGTGTAGGTGAGAAATTAATTTAGTTTTTACTTCTACTGTGATCTTTGTATTAAAAAACTAAATGTTTAATGGCGTTTATTACTTAAGGAGGCGTAATAATTTTGATAATGCGTGATTGGTTTAAGCTTTTATTCTTAAAGCGATCATAAAGTTCAAAGCATGTATGCTCATTTACTTGAACACGCGGCAGAGTATGATCAAAGTCAAAATAACGAATATAGCCAGATTGGTCCATGACAATCGCTAGACGCTCGATTTGACTTCGTTTCTTCGGGAACATTTTATATTGTTTTACGATGCCACACTCTTCAGTTTTGATGTAGGTCTTTGCGGGGGAGAAATACATGGCAATGCCAATAAGAATGCAGCCAGGAATAATCGTAAAGTAGTAAAAAACTCTTGGATCTTTAAATCTCTGAATTTTTTCGTAGAAAAATAGATGACTATAAACAGGAAAGCCAACTAAAAAGATCAGACCCAGGATTAATAAAAAATTACTCATTTCGTTTCATTAATTTTTAATCTTTTAGTATTTTAAACTCTAATTTTTATTCTTTATTTAGAGTTTATATTTAGTTCTAGCAACATTTTAAAGGTTCAAGGCAAAATTTTACCTTGAACCTGATTTGCTTAGATCTGCTCAGGTTGCCCAAACAATTCATGAAATGCTTGATCAGGGCGAGGCTGTTTCATAAAGCTTTCACCGACAAGGAAAGTATGAATATCATTGGCTTGCATCATTTCTACATCAGCAGGTGTGGCGATACCACTTTCAGTGACCAAAATACGGGAAGTAGGCAATAATTTCTTTAAACGCAATGAGGTATTTAAATCCACATCAAAGGTTTTAAGATTACGGTTGTTCACACCCAAAATGCATTGTTCAGAAAGTTTTAGCGCACGCTCTAATTCATATTCATCATGCACTTCAACTAACACATCCAACTGCTGTTCAAATGCCGTTTTTGACATTTCTTCCAGTTGTTGATCTGATAAACATGCCACGATCAATAAAATACAATCGGCATGTAGCGCACGTGCTTCCACCACATTATAAGGATCAATCAAGAAATCTTTACGCAAAGCAGGTAGGGCACAATGCTGACGTGCAATCGCAATATTTTCGTCTACACCTTGAAAGAAATCCACATCGGTCAATACCGATAAGCAAGCAGCGCCCGCCTGTTCATATTGTTGTGCAATTTCTGCAGGATTAAAGTCTGCACGGATCACACCTTTAGAAGGTGATGCTTTTTTAATTTCAGCAATCACAGCAGGACGCTTGTGCCGTAAAGCATTAGCAAAACCACGCACAGGCGTTGCTGCATTTGCCCACTGCTCAACATCATGCAAGCTACGTTGTTTTAAACGTACTGCAAGCTCCTCATGTTTGCGGTCAACAATTTTACCTAAAATGGTATTTTGAATATCGATCATGAGAAGTCCTTAGTCTGCCTGATATTGTTTCAATGTCTTGGTAAATTCAGCCAAGATACTCATTTTTTCTAAGGCTTGTCCGCCGTAAAGAATATCTTGAGCCAGCTCAACAGCTTGTTTATAGGTTTTGGTAATACCTGCGACGTAAATGCCTGCACCTGCATTCAGTGCAATCATATTTGCTGCTTTTTCGCCTACGTCTGATTTATCACGACTCAAAGCATCTTTGATTAGCTTTAAGCTCTCTTCAGAACTATTGACGACTAAACCGGTGAGAGTTTGAGAGGCGATACCAACGTCTTCAGGGTTCAGGGTCCATTCAGTAACTTCGCCATCTTTGAGTTCAGCAACTGCAGTTGGTGCAGCCAGACTGATTTCGTCCAGACCATCTTTAGAATGCACCACCAGTACATGCTCGGCACCAAGCTGTTTTAATACTTCAGCAATAGGACGGCAAAGTTCATCTGAGAATACGCCAATTACAAAACGATTTACGCCAGCAGGGTTGGTGAGTGGACCAAGTAAGTTAAAAATACTGCGAATGCCCAATTCACGACGTGGCGCTACCGCATATTTCATGGCTTTATGGTGATTTGGCGCAAACAGGAAACCTACGCCCATTTCACGGATACAACGTTCTGTTTGCTGCATGTCTAAATCAAGTTGAATGCCAATCTGTTCCAGCACGTCAGAAGAACCTGATTTACTTGATACACCGCGGTTACCATGTTTCGCAATAGTTGCTCCCGCAGCAGCGATCACAAAACTTGAAGCGGTTGAAACATTAAATAAGTTTTGACCATCACCACCTGTACCCACGATATCTACCAGATGAGGAATATCACTGACATCAATTTTAATCGCGAATTCACGCATAATACGTGCAGCGGCTGTAATTTCATCAATACTTTCACCCTTCATGCGCAAGCCCATCATTAGCGCACCGATTTGAGCATCAGTGGCTTCACCTTGCATGATACTGCGCATGACATCTTCCATTTGTGGCTGGGTCAGATGGATGTTCTTGGTAATGTTATTGAGTGCCTGTTGGATATTCATAGTCATGAGTTACAGCATTTAATGATTAAAGAATTTGGATGAAAGTGGTTGATGATGAAGGATAGCTCAGCTTTATGTGGTGTGTGTCCCACCCGCTAAAGGGCTATGTTAGCAGAAAATAACTCAAGATTTGGGTTGTGGCTAGAGAGTTTTTAAAATTTAACCCGTTTAGGCGCATTGGTAAATTTGTGACTGGGAGTGATTGAATGAAAAAGGTTTTATTTTATGGGGGAGTTATTTTAGTTTTTATGATAAATAATCAACCATTTGGTATATCTTATTCACACATATCCCTATAAAAAATGTGTATAAATCAACTAAATAAAAGTAGATATATTAGGGCGGTCTTCATTTTACTCATTCATAAATATGTATCTAAATTACTTGAAATATCTTGGGGCTGTTAAAAACAAAGGTTGTTTTGTTTTTGTCTTTATTGCATGTCTTCATCCATTAGAGAGCCATGCGGAGACAAATGTAGAACAGCCACAAACAACGACAACATCGGATAAAGTGGTGCATGTTGCGGTGACAGGTTCACGTATCTCCAAAGCCCAGAAAGATGGCCCAACCAGTGTGACCGTGATTACCGCAGCCGATATCGAGAAACACGGTTTTAGTAATGCCTTTGATGCCTTGAATAACCTGACGCAAAACACAGGTTTTGTACAAGGCGCGGATTATGGCAATACTTTTACTCCCGCAGCCAATGCGATTAGTTTGCGCGGTTTAGGGCCGAACCATACCTTAACCTTAATTAATGGACACCGAGTTGCAGATTATCCAGTGCCTTATGACGGCGCTGTGAATTTTGTCAATTTAGCCAATATTCCGACTGCGATTATTGACCGCATTGAAATCTTAAATGGTGGAGCTTCCGCGATTTATGGTTCAGATGCGATTGCGGGTGTAGTCAATATCATCCTGAAAAAGAAAACTGATGGGACACAATTCAATATCAAGGCAGGTGGCACTAAAGAAGGTGGTGAAAATTTACGTCTACAATTGAGTGGCAGTAAAACATTGGACAAGCTCAATCTGGTTTATGGTGTTGAACTGAGTGGGCGCGAACCAATTTGGGCGGCTGACCGAGATTTCATGTCGAGCCGAACGCTTCGAGGGGAAAAGCCAGACACGATCGTTGGACGTAAAAATGCCAAGACAGGTCAGTACCTTTCTATAGGTGGCTGTGACGCATTTGATGATCTATTTAAAGGCTCAGTAAAAAATATTGGAAAAGCGGGGACCGATAATTGTGCCAGTGGTCTGGCCCGACCGACCTATTGGACGGTCCAAACCAAGAATCGCAGTCAAAATGGTTATCTCGGTTTAGATTATGAACTGAATGAGAAAATCCAGTTGTTCGCAGATGTTTTGATTGGTGCCAATCAAATTGAAAACAATACCCGTGGCCCGACATGGACTTCTTTAGGCGCAAGTAGTGGCTATTTCCTCAATCAAGACACAGGAAATTATGAAATCTGGACACGACGTTTTGCACCAGAAGAACTCGGTGGTGTCGAGCAAGCCAATAAAAAATGGAAAGAACTATCTTCTAATTTGAACTTTGGTATCCGTGGCGATATTGGGGACAGTAGCTGGCGTTATGAAGCAGCCTATAATGGCTCGATTTATACCAGTCAATTGGGTAAACAAGGGCTGGTACGTTCGAATGTTGATGAATATTTCTTAGGTCGGCAATTGGGGGCAGATCAAGATGGTATTCCAATTTATTCCCCGCATTTAGATCGTATCAGTCGGCCACTGACCGCGAGTGAGTTTAGAAGCATTTCAGGTACAACTGAGGAAAACGACAAGTCTTGGGCACAGAGTTTAACTATAAGTGCCAACGGTGATGTGTTTGAATTGCCTGCAGGAACAGCTAAGCTTGCTGCGGTGGCAGAAATTGGACGCCAAGGTTTTAAAATCAAACCCGATAAGGCGGTGGAAAATGGGGACTTCTATAATGCCACTTCCAGTGGCGAATATGGTGGGGCACGTACCCGTCAGGCGTTGGGTACGGAATTATTCTTACCTTTAGCCAAGCCACTCAATTTAACCTTATCTGGACGCTATGACCGCTATGCCTTGTCAGATAGTAGTATTGATAAATTCACATTTGGTTCAGGCTTAGAATTTAGACCATATCCAACCTTATTGGTGCGAGGCAACTACGCCACCAGTTTTCGTGCACCAGATATGAACTATCTGTTTTTAAATAAACAAAGAGGGTATTTCCCAAGTACCACCGATTATTTACGTTGTAGTCAAACGGGGCAAGCGTTAGATAAATGTAGCTTTAAAGATTATTCGCCTGGCGCGAACTACACACTAACGGGCAACAAAGATTTAAAGCCAGAAGAAGGTAAATCTTATGGTGCAGGGTTTGTTTGGTCTCCGAGTAATAAGTTTGATATTTCCGTTGATTATTGGGATATCAAAATTGATAATCTGGTAACCAATTTAAGTGAAGATAAGATTTTACGCTTAGAAGCTGATTGTCGTTTGGGTGCACAAGATATCAATTCGGCACAATGTGTTGATGCGTTGGCACGTGTAGAGCGCAATCCTACAAATGCAGTGGTTGATCCAAATGTGATCAACAATATCAATATTGTTCCGATCAATGCTGCCTCAGATCATACTCGAGGGATTGATTTCACCAGTAAATGGCGTTGGAAAACAGAAAATTTAGGTAACTTCCTGTGGACGGTGAATTATAGCCGTGTGCTTGAACGTGAATATCAACAGTCAAAAGATGGCGAGAAAGATAACTATTTAAAAGACTTAACCATTCCAGATTGGCGAGACCGCTTTAATACCAGTCTCAGTTGGAGTCTCGGTGATTGGGCATCAACCATATTAGTCAATCGCTATGGCAAGATTCCAAACGGTAATCAAACGGCTTACTTAAGCCCGACTTATTTAGTCAATTGGAGTGGAACTTATAAAATTTCACCCAAGGCCTCTGCATCAATCATTGTGAACAATCTATTTGACAAAGTGAAACACGATGACACAGGCGGATGGCCATATTATCCAATAGGATCATATTCACCAATCGGCCGTCAGGGTTGGTTGGAGTTTAATTATAAATTCTAAGAATGATGTGTGGATGCAGCGACGTGGTACACCATTTGCTGCGTCTTTTTATTTTAAAAACTACAGAGGACAGATCTCCTATGTTGGTCAAACCTTCATTTAAAAAACAATTGCTACTGACAACATTACTTTCATTATCTGCAACACAGATTTTTGCATCAAATAGCAATGAACAAATTCCAATCGGCAAATTACCTGAATGGGCCATACCTGAATCTTATGATTTAGATTTTAAAATTGATCCTGCACAAAAAAGTTATACGGGTAAAACCACAATCCATTTAAAACTGACCCAAGCAACCGATCATGTTTGGATTCATGGTAAATCTTTATCGGTAAAAGACGCCAACATCCTATCCGCAACTGGGCAGAAAACCACGGCCAAATATGAGCAAGCTTCGGAAGTCGATGGTGTCAGTCTGATTAAATTTGCCAAGACACTACCCGCAGGACAATACCGCTTAGTATTGGATTTTAACGCAGATTATGATCAGCAACTGGATGGTATTTATAAAATTGAGTTTGAGGGTAAACCTTATGTCATGACCCAAATGGAAGCGATCAGTGCCCGTCAATCTTTTCCATCATTTGATGAGCCGCGCTTTAAAACGCCATTTAATATTCGCTTAACCATACCAATCAAATATTCTGGTTTTGCCAATACCAATCAAGTCTCTGAACAGGTCGAACAATCGGGGTGGAAAACTTTAAGCTTTGCACCGACCAAACCACTACCAACCTATCTACTGGCATTGGCGGTTGGTCCTTGGCAAGTACAACAAGGTCCTGATATTGGTGCGACTGAGTGGCGTAAACAGGCGATTAAATTACGAGGTCTGGCACCCGATGCTAAGGCCGAAAAAATGCAGCATGCCTTGTCTGAAACCCCCGCGATTTTAAAAACATTAGAAGATTATTTTGCATTCGGATATCCATTCGACAAGCTGGATTTGCTTGCTGCACCTGACTTTGCTGCTGGCGCTATGGAAAATCCAGGGCTGATCACATTTAGAGATTATTTGATGTTGCTGGATAAAGACTCTCCCGTGTCTTTTGTGCAGAGTTCATTTAATGTCAATGCACATGAGTTGGCACATCAGTGGTTTGGGGATGTGGTGACCATGCCGTGGTGGGATGACCTGTGGTTGAATGAATCTTTTGCCACGTGGATGCAAAGTAAAATTACCCAACAATTACATCCTGAATTCAACGCTGACTTAGAACGTGTCGTTGATACCGCAGGCGCGATGAAAAGCGATAGTTTGGTCAGTGTACGCCGTATCCGTCAGCCAATTTTAAGTAATGCAGATATTCAAACGGCTTTTGATGGCATTACTTATCAAAAAGGTGCAGCCGTTTTAAATATGTTTGAGAGCTATTTAGGCGAAGAAAAATTCAAACAAGGCGTGCGTAATTACATTCACAAGCATCAATATGGCAGTGCTACCGCTAATGATTTAATTAGCTCCCTCGCAGAACAGTCTGGTCAAGCTGAGCGTTTTAGCAAAGCGGCGAAAAGTTTTATTGATCAACCAGGTGTACCGTTGCTGAATACCTCATTACAGCAACAAGGCAATAAAGTCTTTTTAAATGTAAAACAAACGCGTTATTTACCTGTTGGTTCTAAAGGCAATGCCAATAGCCTTTGGGGTGTACCATTATGTGTACGCTATGAAGTTCCAAATGCAGCGAGTAAAGTCCAATGTGAACTGGTTGACCAAGCTGAAGCAAAAATTGAACTTAAAGGTGCAAGTATTAACAGTTGGTATATTCCAAATGCTGATGCCGCAGGCTATTACCAATTTAGTTTGCCTGAACCAGAACTTGCTCGTCTGACCGCCGCTACGGAAAAACTCTCCAATACTGAACAATTGGCCTATGCCTATGCTGTTTCAGCAGCATTTAACCATGGTGATATTAACCTGTTAGCGGTAGTGGATGTGGCGAAGAAATTTGCGAACTCGAATAGCCGACAAATTAGTACGGCATTGTTTCAGCAGCTTAGCACAATCCAGCGCCATGTGTTGAAGACAGAGCCAGAACGTGAACATTTTAGAAAAGTGCTGGCGAATTTGTATCTACCTAAATTGAATCAATTGGGTTATGCGAGCAAAGCAGGTGAGTCTGCTGAGGATAGCTTGTGGCGGAGTGAATTAGCCCAATTTCTTGCATTGGAAATTCAGGTACCTGAAGTGCGTGAGCAATTGTTAAAACAATCCGATGCTCTATTCGCTCAAAAACAACTGAATTTTGCCCAGCTCACCCCAGAATTATTGCCAACGATTTTGGCAGTCCGTGTCCAAGAAAAAGGACAGCCTACATTTGATCGTTTAGTGGGAGAACTGCAACGGATTACTCAACCGACCCAACGTTTGGCGATTCTCACAGCCTTAGGCTCTGCCAATCAGGTGGAAACACGTCAGCAGGCACGTCAGTTAGTTTTAGACCCACGTGTGAAAGTCGGTGAGGTACGTACCGTGATTAACTCAATCAATAGCTATAGCGGTGAACAAGGCGGACTCTGGTCATGGTTTAAGGCCAATCACGATGCTGTGTTTGATCGTCTAGGTAGATCTTCTGCTGGACGTTTCCCCGCCATGTTTAGTGGTGCAGCCTGTTCACAACAAGACGCAACACAGCTAAATACCTTCTTTGCACCGAGAACCAAAGAACTGGTTGGGGTTGAGCGTGGTTTAAATCAAACTAAGGAACGTATCCAACTGTGTGAATCCTTAGTGGCGAAGCAAGATGGTTCACTCGTGCAACAGTTGAAGTTGTAATTTATTCAATTATAAAAAAGCCAACGATCATGCGTTGGCTTTTTTATTTTCAGTGTGTTTTAAGCATCATTATCGGGTTGTGGATTTCTAACACCGAGTAATTGACTGGTCGCTGTGCCTGCAGTCATCGAACCGTTGACGTTTAAAGCAGTACGCCCCATATCAATCAATGGCTCAATCGAAATCAGTAACGCGACTAAAGTAATCGGTAAGCCCATGGCTGGGAGGACGATTAAAGCAGCGAAGGTTGCACCACCACCAACGCCTGCAACACCAATCGAACTCAGGGTCACCACCACAACCAACTGAGCAATCCACAATGGATCAAGCGGGTTGATACCCACTGTTGGCGCAACCATGACTGCCAGCATCGCAGGGTATAAGCCTGCACAACCATTTTGACCAATGGTTGCACCAAAGGAAGCAGAGAAGCTGGCAATCCCTTCAGGCACACCCAATTGTTTGGTTTGTGCTTCGATATTGAGTGGAATACTGGCTGCACTTGAACGACTGGTAAATGCAAAAGTTAAAACAGGAAAAACTTTCTTGAAAAAGTCGATTGGATTGACACGTACAAACAGCAAAATCAGTGCATGTACGAGGAACATGATTGCAAGCCCAAGATAAGATGCAACGAGGAACTCACCTAATTTAAAGATGTCGGCTACATTTGCTGTTGCCACCATTTTGGTCATCAATGCCAATACACCATAAGGCGTAAATTGCATCACTAAGCGGACAAGACTAATCACCAAGGCTTGCAGTGCTTCAATCCCGTGTCTGATTCTTTCTCCATTGACGGTGTCTTTATCCATCAGTTTAAGTGCTGCCACACCTAAAAATGCAGAGAAAATTACCACACTGATGATCGCTGTTGGACGAACACCGGTTAAATCAGCAAATGGGTTTTGAGGGAATAGTGAAAGTAAGAGTTTTGGAACGTCTAAATCTGTCACTTGCCCAATGTATTGACTTTGGATGGTTGCTAGACGTGCTGCTTCTTTGGTGCCTTGTACCAGTCCTTCAGCCGTTAAGCCGAATAAATTGGTGATGCCTGCACCGACAAGTGCGGCAATTGCCGTGGTCACTAACAAGATACCAATCACGAGTACACTGATTTTTCCAAGAGACGTGGTTTGATGTAGTTTCACCACTGCACTTAAAATTGAAATGAAAATCAGTGGCATGATCACCATTTGTAATAGTTGTACATAACCATTACCAACAAGGTTAATCCATGCAATTGAATGTTCAATAACAGGGTTATCACCATAGACCGCTTTAAGGGCTAAACCAAAAAAGATACCTACGATCATACCGATCAGAACTTTTTTGGAGAGACTCCAATCTTTACGGTAGCTAAAAAACAATCCTGCCATGAGCAGGACGAAAACAATAATATTCAATAAAACCAAGGTATTCACAATAGGTTATCCTGATAGATCATTCAGGGGGAATGCTAAGAACAATGACTTAGATTCTATCATCCAGCCGCCCTGAAACTTAATCATTCCTATGACTATAGTTAATCTAAAAAAGTAAAATGCAATCAGACAAAACAGAAATTGAGGATTGAACTTACTTTTTATAACGTGTGAAAAGTGGATTAATTATTGAAAAAGAATGACTTGTTTTTAAGTGTAAGTTTTCAGATTAATTTTAATGCTGAAAATTTATACCGTATGTATGAGTTGTATATTGTTTTTATATGTTCAAAATAAAAACAGCCTACTTATAAAAATAGGCTGTTTAGATGCTTCGTATTGTTAAATCTTGAGATTAAGCATAAATATCCAAGAAGTTTTTGAAAATTTGATGACCATGTTCGCTCAAAATAGACTCAGGGTGAAATTGCACACCTTCCACAGGCAGTGTTTTATGTTTGACTCCCATGATTTCTTCAATCGTGCCATCTGCTTGATTGGTCCAGCATGTCACTTCTAAGCACTCTGGCAAAGTTTCTTGCTCAATCACCAATGAATGATAACGTGTTGCAGCAAAAGGCGATGGCAAGTTGCTAAAAATCCCTTTGTCGCTATGGTGCATGTCAGATAGGCGACCATGCATCACTGTTTTGGCACGGATAATATTGCCACCAAAGGCTTGTCCAATGGCTTGGTGACCTAAGCAAACACCAAGCAAAGGAATTTTGCCTGCAAAGTGATTGATGGCTGGAATTGAAATGCCTGCTTCACTTGGAGAGCATGGACCAGGACCAATCACCAGATATTTTGGCTGCCATCGCTCAATATCCTCTAATGTCACTTGATCATTACGAACAACTTTTACTTCTTGATTCAACTCGCCAAAGTATTGAACGATGTTGTAAGTAAATGAGTCATAATTGTCAATCATTAGAAGCATTTTAGAATCAACCTATTGATTATATTAAATGTTTGTTTGAGTGCTGTGTGGTGTTACTCACATTGTTACTCACTTTAAGAGAAGTGGCTGTTATAAATAAAGTAAAGCCGCTTTACTTAAGCGGCTAATGTAGCAGATTTTGATTCTCTTGTGACTACCTCATTCACATATGAATTTAGGTAGTAACTGAATCGACCATCTTTAATAGGGGATTCAATTTCACCTTGTTGTATTCTGGAATAAAACTTTGTTTTCTTCCAATTCAGTCTACGGCAAAATTCTTCAATACAAACTCGCTCCTCATTGACTCGGGCTAACTGCTGTTTCATTTGCTTAACCTCAAGCAAAATCTCCTGAAGAAGTTCTTGTTCGCTTGTTTGCATCTATCACCCCTCCGCATCCGCTTTTAAATCAATTCTTAGCTCTCTACCATCTTCACAGAGGAAACTATGCCGCTGGTCTTTCTTTTGATCATCATGCCAAGTGATTTCATCTAGTCCATTGTGAATGTCTAGTGCTTCACAGTTAGCTTTAAAAGCTATTATTCCATCAGCAAGCTCAGCCATGCAGTCATGCAATCGATCTGTAGGAACCTTTAATAAATCAGATAAGGTTCTAATCTCGTAAGAATTTGACATTAAGATTCCTCCGCATCCGCTTTTGGATCTTCTAATAATGGTTGCCAATGCGTAATTTCATATTCATCTGCATAGGCATCACTTTCTAAATCGCCCTCATATCTAGCCCAGCACCAACCTTCATCTTCGTCATATCTTTCAAATATCCACCAAACGAACTCTCCATCTCTATAAAATCCAGCAAAGACAGGAACACTAAATTCAGGCAGCCGATCATCAACACTAATCCAATTACTCATTTCCACCCCTTGCTGCTTCTACAGCCATCGCCCAAATTGATTTATTGTCTATATCAACAAGTTTTACAAAAGCATCATAATTTTCACCTTCAGATATATCGTTAAAGTAGTCTGTTGTTGCATCATTAAATGAATCAGGCATCTCAACTGGCACCACCACGCAA
>NZ_JAZEZK010000025.1:0-56443 GCF_037028485.1 Acinetobacter sp. 102
CAGCTACAGATATAGCTCTCTCTGGTAAAAAAATTAGCGGATTCCAATCATTATATTCATATACCTCATAAGTTTTTTTTGTAGAAATATTAAAAATTTTATTTGGTACTTCATAAGATTGATCAGTAGCGTTTGTTAAGGACGTTTGAACTTTAGCAGTAACATGAATCATACCATTATTAGTTTTTTTGATTTTTCTGTAACACGTAGGATTTCCATCAAATAATCTTAATGTTTGAATAGGAGTGGAGATATTAAAAATTTTAGGAAAAAATAAAAAATCGTCACCTTTGCTTTCAGGCAGATAAATTTTTAATTTGTCTAAAATATATTCAATAATATCGATGTCTAAAAATAAATTAGTTGATGAAATACCATGACCAAAGATACTTTCATTTCGATCTTCAACATATGTATGTAAGATATTTCTTAAAGATATTTCTTTGATTTGTAGCCATTCTACTAATGCAGGTTCGTTTGAAATATCTTTATCTTCAAAGTAGAATCTAGCTAAAGAACTATTTTTTAATTTGGCTATCTGTGTTAGAGAGTTACTTATAAAATCAACGCATGTTCCATCGGCTGGTTGAGATAGCTCAATGAAACTAATATCAATTTTTGACATATTTTCCGAACTTTCTTTAGCTAAAATATTTATATATTCCGCATTTGAAATACAAATATGTTGAATAAGTATTCTAAAAATACTCAGGCTTACTTCAGCAATATTTTTTTGTGTTTTTAATTTGCGTGCTGCTTTAATATTATTTAAAAAAATATTATACATTGCAAGATCCAAATATATAGTTTGTACTTTGATATTATTTTAAATTATATTGAATTATTTTTTATATTCAATGATTTATTTCAAATAAAGATTAATGTAAAGATAAAATCTGTAATTTATCGCATAGTTCTTTGGAATGTCGCATAGTTGTTTGTAAATGACAGCCACCGCCGACCAAAGCAATTGCGGATGCGGTATGGTGTGGTGCACGAAAGGGTCGTTGCCCAAAGCTATGTTGTGCATTGGCGACTGAATAAATACTGGCGACCTCTAAATTTTCCTGTGCATTGAGTGGCGGTAAAATGGAGGGAAGGCGAGAGGCGAGTAAGGTTTTACCTGTACCAGGAGGGCCTTTAAATAAGAGCGAATGCCCACCTGCTGCTGCAATCTCTAAGGCACGACGTGGTCGTAACTGTCCTTTAACATCTGCGAGGTCGAGTTGATAAGACGTTAAACCATGAATTGATCTTTGTGGTGCAGCAGTAATTTGAGAATTGCCCGAAAAATGTGCACAGACATCCTGTAGGTGATTGGCCGCATATACCTCAAAATTGGGGAGTTGGTTGGCCTCTTCTAAATTGCCATTAGGCAGCAACAGACGATGCTGCGCTTGTTGGCAGGCCATCGCGATGGTCAATGCGCCTGAAATCGGGCGTAAATGTCCATCTAATGCCAGTTCACCAATAAATTCAAAGCCTTCAGTGCTATTTTCTGGTAATTGTCCTGAAGCAATCAAGATGCCAAGAGCAATGGGTAAATCAAGTCTAGAACCATCTTTAGGGAGATCTGCTGGTGCCAAATTGATGGTTAAGCGCTTGGTTGGAAACTGAAAACCGCTATTAATAATGGCTGAGCGGACACGATCTTTACTTTCACGTACTGCAGCTTCAGGTAGACCTACAATTGTGAGTGAAGGCAAGCCTGAACTGATGTGGACTTCAACTTCAATTTGTGGGGCGTGTAGACCCAATAAGCCTCTCGTATAAATTTTGGCAAAAGACATCTTATTATTGTTCCATTGTGGTGCTTTATTTTTAATCATTTTTCGGTGCTATTCGCACCGAATTGGTGCTTATTTTTTATTCTGAACGATTTCTTCAAGTATTTTCATTTGCTGTTGCAGCTCAGTGAGGCGTTGATTGGCCGTATTGAGAGCAGTTCGTTGGCGATCAAGCTCTTGTTTAGAGACAAGGTCTAACTTTTCGATGCTTTCACTGAGTAACGCACGTAAGTTTTTTTCTAGGTCTTTTTTAGGTTGGTCAACTTGTTGCAAAATTGCCTGTAAAAGAGTCTCAATCATAAAGTGCTCAATAGGTTATGTATATTTGCTGCTCAGTGTATCACTGCTGGCTATATTCCTCTAGCACACTTCGGGACAGAAGGATGAGTGACTGGTTGATTTCATTCAATATAGCGAAATGAAACTTATTTTCGATGCACTATCTACATCTTCAAGCCTAAATAGGTTATAAAGAAAGCTTGTGCCCAATATTTAAAAACCCCCAACCTTTAAATATTGGCATGAAAATTGAACATAAAACCTTACTGGTGAAAATAAGCCGAAGGAAAACAAACATGAAGCTTGTAACTGCAATTGTAAAACCATTTAAATTAGATGATGTGCGTGAAGCACTCTCTGAGATTGGTGTTCAAGGGATTACCGTAACTGAAGTCAAAGGTTTCGGACGTCAAAAAGGTCATACAGAACTGTATCGTGGTGCAGAGTATGTGGTTGATTTCTTACCGAAAGTGAAGATTGAAATTGCAATTAGTGATGAAATGGTGGACGCAGTCATTGAATCAATCACTCGTGTCGCAAGCACAGGCAAAATTGGTGACGGCAAAATTTTTGTCACGAATTTAGAGCAAGTAATCCGTATCCGTACGGGTGAAACTGGGCCAGATGCTGTCTAAATTGGCACAAACTTTGCTGAGTTAGAAATAAGAGAAATAGCTCACAAAATAAGGTTGGGGGACACGAATGAAAAAAATGCTTATGGCGCTCAGTCTATCTGGCGCACTCTTAGGTGGTTCAGCGGTGGTTTGGGCAGAAGATGCTGCATCAACACCAGTAACTGAACAAACTGTAGCCGTTGCTGATACGGGTGCTGCAACAACTGAAATTGTAGCCGTTGAAGCTCCAGCTCCTGAAGAGGCTGCTCCTGCTGCTGTAGCAACAGTGGATACAGGTGATACAGCTTGGGTTCTTGTTTCAACAGCATTGGTTCTGTTGATGACTATTCCTGGTTTGGCTCTGTTCTATGGTGGTATGGTGCGTAAGAAAAACGTACTCAGCACCATGATGTTCAGCCTTTCTGCGGCGATCTTAGTGAGTTTAATCTGGGTAATTGCCGGTTACTCATTGGCTTTCTCTGGTTCAGGTGCTTATGTGGGCGACTTGGGCAAGGCGATGCTGAATGGCGTTGCATTTGATGCCTTAAGTGGAACAATTCCTGAAAGCTTATTTGTTATTTTCCAAATGACGTTTGCGATCATCACTGTTGCGATTATCAGTGGTTCGATTGCTGATCGTATGAAATATTCAGCATTTATGGCATTTATCGCAGTATGGGTCATTTTGGTTTATGCACCAATCACTCACTGGGTATGGGCGGCTGATGGCTGGTTATTCAAAGCAGGCGCATTAGATTTTGCTGGTGGTACGGTTGTTCATATTAACGCAGGTGTTGCAGGTTTGGTTGCAGCATACATGTTAGGGAAACGTACAGGCCTTGGCCGTGAATCTATGGCACCACATAACTTAACTTTAACTGTGATTGGCGCAAGCTTGATTTGGGTAGGTTGGTTCGGCTTTAACGGTGGTAGTGCTTTAGGTGCTGGTGCGCGTGCAAGTATGGCGATTCTTGTAACTCAAGTAGCTGCTGCCGCTGCTGCATTCTCATGGCTCATTGTTGAACGTCTTGTTCGTGGTAAAGCATCAGTTCTTGGTGGTGCATCAGGTGCGGTTGCTGGTTTAGTGGTGATTACGCCTGCTGCTGGTTTCGTTGGTGTAGGTGGCGCATTAATCATGGGCTTAATTGGTGGTGTTGTGTGCTTCTGGGGGATTACTGCACTGAAACGCCTGCTTAAAGCGGATGATGCTCTGGATGCGTTTGGTTTACATGCTGTTGGTGGTATCGTTGGTGCGATTCTTACTGGTGTGTTCTACAGTGATGAAATCATCAAAGCAGCAAATGTTGCACTTGCACCAACCTTTATCGGTCAGTTGTGGGTACAAATCGAGGGTGTGTTAGCAACAATCGCGTATAGCGCAATTGTGACCTTCATTATCCTGAAAGTAATTGATCTAGTGATTGGTATCCGTGTTAGCGCTGATGATGAACGTATGGGTCTTGACCTGAGCCAACATGGCGAACGTATCGAATAATCAGTGCAAGATGTGATTAAAAAAAACAGCCTTATGGGGCTGTTTTTTTATGGCTTTAGGGTGCTAGTTCTGCAATTGAAGAAACTTTGCTACACTTAAGCAAAGTGAGTAAATAATCGCGCAACTATGCATTGTCCATTTTGTAACGCTGCTGATAGTAAAGTCATAGACTCCCGTTTGGCTGCCGAAGGCTGCCAGATTCGTCGTCGTCGTGAGTGTGTCATTTGTGGGGAGCGTTTTACCACCTTTGAAAGTTATGATGTGGTCATGCCTCGCGTGATCAAATCAGACGGTAAAAATGAACCTTTTGATGAGGCCAAACTACGCCGTTCTTTAATGCATGCCTTACAAAAACGTCCTGTCACTCAGGAACAAATTGAAACCGTACTCAGTGATATTCAATCGCAGATCCGCCGTCTAGGCGAGCGTGATGTCAAATCCAGAACCATTGGTGAAATCGTTATGCAGGCATTATTTGCATTGGATCATGTTGCCTATGTTCGATTTGCTTCTGTGTACCAAGATTTCCAAGATGTAGAAGCATTTCGCCATCAAATTGAGCAAATGCAACAACGTGAAAATGAAGCTTAAATTCGAGAGATCATGTCTGAGTTAACCCAAGATCATTTATCTGAACATCAGCACTGGATGCAACAAGCCATTGCCTTAGCTCGACGTGGTCAATATTCGACGAAGCCGAATCCAAATGTCGGTTGCGTCATTGTCAAAGACGGTCAACTGATTGGGGAAGGCTATCATCCTAAAGCTGGTCAGCCGCATGCGGAAGTTTTTGCCCTGCGTCAAGCAGCTGAGAATGCCAAAGATGCAACTGCATATGTCACTTTAGAACCTTGTGCACATTATGGTCGAACACCGCCTTGTGCGGAGGCTTTGGTCAAAGCTCAAGTGAAAAAAGTCGTCATTGCCTGTTCTGATCCAAATCCACTGGTCGCAGGTAAAGGCGTTAAGATTTTACAAGATGCTGGCATTGAGGTTGAAACGGGAATTTGTACGGAAAGTGCAAAAACGCTCAACTTGGGTTTTTTGAAGGCCATGTCAACTGGCCTGCCTTATGTACGTTTAAAAATAGCATCAAGTCTGGATGGCCGTACTGCGATGGCTTCGGGTGAATCAAAGTGGATTACTGGCACAGCAGCTCGACAAGATGTCCAACATTGGCGGGCAATTTCGGGTGCGGTGATCACTGGTATTCAAACGGTTTTGGCCGATGATTGCGAACTAAATGTGCGTGCATTAGAAGGCGTTGATCTGACAACAGTGGTGCAACCAAAACGGATCGTTTTGGATCGACAAGGGCAATTACCACTTTCTGCAAAAATTCTACAGCAATCTGAAACGGTGATGGTGATGACACCATTTCGTCAAGAACTTGCTGATTTAGGCGTGATACAATTGCCACCGCAACCTTTAAACCAGTTATTGCAGACTTTGTCTCAACAACATCAAATTTATGATGTTTTGGTTGAGGCAGGTGCGACTTTATCAACGGCCTTTTTACAACAAGGATTGGTTGATGAAATGATTAGTTATGTTGCGCCAACTTTACTTGGTCAATCTGCTCGGGCTATGTTTAATGCTGAATTTAGCAAAATGGCAGAGCAGCTCCGTTTTGAGTTGGTCAATGTAACCCAACTTGGGCAAGACATACGCCTAAGATTGCTCCCTATCCAAGAGATGATATGAATCCAGAACCATCGGTTTATCACAAACGTCGTCATGCTGCCCGTACGACTGACGAATATCTTTTTCATCAGTTAGTGCCTTATCTCGGTAATAAGCGTCGACTGCTTCACCTCATTTTAGAAGCACTTGAGATTACAGGTACATTGAATAGCAAGAAAAAGAATCCACCGATTTTTGCTGATTTCTTTGCGGGGAGTGGGGTTGTTTCGCGGTTAGCCCGCCAAAATGGTTATCGCGTGATTGCCAATGACTGGGAACCGTATAGTCATGCCTTGAACAATGCCATTTTAGCTTGTGTCGATGCACCTGCTTTTAAAGAGTTAGGTGGCTATCAGAAAGCCATTGATTATCTGAATCGCTTACCTGAGGTCAAAGGCTGGGTCACGCATAATTTATGTCCACGTAATGATGATGTGTATGATCCTGCCCGTGATCGTTTGTTCTTCAAACGCCGTAACGGTATGCGGATTGATGCGATTCGTCAGCAGATTGCAACATGGCAAGCGCAAGGTGCAATTAATGATGTAGAGATGAGTGCTTTATTGGCACCGCTACTGTATTCCGCAAGTTTCGTCAGTAATACCAGTGGTGTCTTTAAAAGTTTCCATCAGGGCTGGGGCGGACGTACCCAAACTGCCTTGGAGCGGATTGAATCTTTATTGTGGCTGACACCAAGTCGCTTCTGTGAGATTGGAGATGCTAAGCGTCCTGCTGCTGAAATGTGGTGTGTCGATGCACAGCATCTGGCCAATCAAATGAGTAGTTTTGAGGTTGATGTCGCCTATCTTGATCCACCCTATAATCAGCATGCCTATAGCAGTAACTATCATGTTCTGAATGCACTGACTTTATGGGATCAAGTTGACTTGCCATCCCCAGACACCAAAGGTTTTAAAAGTGGTATTGATCGAGCTTGGCGTAAAGAACGTCCAAGTCCTTATAACTCTTCTAAATATGCCAAAGAGGCCTATGAAAAGTTATTGGAAACGATTAATGCGCGTTATATTTTGACCAGTTATTCGACTGATGGAAATATTGAGCCGAAGGACTTACTGACTGCCAATTTGAAGCGCGGTAAAGTGACCTTATTGACTCAAGATGTTCCACGTTATCGGGTCAGTAAACAACGCCAGTCTGAACGTGCTCGCGTACTTGAGTTTATTGTGATCACGGACACCCATGCCAAGTCTGGACCACCATTACGGCAGCTCTTGGGGCAGTTGTACCATTTCGCTGAATTGGGTGGTGTAGATACCACAGGTAACAGTACCCAACTGGCACTTTGGTAAAAGAAAAAAGACACCATTTTGGCAACAAAGTGGTGTTTTTGTATCCAGTATTCGCTGAGTATCGGTTAATTAGATTGTTGTGATCGATTTGTAAGATAAGCCTATGTTTTTATAGTAAATATCTACCAATTTTGAGTTGGTTTATATGTGCATAGTCATGCTTTTAAGTTGAATGATAGAAAATAATAATTAAAAAATACTGATGTAAAACAAATGAATAGAACTATTTATTCTTCTGTTTTTATCGTCATGTTCACTGAATATAAAGCTGGAAATACTTTAACCAATCGTTCAAATTTTTACCAAATGATATTGACCATATCTAAAAATAACTATAGTTTGCCGAGCTTAATTTAGGGTCTTGCCTATTTGCAGCGATGACCAAGAGAGGTTGTTATGAGTCGCTCGGAACCCACCTTATTGGGGCAATGTGTAGCTGAATTTTTTGCTACCGCAATTTTTTTATCATTTGGTATTGGTGTGGTGGCTGCACTTAAGCTTGCGGGAGCGAGTTTAGGCTTGTGGGAAATTAGTATTGTATGGGGTTTGGCTGTTGCATTGGCAGTGTATTTGTCTGCTGGCATTTCTGGGGCACATCTTAATCCCGCAGTGACCATCGCTTTGGCACTGTTTGCTGGTTTTGAAAAACGTAAAGTGCCTTTCTATATCATTTCACAAGTTGCTGGTGCTGCTGTAGGTGCACTTCTGGTTTATGGTCTGTATAGCAATTTATTTGTGGACTATGAGCAAACCCATCATATGGTGCGGGGCAGTGTTGAAAGTTTAGAATTGGCGGGAATTTTCTCAACCTATCCACATCATCTGCTCTCGCTTGGTCAGGCCTTTATGGTGGAAATGTTTATCACCATGTTATTGCTTTGGCTGATTATGGCGATTGGTGATGATAGCAATGGTTTACCGCGTGGTGCTTTGGCACCGATCTTGGTCGGTTTATTGGTTGCAGTGATTGGTGCATCTTTTGGCCCATTGACTGGCTTTGCTATGAATCCTGCCCGTGATTTTGGCCCAAAAATTGTGGCTTATTTCTCTGGCTGGGGACCTGTTGCATTTACCGGTGGACGCGATATTCCATATTTCATCGTCCCGATTATTGCACCAATCGTAGGGGCTTGTTTGGGCGTACTTGGTTATAAGCTGTTTTTTAGTCATTTTTTAGTCAACAATCCTGTTGTAGTAAAAGAAAAAGAAATTGCTGAAAAGCAAGTGTCTGAAATGTAATAAAGACCAGATCAAGAATCTGAAGGGCAGTCAACGGATTGCCCTTTTTATTTGCCTGTATTTGGACTGTACATGCCTTGTTATCTCTAGTTCTTTGCTTTAAGGTATCTTCTTTACAGTGGTACATACTGCAATAAAGATAGGTTGAAACTCCCATGTTTACAGGCATTATTGAAAGTTTAGGTAAGGTTGAGAGCCTACAGAGTGTAGGTGGTGATGTTCGTTTATGTATTCAAACGGATTTGGATATGTCTGATGTACATTTGGGGGATTCGATTGCCACTAACGGGATCTGCCTGACCGTGATTGAATGGGGTGAAAACTGGTATGCAGCTGACGTTTCGCGAGAGAGTTTAAACCGTACCACATTAGGCCAATGGAAAGTCGGTCAAGCCGTTAATGTCGAAAAAGCGATGTTACCAACCACACGTTTTGGTGGGCATATTGTCAGTGGACATGTGGATGGTTTAGGTGAAATTACCTTAGTGCGACATGATGCACGTTCACTGTATTTTGAAGTGACAGCGCCTGTTGAGTTGGCTAAATATTTAGCCGAAAAAGGTTCAGTCACTGTCGATGGGATTAGTCTGACTATTAACCATTTGCGCGGCAATATTTTAAGCTTGAATTTAATACCACATACTGCAGAACGTACCAATATTGGTACTTGGCAGGTTGGAAGCAAAGTCAATTTGGAAGTAGATGTCTTGGCACGTTATATCGAGCGTTTATTGCTAGGTGATAAGGCTGCGGAACAGAAAACTGAATCGAATATCAGTATGGCATTCTTGGCTGAAAATGGTTTTTTAAAATAAAAGATGAAGTATAAAAAAGCCCAGTTTGAACTGGGCTTTTTTATTATTTTTCGTCTGAAAATTCACTATTTTTCAAGATATAGTCAATTTCATCTTGCGCGAGGGCATGTAACTTGGCGCGGAATACAGTTACCGCTTGCTCAATTAAACCTTCGGCTTCTAATTCAAGTCGTACACGAACACTTTCTAACTCTGAAAGAATTTGCTGATCATCGATCACAACACGTTGAGCCTTTGAATAATCGATACTTGGCTGTTCAGGATTACTTTGATAGCGTTCAGTTTGCTGTGCAATTTCCTGATCAATATGACCACGTAAGGCAAGCAGGTTTTCAGTCTGTTGTTCAAATTGACGGGCTTCATCGGCTTGCAGTTGTGCTGCATAGGCGGCTTCAGCTGCACGCTTTTCTTCCAATGCCTTTTCCAAAGCCAGTTGTTTACGAATACGTGCTTGTTCAATCAAGTCTGCTTTTAAGTCGGCATAGGCTTGATCAATACGCTGCTGAGAAAGTTGCTGCGCATTTTCCTCATGTTGTGTCCATGTCTGAGTCAGTGTTTTTGGTAGCAGTAGATCACAAATACGTGCTAAATCATCCTGATAGGTCTGACGGACAGCCTCAGGTGCATTTAACCAACGTTTTTTAAAGTCCTGACCTACATTTAATGCCACAAGACACTCCTCAAATGATGCTGTTTATTGCCGATTTATAATTTAAATGTTCGAGGTTCGATACCTAAACGACGATACATTTTAAATTTTTCCCGCCCGATCTGTTTTGCCGTTTCATTATTTTCAATAATTTCGATAATGTGGCGAAAATCTTGAGTTTGTTCAAGTGCATGATTGTTAAAATTAAACACGATCCAATCATTCGACGGAGGTAATTCCGCTGAAATACACACAGGACTATGCGGCTGATCAATGCCATGTGGAATAAAGCTGAGTGGATCAAAGTTCCAAAGTTTCTCATCTAACTCCGTTTGCTGCCCTGAATCAGCGCAATACCACCAGATGTGTGGATGCTGATTCAGAATCTTACGGCATAAACGGCAAGCACTTTCGACTTGCCGTTCTTTACTATTTTCAAATAGATAAAAGCTGATTTGTGGCATGTTTTAGTTTTTCGTTGCAACACGATTTGCTAAAAACTGCATCAGTAATGGCACTGGACGACCTGTAGCACCTTTAGCTGCACCCGATAACCACGCTGTACCTGCGACATCGAGGTGTGCCCAACGATAATCACGAGTGAAACGTTCGAGGAAACACGCAGCAGTAATTGCGCCACCATATGGACCGCCAATGTTGGCAATATCGGCAAAAGGAGAGTCGAGTAATTCTTGATACTCTTCCATCACTGGCATACGCCATACTCGGTCTAGTGACTGTTCGCCTGCCTGTTGTAGGTCTTGGGCAAGTTCATCATCTGGCGTAAATAAGCCACTCACCACTTTACCTAGCGCAACCACACAGGCACCTGTGAGGGTTGCAATATCAATCACCAGCGCAGGGTTAAAGCGCTTGATATACGTTAAGGTATCACAGAGAACCAGACGGCCTTCTGCATCGGTATTCAGGATTTCAATAGTCTGACCGCTCATACTGGTCACAATATCACCTGGGCGAGTAGCATGAGCGGAAGGCATATTCTCAGCAGCTGCAATCGCACCGACTACATGAATTGGCAATTGTGCTTCGCATAGTGCTTGAATGGTTCCAAGAACAGAAGCTGCGCCGCACATATCAAATTTCATTTCATCCATGCCTAGGCCTGGTTTTAATGAAATACCACCTGTATCAAAGGTCACACCTTTACCGACAAGCACGACAGGGGCTTGATCTACTTTGGCATTGTATTCGAGTGTAATAATGCGACCCGGGCGGTCAGAGCCTTTGCTGACTGCAAGGAATGCATACATCCCCAAGTCCGCTATTTGCTGCTCATCAAGCACTGTGACTTTTAAAAGCGCTGGATATTGTGCTGCAAGTGCAATTGCTTGATCTGCCAAATATTCAGGGAAGCAAATATTACCTGGACGGTTGCCGAGATCACGTGCGTAGTTTTGACCTGATTGCACTGCATGAATTAGATTCAGTTGTGCATTATCTAAAGTAGTTTGGTTGGCAACAAGATGGATTGTTTCTAATACAAATTCATTTTTTTTCGATTTAAATTCATCATAACCATACGCTGCTTGAGTCAGGCTCAAGACAAATAGTGAATGTAAATCGGTTGGAAGTGCGGAAAGATCGACACTAATTTGTTTAAATTTATTTTGTGATGATTTGATAATAGTTTGTGCGAGTTTTGCTAATTTTGTGGCTTTTAACTCGGCACTTTTTCCGAGTCCGAGCAGGTGAGCATTGGCTTGTGCGGAAATATTGGCAATTAAGGCTAAGCTTTCGTTAAAACCTGCTTTGAATTGTGTTGCGTTAAGCACTTCTTCTAGGTGGTTGATTTGATATGTATTTAAGTTCTGTTGTAATTGTTCTGAATCAACCAAAATCCACAAAGATTCGCTAGACGCCTGAGTTGGGAATGCGTTATGAAGGGTAAATTTCATTGTTTGTATGGAACCTGATGAGTGAAAAATAAAGATAAGTCCATTAAACACTTTCAGATATGAGGTTGCAATCCGCAACAAGCGATAGGTTTTATATTTTTAACATTCGGGTAAACTAGCGTTACCTTCAATTGGGCTTTTTGGAAGTATTACTTTGATTATTCGGCGTTATCTCGTCAAACAAGTGGTTTCGACATCTCTCGTCGTCATAGGTTTATTAACCCTGATTATGATGGGTGGTCGTTTAATCAAATATTTTGGCGTGGCAGCTCAAGGTCGTTTAGATGCAGGCATTTTATTTAGCATCATCGGCTATCGTTTGCCCGAGTTTTTAACGCTGATTCTTCCTTTGGGTTTCTTCATTGCCTTGATGCTGGTGTTTGGTCGTCTTTATGTTGACCATGAAATGGCGGTGTTAAATGGCAGTGGTGTGAGTCGTAACCAGTTGGCACGCATGTTGTTACCGATGACGTTGGTCTATCTGGTGGTGCAAACCTGTTTAATGATTTGGATGGGACCATGGGGCTTACGTGAGTTTGAAAAACTGACCAGCACACAAGCGGTACGCACGGGCTTTGACTTGGTTCGTCCCAAGGAGTTTATTTCTTCAGGACCTTTTACGATTTATGCAGACTCATTGTCTGAAGATCGTAAGAATTTAAAAGAGATTTTCTTCTATCAAAAATCCAACCAAGAAGATAAACCAGACATCATGATTTTGGCGAAAGAAGCCACCCGTGTTGAAGTTGCTAATGATACGGCGAATGTCGTGGACTTGGTTCAAGGCCGCCGTTACGAGATTTATCCTAATCAGCCACGTTATCTTCAGGCAGAATTTCAATCTTATCGCTTACGTTTAGAAAATGATAAAGATGTGAAATTTGAAAGTGATGATGTAGAAGCATTGTCAATGTCCAAGCTTTGGCAGAAACGGGATGACTCCGTGGTGCGTAGTGAGTTAGGTTGGCGTATCTTTGGGCCATTTATCATTATTGTGGGTTTGATGCTTGCTGTCGCATTGTCTGAAGTGAGTCCGCGTCAAGGGCGTTATTATCGTTTGATTCCTGCGATCTTTATTTTTGCCAGCTTAATTGTGGTATTGATCGCAATTAAGACTCGAATCAGTAAAGATGAGTTGGACATTTGGGCTTATCCAGCTGTGATTTTGGTTTATGCCATTGCAGCCGCAATTTTTGCACGTAAACAAAAATTAGCGCCTAAAATTAAGAAAAGTATGCAGCGAGTGGGGTTGTGATGTTAGCACGTCGAATAGTCGCCAAACATGTGACAAAAACCACGGTTCTAGCCATGCTCGGAACAACGCTGGTGTTATCTTTCCTACAAGTATTATTTACGTACCTTGGTGAATTGGGTTCGCTGAAACCTAACTATAATGCGTGGCAGGCTTTTCTGTTTGTGATGTGGGGTGCGCCGCGTTATTTATATGAAATCCTGCCTGTTGCTGCATTGATTGGCTCTGTTTTAGGACTGGGCGCACTTGCTTCGAATAGTGAACTGATCGTAATGCGTTCTGTTGGTATCAGTTTATGGCGAATTGTTGGCTGGGTCATGCGTTCAGCGCTGTTATTGATCGTACTGTCTTTTGTGTTGAGTGAATGGGTGATTCCTTATACCAACGAACAAGCTCAAAGTATTAAAAAACAACGCAGTGTAGCAGCTTTGGGCGAAGTCAAAGGCTATTGGTCACGTGAAGGGCAGCGCTTTATCTATATTGATTATGCCAACTCACAAGGTCAGTTACGCAATATTCAAACCATTGATTTTGATCAGGACCATCGCTTGCAGTCTTTTGTGACCGCTGAAAAAGGACAGTTTATTAAAGATGGTGAATGGCAGTTGTCCCAATCACATCAAGTGGATTTACTGGCGCAAGGCAATGCCATTAAAACGGATCATGAGCAGCAATCGCTTGGTTTAGCATTACAGCCGAAATATGTACATATGGTGACCTTGGACCCTGAAGATTTATCTCCAAGCCAATTGATTAGTTTCATGCGCTATATGGATGAATATAGTCAGGTTCCGAAGACCTATGAATTGGCCTTTTGGCAGAAAGTGACCTCACCATTTTCTTTAATTACCTTGGTGTTGATTGCTTGCTCCTTCATTTTTGGGCCGTTACGTCAACAGTCAATGGGTTTCCGTTTGGTGATTTCACTGTTCACAGGTTTAGGCTTCTTCTATCTTCAAGATTTCTTGGGCTATGCAAGCTTAGTGTATGCACCTTCACCTGCATGGTTTGTACTGATGCCAGTGGTGCTGATCTTTATGGTGGGAAGCTATCTGCTTTATCGAGCACGTTAAGCTTGATGGAGAGGTTCTATGATCAGGATTGATGAAAGCCATCAGTCAGGTCATGGAGAATTCGATTAAATTTCGGTAAAATAGACCGATCAAATGACAAACAGAGAGTCCATTATGACGGATGCAAATGCTGGCAAAATTCCTCACGTTCTGGTGATTATGGATGGCGTAGGACATCGTGAAGCAGTTGAAGATAATGCTTTTTTAGCAGCAAAAACGCCAAACCTCACTGCGATGAAGGCCAAGCATCCAAATAGTTTAATCTCAGGTTCAGGCGAAGATGTCGGCTTGCCTGATGGTCAAATGGGCAACTCTGAAGTCGGTCATATGAATTTAGGTGCAGGTCGTGTGCTGTACCAAGATTTCACTCGAATTACTAAAGATATCCGCACTGGTGCTTTTTTTGAGCATGAAGTTTTAGTTGATGCTGTAGAAAAAGCCAAACTAGCAAAGGGTGCTGTACATGTGATGGGCCTGTTGTCTCAAGGCGGTGTTCATTCACATGAAGACCATATTGTGGCAATGTGTGAGCTAGCATTAAAACGTGGTGCGACAGTATATCTACATGCCTTCCTAGATGGACGTGACACTCCACCACGAAGTGCAAAGCCATCATTAGAAAAACTAGATGCTTTATTTGCACAATATCCAAATCAGGGTCGTATCGTTTCGATGATTGGTCGTTACTTTGCGATGGACCGTGATAATCGTTGGGATCGTGTTGAACAAGCCTATCGCCTCATGACTGAAGGTGAGGCAGTACGTGTCGCCAACTCAGCAGTTGAAGGTTTAGAGCTTGCTTACGCTGCGAATGAAAATGATGAGTTTGTTAAAGCAACACGTATTGGCGAAATTGCTAAAGTGCAAGATGGTGACAGTGTTGTTTTTATGAACTTCCGTGCCGATCGTGCGCGTGAGATTACGCGTGCTTTTGTTGAAAAAGATTTTGCTGGATTTACCCGTAAAGTCGTTCCAAACCTGTCTAAGTTTGTCATGTTGACCCGTTATCAAGCGAGTATTGATGCACCTGTGGCGTATATGCCAGAAGGACTTAAAAACTCGATTGGTGAATATCTGTCAAGTTTGGGTAAGACCCAATTGCGTATTGCTGAAACTGAGAAGTATGCACACGTCACTTTCTTCTTCAGTGGTGGTCGTGAAGATGAATATGAAGGTGAAAAACGTATTCTCATTCCTTCGCCGAATGTTGCAACCTACGATTTAAAACCAGAAATGAGTGCTTATGAAGTAACTGATGAGTTAGTCAATGCAATCAATTCTGGTGAGTTTGACCTTTTAGTCGTGAACTATGCCAATGGTGATATGGTTGGGCATACGGGTGTGTTTGATGCTGCGGTGAAAGCCGTTGAAACAGTCGATAGCTGTCTAGGCCGTGTTTACGATGCAGTGATGGCAAACAAAGGGCATATGTTAATTACAGCGGATCATGGTAATGTAGAGCAAATGCAAGACTATGATAGTGGACAGGTTCATACCCAACATACCACAGAGTTGGTTCCATTTATTTATGTTGGTCCAACACAAGCAACGATTGCTGAAGATGGCGTATTGGCGGATGTAGCACCAACACTCTTGCATTTGATGGACATTCCTGTGCCGCCTGAAATGCAAGGCAAGAACTTAATTACTTTAAAATAAGGTGAATCAATGATCCAACACAACAACATTTACCGAGCGTTATGTGCAAGTGTGTTGATGTGTTGGGGACATAGTCTCTCAGCCGCACCAATCACCCATTCTTCTGGGTGGTCGAATGAAGACTCCAAGTCTGGTAATGCTGAAGTCCCGATTGAATCTATTCAACAATTTGTACAGATTTACGGCATCGTCAAAGATAACTATGTCGATAAAAAGTCGGATGATGCTTTATTCCAACAGTCGATTAAGGGCTTGGTCAGTGGTCTAGATCGTTATTCCCGTTATTTATCTGCAGAAGAATACCGTCAACTGATCCAGTATACAGAGGGCGATTTAGCTTCTGTCGATTTCAATTTAAATTATGATGCACATTCGAAAACGTGGCAAATTCAGGATCTGAAGTCAGGTTCGGATTCGAGTAAACTCGGTTTACGCAATGGACAAGTTATCCTAAAAGTGGATAACCAAGAACTGAAAAGCTTAAATCAAGACCAAGTACAAGGTCTGCTCTATGGCTCGATTGGAAGTACTGTCCAGATACAAACAGAGAATAATAGTACGACCATTTTGGTGAGAAACAAGAAAGTCGAAACTGATATTGAACCCGTTTTATTGCACAATCAGGTATTGGTGCTGAAAATACGTGTTTTTCAGCAAGATACGGCGAATGAGATTAAACGTTTGATTGAAGAATATAGTTCGACCAAACTTAAGGCCGTGGTATTCGATCTACGCAATAACCCAGGGGGCTTGCTTTCAGCCTCAGTTGAAGCGGCTGACCTATTTTTAAATCAGGGTTTAATTGTCACGACTAAAAGCCGTTCTGAAGGTGATCAGCAATTCCAAGCACTTCCTTCTAATGAATTTCAAAATATGAAATTAGGCATTTTAATCAACCGTCGTTCTGCTTCTGCTGCTGAAGTCTTTACAGCAGCATTAAAAGAGCATAAGCGTGCATGGGTGGTCGGTGAAAATAGTTATGGTAAAGGTGTGGTACAAAAGTTATTTCCCTTACCAAGTGGCGCTGCATTGCAGATGACGGTATCACACTATTACACTCCCAATGGCAATATGATTGAAGGTCAAGGTATTCAGCCAAATCAGACCTATGCTTTGTCTGCCGAGATGAAAGAAGATAATTATCTTGAGCATGTCACAGATCTGGTTTTAAAAAGTAGATATTAAAAAAAGCCCCTCAGTTGAGGGGTTTTTTTTAATATTGATTATTCATCATCTTCAGTATCTAAACCGAATTTTTTCAAACGGTAGCGTAGAGAACGGAAAGTCATTCCCAACTTCTTCGCGGCTAAGGTTCGATTCCAATGGGTAAGATTCAATGCATTCAGAAGAATTTCTTTTTCAATATTCTCCAAATAGCGCTCCAAACCTTCGGGTGGAAGCTTCTTTGAACTCATGTTTGGACTTGCAGAATATTGCGGTGTTTCAACTTCTTCAGTTGTCGTATTGGAAAATGAAGGTGCTGGGTTTGCCAATGAACTACGTAAAGGTGCAGTTTGGAGATGTGCCAAATCAATATTGTCATCGTCACTCAGCGTAATCGCACGTTCAATAATATTGCGTAATTCGCGCACATTACCTGGGAAATATTGCTGTAATAAGAACTGCTCTGCACGTGAAGATAACGATTTCGCAGTGAGGTCCCATTCTTGACTAATCTTTTGAATAAAGTGATTGGCCAATAACAAAATATCCTGTCCACGTTCACGTAAAGGAGGCAGTACGATATCCATCACATGAATACGGAAGAACAAATCTTGACGGAAACGACCTTGCTGTACCAACAGTTCCAAATCTTGGTGACTGGCACTAATCACACGGAAATCCACATCAATCTCTTGATCTGAACCAACGGGACGAATTTTCTTTTCCTGTACGGCACGCAGCAATTTGACCTGCATATTTAAAGGTAGTTCGGCAATTTCATCCAAGAACAAACTACCGCCGTGTGCAGAGAGAATTAAGCCTTGCTTGTCCTGAGTTGCGCCAGTAAAACTGCCTTTTTTATGCCCGAATAGTTCACTTTCCATCAATTCAGTTGGAATCGCCCCACAGTTAATCGCAATAAAAGGGCCTTCGCTGCGATTACTTAAACGGTGGACCAGATTCGCAACCACTTCTTTGCCTGTTCCTGATTCACCTGTAATGAATACTGGGGCCTGGGAACGTGCAATTTTCTTTAAGGCGATGCGGAGCTGTTGAATAGGTGCAGAACGTCCAATTAACAGCTTGTTCTCTAAGGCTGTTTCGGCAGCCTCTTGTTCAGGTTGTGGACGGTTCAATGCTTTCTGAATCAATTGATCCAAATGCATCTGGTTGACAGGTTTACTGACAAAATCAAATGCGCCTGCTTTTAAGGCTGAAATGGCAATATCCATATTGCCATAGGCAGTCAGTACCGCAATAGGCGTATTGGGATAGTTCTGTGTCACGTGTTTGACCAGATCCAAACCATTGCCATCTGGAAGATTTAAATCTGTTAAGCAAGCATCGTACTGGAATTCAGTAAAGAACTTTTTTGCCTGTTCGACCCGATAGGCCAGATGTGTCTTGATGCCCATACGCGCCAGCGTCATCTGCATTAAAAGACATAAATCTTCTTCGTCGTCTACCAATAAGACGAGTGGTTGTTTTGTTGCCATTTCCCCGAGAAACCTAATCTATAAATCAATGAGTTTTTGAGCATTCAATCCTGAAGCATGCTCCTTGTTGTCGCTCTATATAAGTGAGCTTTGCATGATTTGCCTCGCAAAAAGTATGAGACAAATACAATCCTAAACCAGTTCCTTTAATTTCGGTACTAAAAAATGGTTTGAACAGTTGAGAAATATCCCGTTTTGAGACACCCGTCCCAAAATCGATGACATCAATGCAAGTTCGTCCGTCTTTTTCGTGCACCTCGACTTCGATATAAGGCGCATCAGTTGCATTATGTCTTAACGCATTTCTAATTAAATTAATCAGCACTTGGCGTAATTGTTTTTCATCAAATAAGATGTTGGTTTGCTCTGTGAGTTTAATTTGAATTTGTTGTTTAGCATCTGCAAGATCTTCATTGAGTAAACTTTCAAAGAAGGAGCTCAGATCAATTTCTTGTGCTTCTGTCGGTTTATTTCGTGCCATTGCTAAGGTGTCTTGCACGATGCTATCAATCCGTTTGGCTTGTTTGCTAATCATGCGCGACAGCATTTCTTGTTGGTGGGTATCACTGTCTTTGAATAATTCATTGGCTTGCACAATAGCAGCCAAAGGATTGCGAATTTCATGGGCAATACTGGCTGACAGCTGACCAAGTGCGGCGAGTTTCAATTGCTGAACTTGCTGAGTCAGTTTTTGTGCGTCTTTTAAGATCAATAACACTAAGGCTTGTTCGGGAACAATTAGATGCTTAACCCGAACGTTGATGGTGTATGAACTTTGCTGTGATTCAAAACTGAATTCTTCGCCATCCTCTAAGTCACTAAACTGAACCAGTTCAAATAAGTCGGGTTGTAATTTGATCAGTGGCGTTTTTTCTAAGGAAATCGGTAAATGGATACCTAATAGCGCATTGGCTGCTGGATTGGTTAATACGATATGATTACTTTCATCCAGTACTAAATAGCCATCTTCGATTTGTTCTAAGATATAGCGGTTAATATTCTGTAGTTGATGGATTTCAATGGATTGATGAAAGGTTAAGGTTTCTAGAATTTTAAAACGCTGTACTGCAATACGACCAATGGCATGAACTACAAAAAATAAAAACGCCAGAAAAACGCTATTTCCGAGGTGATTTAAATTATTGGCCTCAAAAAAGTCACCTAAAAAACGTTGGTAAACCACCATAATGACGGCAAATAAAGTAATAATCAGCGACAGGTGAGCGTTTAATAATATCGCAGAAGAAAAAATAATAATGACGTAAAGCAAGCTGAGTTGCAGATTTGGACCACCTGCAGAAAAAGTGATTAAGCTTAGGCAAATGACATCAATCAGAAAGATAAAAATCAACTGCTTTGAGGTCTGTATTGGGACAAGATGTAGTAAAAACAGTTGAAAAATGTTGAATGCGATATAGCAAATCAAGGTATAAAAATATAAGAAGGGATAAACATAGTTGCTGGAAAGTTGTTCAGCAGTGAGTAAATAAATTAACAGCAGGCTAATCGAAATGATTAGCCGATAGCCGCTATACCAAACCCCAAGCCGATAGACAGTTTGTGAGACTGACGACGCAATTTTCCCTAACATAGGCACTTACTGTTATTTTAAGGTTTAATGAGTCCATAACGAATCGCAAGATGGGTGAGTTTGACATCACTATCAATGCTCAATTTTTCAAAAATACGATAACGATAGGTATTTACAGTTTTGACGCTTACGAATAATTTGTCAGCGATTTCTTGAGCACTAATACAATTCACCACCATCATGGCAACTTGCATCTCCCGCTCTGACAAGGCATCAAATGGCGATTGCTGAGTATCCGAAAGATAGGAGCTGGCCAGTTGCTCGGCAATATCAGCACTAAAGTATTTTCCGCCTTGCATGACTTTGTTGATAGCACGAACCATTTCAGAAATCGGTGCACCTTTGGTGATATAGCCTTTCGCTCCTGCTTTTAATAACAGGGATGGATAGGGTTCTTCAGCAAGACCGCTGACGGCAATCACTTTTGTTTCAGGTGCGCTTTGTAATAAGCGGCGAGTAGTTTCCACCCCACCAATACCTGGCATATTCACATCTAACAACACTACTTGCGGGTGTTTCTGACGGACTAATGCAATGGCCTCTTCACCTGATTCAGCTTGCCCAATGACCTCTACATCGGGGTGGTCTTCCAACATACGACAAATTCCTGTGCGTACGAGTTCATGATCATCAACAACGAGAACAGTGATCAAGAAGACCTCCTTTTTTCAAAAAAACTGGTTTTTTGTTACATAAAGCAAAATTAGCTTGCAATGAAACGACAAAATTAGCAATCCTATTCTTCGTTTTTAGCGAATAGTTGTACACAATTGTGTCTATAAAAGCTTTACCCGATTTGTTTAAATGTAAGGCATAATGGTATTAAGCGCAAATGTGCAGCGTCCTGAGTTGAGTATTGTGTCGTGAAAAATTCTAAAAAATCTATCATGCATGTTTTAAGCATGTCTATCTTGTTGGCCTGGAGTTCAACAAGTTTTGCTGAACTGGTTGTGAATAACAATCCAGCTTCTTCGCGTGTGAGCGGTTCAGCTTCGATGAATTGGTCTGCAACTGATGCAAGTCAGTTTATGGAAGATGATGATCCAGTAGAAATTAGCCCACAAGGTTCAACCTCTGTTACCACAACATTGCGTAACGGTGGTTCGGCAACAATTACTTCTTCAAGTACGCCGCAACAGTCGTCGACACAGATTCGCGATACCTTTGGCTACAGCAGTCAGCCTTCAGTCAATGCACGCGCTGCTTTGGTGATGGACGCGCAAACGGGTGAAGTACTGTACAGTAAAAACAGTAATATGTCGGTACCCATTGCATCGATTACTAAGTTGATGACGGCTGTCGTCACGGCAGATGCTCGTTTAAACATGTCAGAAGAAATTACGCTAGAGTCAATCGACTTTGCTGGTGCTGGCGGTAAGAACTCAAGTTCAACCCTACGTGCAGGCGATACCATGAATCGCGCAGAAGCACTTTTGTTTGCATTAATGAAGTCTGAGAATCCAGCTGCAGCTGCATTAGCACGTACCTATCCAGGTGGTCGTTCTGCATTTATTGCGGCAATGAATGCAAAAGCGAGGCAATTGGGCATGACGTCTACGCGTTATGCTGAATCTACAGGTTTAGATCCACATAATGTTTCTTCAGCACGTGATTTGGGTATTCTGGTAAGTAGCGCTTCACAATACGGCTTGATTCGTCAATTCTCTACCACGCCGACCTATGACTTTAATTTAGGTTACCGTGTGCTGAAATCCAATAATACCAATGCGTTGGTACGTAATGGCGGTTGGAACATTAACTTGTCAAAAACAGGCTATATCAATGAAGCAGGTCGTTGTGTAGTGATGCATACCACTGTGAATTCACGTCCAGCGGTTGTGGTGTTATTAGGTGCGCCAAGTTCGCAAGCACGTAATAGCGATGCAACGAATTTATTAAGCTGGTTAAGCACTTTGCCAAAACGCGTTTAGTTCTCTTAAGTCAAAAAACTCCTCTTTATGGGGAGTTTTTTTATGGTTGCTGCAAAGAGTAATTTCTATATTCAGACCATAAAAAAACCAGTTGCAGGCACTGGTTTTTTTATTTCAGTACGTATGCTTACATATTTGAAAGAATAGAATCTTTCACTTGATCCATAGTCGCGTCAATCGACAACATCACGGCATCAGCACATTGCTTGATTGCAGTGTCTGGGTCTTTTAAGCCATTGCCTGTCACTGTACATACAATCACAGAACCTTCAGCAATTTTACCTGCTTTAAGATCACGGATCGCACCACCAATAGATGCTGCTGACGCAGGTTCAACAAACACACCTTCATACATTGAAAGCAAACGTTGCGCTTCTAGAATTTCAGCATCAGTCAGTTCATCAAACCAACCTTTAGAATCACGTACCACTGCTTTAGCATGGTTCCAGCTTTGTGGATTACCGATACGAATTGCTGTTGCAACAGTTTCTGGGTTCTCTACTGGCGCACCACGTAAGAATGGAGCAGCACCAGAAGCTTGATAACCGACCATTGTTGGTAAGCCTTCTGGCTTAGGACCAGTGAATTGATCTGTTGCAGCATCATAAATCACTTGTTCAAATTGATCTGCAGGTTGGTTTGCAACTGCTTCGGTATAGCCCATCCAGTGTGCTGTGATGTTACCAGCATTACCGACTGGTAAGCAGTGATAATCAGGAGCACGACCCAATGCTTCTACGATTTCATAAGCAATGGTTTTTTGACCTTGCAGACGGTATGGGTTGATTGAGTTTACAATCGTTACAGGTGCTTGATCTGCAACTTCTTTAACCAAACGCATGCCGTCATCGAAGTTACCACGGATTTGCATAGTGATCGCGCCGTACATCATTGCCTGCGCCATTTTACCCATAGCAATTTTGCCTTCTGGGATTAGAACAAACGCTTTGATGCCTGCACGTGCTGCATACGCTGCTGCCGCTGCAGAAGTATTACCTGTAGATGCACAGATAATTGCTTTAGAGCCTTCTTCAACTGCTTTGGTCACCGCCATGGTCATACCACGGTCTTTAAATGAACCAGTTGGATTCAGACCTTCGTATTTCACATAGATTTCGACGTTTTTGCCAATAATACGTGGAATGTTCTCTAGTTTAATCAGTGGGGTATTCCCTTCACCTAAAGAAATTGCGCGTGTAGTTGCAGACACAGGTAAACGGTCACGATAACGATCTACAAGACCAGTATAACGATTGGCATTCGACATGATGGTGTTCCAATATGAGGTAGAGCGGGGTGAGGGAAGTCATTTTCCCTCAACCTGATTAACTATCGAGCGATTCTAAACGAATTCTTACGATTTCGCCACGAATTGCAGGTAATGCTTGAATTTGTGCTAGTGCTTCATCCATTTTTGATTCAACGATCGGATCTGTTAAAATCACGATAGGAATCAAGTCTTTTAAGCGTGATTGCTGCATGATGGCATCAATACTAATACCTGCACGGCTTAGAATCGTAGTGACATCAGCGAGTACGCCTGTTTGGTCTTCAGCATTGAGACGGATGTAGTAACCAGTGGTCATTTCTTCACGGCTCAAGATTGGCACGTTAGTCAATGCTTCAAAAGCAAGCTGAGGAATTGTTCCTGCGCCATCTTCGGTATATGAAATATCACGAACGATATCAATCACGTCAGCAACCACAGCAGAAGCAGTTGGACCTGCGCCTGCACCAGCACCGTAATACAAAGTAGGACCAACTGCATTGGCTTGTACTAACACTGCATTTTTAACGCCATTGACGTTAGCAATCAATTCTTCAGCAGGAATTAAAGTTGGATGTACACGTAACTCAATGCCTTTATCTGCGCGACGTGCGATACCTAAGTGCTTGATACGGAAACCAAGTTCTTCTGCATATTTCACATCTTGAGCAGTGATTTTGCTGATGCCTTCGGTATAGACCTTATTAAATTGCAATGGAATACCAAAAGCACATGACGCCAAAATCGTGAGCTTATGTGCAGCATCAATGCCTTCCACATCAAAGGTTGGATCAGCTTCAGCATAACCAAGTTCTTGCGCTTCTTTTAAAACGTCTTCAAAGGCACGGCCTTTTTCACGCATTTCAGTCAGAATGAAGTTACCTGTACCATTAATGATGCCTGCAAGCCATTCAATATGGTTAGCAGCAAGACCTTCACGGATCACTTTAATGATTGGGATACCACCAGCAACAGCTGCTTCATAGGCAATCTGAACAGCATTGTCTTCAGCTGCTTTAAACAGTTCATTGCCATGTTCAGCCAGTAAAGCTTTGTTTGCAGTCACAACCTGTTTGCCATGTTTAATGGCTTCCATGATGACTTCATAAGCAGGATGAATGCCACCCATGACTTCGACTACAACATCAACATCAGGTTGACGTACGATTTCCATCAGGTCATCACTTTGTTGAATGCCTTCGAGCTGTAAATCTGGACGTGGACGGCGTGTGCCTACGTGTGTAATTTGAATTTCTCGACCGGTACGGCGTTTAATTTCCGCAGCATTTTCTTGTAGTAATTTAAGGGCTCCACCACCTACAGTACCAAGACCGAGTATCGCCAGACGAACTGGTTTCACGTCACACTCCATTATATTCAATCATTTTAATGAAGCTTGATCATAGCTAAAAAAATGCGCAGACACTAGGGCTAAGATCATCTTTAATCTGTCGCCCGAGTCTTTGTTATTTTGAAAGGGATTTTTAGCTTATTTGTTTAAGCGTTGAACAATTTCTTCAGGGGTCATGTAACCACCTAAATATTCACCTTCGACGTTATAAATCGCTGGTGTACCATTTACACCCATATTTAAACCCAATTGATATTGGTCACGTACTGGGTTCTTACATTCTGCTGCAGTCACAGGTTGGCCTTGAGTTGCTTGCTCAAATGCAGCTTTACGATCTTGGCTACACCAGATAGCCTGCATAGTTGGCATGAATTGTTCGCCACGTGGCCAAGCGATATAACGCACTTCAATTCCTTTGGCATTAATCTCTGCTAAGTGTTCATGCAGTTTATGGCAATAAGGGCAGCTTGAATCTGTAAACACATAAATCACATGTTTAGCTTTGCCACCTTGCGCAGGATAAACGATTAAGTCTTCAGTTTTGAGTGAGGCTAAATGTTTTTTATTTTCGGTTGCTTGTAAGGCATCGCTGACATTGTGCAGTTGTTTATCACCTAAACGCACTACATCACCTTGAATAATGTATTGACCATCAGCAGTGGCATAGACTGAACCCATCCCTTCCAGACTCACCCAATAAAGGTTTGGAACTTCAGTTTTTTTGATGCTCAGGATTTTCGCGTTGATATTGGCTGTTTTAAAGTTTTTTTCTAAGGTCGAGACCAAACGCTGTTGTGCATTGCGTTCGTTTAATGTTGATGCTTCACCTGTCGCTGGTGCACTTGCTGTGAGCGCATCTTGTTTTTGTGCTGAGTTTTCTTTTGAGCAAGCACTGACTAATAATGTTGATGCTAATGTACAAGCAATTACAAGCTGAGACCGAGTAAACAACATATAGAACCTTTTTTGTACGAATTCATTTGTATAAGGGGCCTAGCATAACAAAAAAAATGAATCACTTCGTTAAATCTTGCATAGGCTCTGTGAACAGCATCAAGTTTTGCCTGAATCCTAGATAAATGGTGGTTTTAGCCACGTGGATGGTATTTACCATGTAATTCCTGCATTCGCTGTTGCGCGACATGGGTGTAAATTTGCGTAGTAGATAGGTCACTATGTCCAAGTAGCATTTGCACCACACGTAAATCTGCGCCGTGATTGAGTAGATGAGTTGCGAAAGCATGGCGTAAGGTATGGGGAGACAATTCCGCTTGAATATTAGCTTGTAGGGCATAACGCTTAATCGCATACCAAAAATTCTGTCGACTCATGAGACCGCCATGTTGAGTGAGAAACAGATAATCCGTGCTGCTTTTATACAGCTGTGGACGTGACTCAGCCAAATATCTTTCGATCCAATCACAGGCAAATTGACCCAACGGAACGAGACGTTCTTTATTACCCTTACCTGTGATTCGAACAAAGCCCTGTTTTAGGTTGATCAGTTCTAAACGTAAATTTAGTAATTCTGAAACACGTAGACCACAGGCGTACAGGACTTCGAACATGGCACGATCACGTAGGCCTAATGCTGTATTGATGTCAGGTGCATTGATTAATGCTTCTACATCTTGTTCAGATAAATCCTTGGGCAAGGCACGACCAATTTTAGGGGAATGGTGGGTGGCAACAGGATTATCGTCCCGTAATTTTTGTTCTCTTAAAAACTTATAAAACTGTCTTAAAGCAGATAGACAACGTGCAATCGAACGAGGACTTTTCCCTGCTTTGGTGAGGGCGATAAGAACATCCGCAATGTCATCACTAGACCATTGCGGTAATGCGGCGGTTTGATGTAATTCAGCACATTGAATCAGGTCGGATAAATAGGCGTTACGGGTATGTGGGCTCACGGTTTGAGCCACTAGATAATCCCGAAAACCCTGTAAAAAACTCAAATTTTCAGGGATGTTAACCGCAGCGGGAATACGAGGCTTTTTATTTAACATAAGGCGTTGAAGATATTTCTCAGTGAAAGAGGGGCGGGTATTTTAGGGAGAACACTGCCCTGATTTATTTTTGGTTGAATTGCACTGTAAAAGAAAAATGAATTGTTGTCGATCTGTCACAGAAGCAAATGCCACTGAGATTGGTTTTGGTAATTATTCTCATTTGCTTGTATACTAGCAAAAAAGGGTTAAGGGTTAGAAGCGGTGCGATTGTCAGCATTAAAAGTCAAGCAAACAGCGATGATTACGAAAGTAAATCGCGTGGTCGATGAGACAGAACAGCCAGATTTAGTTGCAGTTCGTTTAGAAAGTTTAGGCTTTGTGCCAGGTACACAAGTACAGGTGATTACCAAAGGTATCTTTGGTGGGGATCCGATTCTAATCCAGCTCGGTTTTACGCGTTTTGCGTTACGAAAAGCGGAAGCGGATAAAATTGAAATTCAACTTGAAGGAGCACCTGCATGAGTGATGCGTTACGTGTTGCCCTTGTGGGAAATCCAAACTGTGGTAAGACATCTTTATTTAACCATTTGACTGGTACACGCCAAAAAGTTGCCAACTATGCGGGTGTGACGGTTGAACGTAAAGTCGGGCACTTTCAGCTTCCTTCGGGGAAAGCGGTGCGTGTTCTGGATTTGCCAGGAACCTATAGTTTACAGGCGACCAGCCCAGATGAAGAAATTACCCGTGATGTCTGCCAAGGTAAAATTGCGGAAGAAGGGCAACAAGATGCCTTCTTGTGTGTGGTGGATGCAACCAACTTAAAGCTACATCTTGGTTTGGTGTTAGAAATTATTGAGTTGGGTCGTCCTATCCTTGTGGTGTTGAATATGATGGATGAAGCGCGTCGTCGCGGTATCCAGATCAATACACAAAAACTTTCTGAGCGTCTCGGTGTACCTGTGGTTGAAACGGTTGCAGTACGTAGTTCGGGCATTGAAAACTTATTGCACGCATTGGATCAAGGAAAGTACTCTGTTCCTCAGACTGAGCTCAGTGGTCTGGCAGGCACGCCACATCAAAAAATTGAAGTGATTTTCAAAGATGTGGTGAACTTTGTTGATCAGGAAGATAAGCGTACTGATTTTCTAGATAAGATTTTCCTACATCCAGTGCTTGGCCTACTTAGCCTTGCAATCATGATGTTCATCGTCTTCCAAGCTGTTTTTTCATGGGCAGAACCATTTAAGGGCGCAATCGAAGATGGTGTAGTGCCATGGTTGGGAGAGTGGTTGACGGAAACAATTAGTCATCCTGTGCTGCAAAGCTTGTTGGTTGATGGTGTGCTTGCTGGTGCGGGGACTGTGGTTGCATTCTTACCGCAAATTTTAATCCTATTCTTCTTCATTCTTGTACTGGAAGAGTCGGGTTATCTACCACGTGCCGCATTTTTGCTTGACAAATTAATGTTCAAAGCGGGTTTGAGTGGGCGCTCTTTTATCCCGTTGTTATCGAGTTTTGCTTGTGCAATTCCGGGCATTATGGCAACCCGCAGTATTAGTGATCCACGTGATCGTTTTACCACGATCATGGTTGCGCCGTTAATGACCTGTTCTGCACGCTTGCCTGTTTATGCCTTGTTGATTGGTGCATTTATTCCAAGTGAAACGGTATTGGGGATCTTTAATTTGCAAGGTCTCGTGCTGTTCGGTTTATATATGGGTGGCATTGTAAGTGCGCTCTGTGTTGCATTTGTGATGAAATTTTTGCAAAAGGACAAAACCCAGCATGCTTTGTTGATGGAATTACCAAGCTATCGTTTTCCTGATATGAGAAGTGTGGCAATCGGTTTACTAGAGCGTGCAAAAATCTTCTTGCGTCGTGTTGGTGGAATCATTGTTGCCTTGACCGTAATTCTTTGGTTCTTGTGTACTTTCCCACAAGCTCCTGAAGGTGCGACACAACCTGCGATTGATTATAGCTTGGCGGGTATGCTTGGGCATTTATTACATCCAATTTTCGCGCCTTTAGGTTTTAACTGGCAGATTGTCGTTGCACTTATTCCAGCTATGGCTGCACGTGAAGTTGTGGTTGCTGCTTTGGGTACCGTGTATGCCTTATCAGGGGCAGATGATGATGCAGTTGCACAAGGTTTGACTCATCTGATCAGTGCTGATGGTTCGGGTTGGTCATTGGCAACTGGCTTGTCATTATTGGTCTGGTTTATCTATGCACCACATTGTTTAGCCACTTTAGCAACAGTACGCCGTGAAACAGGCTCATGGAAACATGTCGCGGTCATGACGGTTTATCTATTTGGTTTGGCTTATTTAATGTCGTTCTTCACCTACCAAATTGCATCACGCATTTGGGGGTAAAAGGAGTAGCTTATGTTTGAGTACTTGATTGTTGCTGTATTGGTGCTGTGGAGTGCTGTTGTAGTGTTTAAGAAGGTGCTTCCTCAAACAGCAAGTTCAGCATTTCTGAGTCTGTCAAATCTTTGTCAGCGACTAGGTTGGCAACGTTTGGCGACATGGTTAAAACCGAAAATGGCAGCTGGTTGTGGCGGAAATTGTGGTTGTTCTACGGATGAAGCGGAGAATAAAAAAGCAGAGCCTGTTCAAACAGTGAAATGGCGTTAAGCGCAATCTTAAAATTGCCCATCTTAAGATGGGCAATTTTTTTTGGAAAAGAAAAAATGAATCAGACGGATATGAGTGAGAAGACATCGTTAAGCTTAAAACATAAATGGATTTTATTGGGTTTTGTGCTATTGATGACTTTGCTTTATCTCTCTGCTTTGTCAAAAAATCTGAATATTTATAAAGAAACAGTTTTATGGCTACTTTCATGTTCCATCTTGACGTATCTATGGTTAAAACCCGAATTGATTGAACTTAAATTCAAGCACTATGTATTTAAATCTGTAGATTGGCTGGGGGTTGTGATCCTAGTTTTATTGGGGATTGGCTTTTTTATACCTGCCTAAGCTTTTACGCACTGACACAAAAAAGATTGAATAAAACCAAAACTGAAAAAGCATTTAAAACAGTAAAGTGCTAACATTTTTGCCATTCTGTAATCTGCAAAAAATGGGGCGAAAATGTTAATACAACGTGGTGGATTAAAAGTTGTGGCTGGCTTGGGTATTTCGGGTGTGTCAGCAGTTAACTTTCTACATGAACAGGGCTACCAAGTTGCAGTAACAGATTCACGCGCAACCCCACCTGGACATGATCAGATTCCAACAGGTGTTCGTACCAGTTTTGGTCAACTCGATACCGAGCTTTTATTACAAGCAGAAGAAATTATTCTCAGTCCAGGGCTTGCACCTCAACTTCCAGAAATTCAACAGGCCATTGAAAAAGGTATTCCAGTTGTTGGTGATATTCAATTATTACGCCGTGCGACTGAGGTGCCAATTATTGCGATTACAGGATCAAATGCAAAAAGTACCGTGACCACATTAATCGGCTTGATGGCACAAGAGGCTGGCAAAAATGTGGCTGTCGGTGGCAATTTAGGTCGCCCTGCATTGGATTTATTAAAAGATAAACCTGATCTGATTATTTTAGAGTTATCGAGCTTTCAACTTGAAACCACATCACATTTAAATGCAGAAGTTGCTGTGGTGTTGAATATGAGTGAAGATCACCTAGATCGTCATGGCGATATGTTGGGTTATCACAAAGCCAAACATCGTATTTTTCAGGGTGTGAAAAAAGTCGTTTATAACCGTGATGACAATCTAAGCCGTCCATTGGTTCCAGATGTTACGCCAATGCAAAGTTTTGGTCTGAATGCACCTGATTTAAATCAATATGGTGTATTACGTGATGCCGATGGCAGCATGTGGTTAGCGCGTGGAAGAGAGCGTTTGTTGAGAACCTCTGAGATGTATATTCAAGGGATGCACAACGTTGCCAATGCATTGGCATGTTTGGCATTGGGTGAGGCGATTGGTTTACCTACGGATTCGATGTTTGAAACGCTTAAGCATTTTAAGGGCTTGGAACATCGTTGTGAGTATGTCGAAACGATTGATGGTGTACGCTATTACAATGATTCTAAAGGAACCAATGTTGGTGCGACGCTAGCTGCAATTGATGGTCTTGGTGCTGCAATTGAAGTGAACAAAGGGAAGTTAGCCTTGATCTTAGGTGGGCAAGGTAAGGGGCAGGATTTCAAGCCTCTCCGTGATGCAATTCAAAAATATGTGAAATCAGTGATTCTCATTGGTGAAGATGCTGCGGTGATTGAACAGGCGATTCAAGGTACAACAGTTATTCAGCATGCAAATAGCTTAAAAGAAGCGGTCGAACTGGCTCAAAAAGCCACACAAGCGGAAGATGTCGTTTTACTTTCGCCGGCTTGTGCAAGCTTTGATATGTTTAAAAGCTACAATGATCGTGGGCATCAATTCGTGGCATGTGTAAATGCCTTGAACGAAAAGAAGAACTAGGAACAAGACTATGGCTGATTTAGCCCAAAATACGGTGCAAAAGATTTCGCAGTTGCTGAATCGTTTACCCAAGCTTCCAGCAGAAATGACAGCGCGGAATATCCTGATTTTTTGTGTGATTTCTTTACTGTGTTTCGGTTCGGTTATGGTGGCATCTGCTTCGATGCCATATGCAGAATATATCCATGAAAGCCCATTTTATTTCTTGATTCGTCATGGTATCTCAATTGTCGTGGCTGCGCTGGTGGCGTTTCTGACTTATCGGGTGTCATTAAATCTGTGGTTTAAAAATGCCTTTCCTTTATGGCTCATTACCATCGTATTGCTGTTGGCGGTGCTGGTGGTGGGTTCTGAAGTGAATGGTGCCCATCGCTGGATTAAGGTCGGTGGCTTTACCTTGCAGCCAACCGAGATTGCCAAAATTGTGATGGCGATTTTCACCGCAGACTATGTGGTGCGTCGAGCCAAAGAGGTCCGTACCCACTGGAAAGGCTTATTGCGTTTAAGCGGGGTGATGGCTTTAACGGTTGGTTTTATTGTTGCTGAGCCTGACTTGGGCGCAACTGTTGTTATCGTGTTAATGATGGTGGGTGTATTCTTCTTGGCGGGTGCACCTGCAACGCAGTTCTTGATTATGCTGGGTGCAATCTTTGCGGGTGTCAGTGCATTAATTATTTTCGAACCATTCCGCTTCCAACGCTTGATTTCGTTTACTAACCCTTGGGCAGATCCTTTGGGTGTGGGGTATCAGCTCTCCAATGCTTTGATGGCCTTTGGTCGTGGTGAGTGGTTTGGTACGGGCTTAGGGCACAGTGTACAGAAGCTCTCATATCTACCTGAAGCGCATACCGACTTTATGTTGGCGGTGTTAGGTGAGGAGTTTGGTTTCTTTGGTGTGTCGATTGTGATGATGCTGTCGTTTACCATGCTGGCGTGTTGTATCCGTATTGGTCACCGTGCCTTGCAACATAACTACTTACGTGCAGGTTATTTGGCCTACGGGATTAGTATCATCTTCCTGATGCAGATTTTGGTCAATGCAGGCATGAATATGGGCTTGATGCCAACCAAAGGTTTGACTCTGCCTTTCATTAGTTATGGCGGTACATCACTCATGATGTGTGCGGCGATGATTAGCTTGATTCTAAAAATTGATGCGTCAACGCAAGAGTTGAATCCTGTAAAAGAAGAATCAAATTTCTGATAGACGTCTCTCCCTCTTTCTTTATCCAAATATGATGTGAGATAAAGGAAGAGGGGAATCTGTATTTATTGTATTTTTTGATATGGCGGTAATGCGGTACCAGCCTCTTCAACCAAATTCATTAATATTTTATATTCTGCATAGCTATCATTTAAGTAATTAAGTTCAGCGTCTTTTTTTTCATGACGAAGAATTTCAGCATGATATTGATAACGTTTTTCTAAATAATCCTTATCTAACCCAAGCGCAATAATCATGAGTTCCTGTGACCAATGCATTTGCACTAGAATATGATCAATCGCATCTCCATATGCCCATGTTTGTAGACTTTTGAGATTGCCGTTTGCGAAATGCTGATGCAAAAAATTTACAAGTCGATCAAACTCTGGGAAAAAAATTTGGATGCCATAGTTACTTTCCCATCTTGAGTTTAAATTAAAATTTAATGCATAAAATTGTTCAGCTCCAGATACTCTTTTTGTTGTATCTCTAATATCTGGTATGTCGACTCTAACTTTAAGTTTCTTGGTAAATTTACTTTTCATCTCTTCTGTTAAGAAATGATTTGTCAAATCCAAAGTCAGATCAATGTCTGGAGATTGGGTTAAACTCCACAAGATAACTTTGAGTTGATAAAAAATACTTTTTCTATCGCTAATAAGTATGAAATGTCTCATTCCACTATTCATATTAGTTTCAGCGTCAGGGCGATTCCATTGGGGGTCAATAAAATCATAATTTCGATAAAACCGATGTAACTCTAGCTTTTTTAAAACGGGGTGATGTAAACACCATAGCTTAAACAATTCTTCAGCTTTTTTTATATTTCGTGGCGCCTGAATATTGTCCAGATCAAAGACCTGTTGTTCAGTGCTTAAGGGTTTAAGAAAAGATTTAAGAATTGCTGAGACCGCATTGGTTGGGACTTGGAGAACGCTTACTCCCCATGCCGCAAAGCGTGGTTCATAAAAACCGACTCCTGAAGCCCGAACAGCTTCATAAAATACTCTGTATAACGCATCACCTTGCGCCAAAATATCGAAATGTTCTAATTCTAATATCGCACACGGTGCCGTTGTTAGACCGTGCTGTAAACCTATAACCCAGTCCTCTATTTCATTAGAAAAGAACTCGCTATATTTTGGATCGGTTACTTTTATAACAATATAATTAATCCATGCCTGTAGTGTCTTGCCTTGACTCTCAGTATCTCGGTGCTGTTGATATAAATCATAAGCTGCACGCTCAGAATCATTCAGCGAAGGAATCTCGGCTGTAAAAATTTCAGGTTCCCATAAATAAATTGCACCTAAAGACATATGTTTCCCCTTTAATTTGTTGTCTCAAATTTTTAATGTGATGAAAGCTTTTTATTTTGGTGATTGATTTTATTTTAGTTAATTGTTTTTATAAATAGATTCCAGTTAAATGCTCACCTTTTGGAATCAGCTTGACATCCCATTGCTGCACGGCTTGTTGTAGCATAATCCGCGGTTGATTCAGTTCCACCGCAGGTTGGCCTAAAGCCAAGATCGCTTGCTGTAATAGTTTGGGGGCTTGAGTGATATCCAATGCTTGTGCCAGATTCTGTTTAGACAGTTTTTGCCCTTGATCGTTCATGGCAAGTGGTAAATGCATATAGCTTAAACTTGGATAACCCAGTAAAGAACCTAACCAGATTTGTCGAGCGGTGTTATCGAGTAAGTCCGCACCGCGTACAACATGCGTGATGCCTTGCAGATAATCATCGACCACTACTGCCAATTGATAGCTGATAATGCCATCACGACGCTTTAATACAAAATCACCCAGATCATGCTGTAAGTTAGAACACTGCTGGCCTTGTAATCGATCTTGAAAGCAAATCAGTTGGTCGGAAACTTTTAAGCGAACGGCCTGATCAGCAAAATCAAGATTGAGATTGCGGCAGGTTCCGGCATAGATATGATTGGAACCCAGCATTTTACGGGTACATTGGCAGGCATAAATCGCATTGAATTGCTTGAGTTGCTCAAGCACCTGCTCATAGATCTCGAAACGATCTTTTTGAAAAATAATTTCTGCATCGGGTTCAAATTGAAAGGCATCAATGCAAGAGAGAATGTGTGCTTCGCTATTGGGATAAATGCGAGGGATGTCGGTATCTTCAATCCGAACCAGCCATTGGCCGTGATTGGCTTTGGCGTCGCAATAACTGGCAACTGCGGTGAGCAGGGAGCCAAAATGCAATGGGCCGGTTGGCGATGGCGCAAACCGACCCACATATGAGCGAAGATTAAGCAAAGCATCGCTTTGCTTAACTTCATGGCTCAACACGGTTTTCAAAATTAACCGTTATTTTGCTTTTCTTTGATTTCAGCCAAAGTTTTGCAATCGATACATAAAGTCGCAGTTGGGCGAGCTTCTAAACGACGTAAGCCAATCTCGATACCACAAGTTTCACAGAAACCGTAGTCTTCGTTTTGAATGGCTTCAATCGATTGTTCGATTTTACGGATGAGTTTGCGTTCACGGTCACGTGTACGTAATTCAATCGCAAATTCTTCTTCTTGCGTCGCGCGGTCATTGACGTCAGGAAGTGCACTAGATTCGTCTTGCATCGTATTTAAAGTACGATCAACTTCAGACATTAACTCTGCTTTCCATGCATTTAAAATTTGGCGGAAATGCTCAAGTTGTCCTTCAGACATATATTCTTCATTTTTCTTTGGCTGATAAGGCGCAATTCCAAATAAGCTCGCAGTTGTACCGCTTTCTGAAGCTTTTGGTTTGGTTTTGCGTGTACGTTTTACAGCCAATTTTTGATCGTCGATCACTTCTGTCTGTTCGTCCAAGACTTGATTTTGGTTGTCATTCGCCATATAGGGCATTCCTCATCTTACACGTACTATCTATACGCAAAAAATATGGTGATATGCAAGTGTTTTTATAGAAACCTGAGATGGTTTTTCCCATCAAGGGTCGACATCATATAGAGTTTTTGAGCAAGATGGTAGTCATTCCCGTCCAGATTTTGTCTGAAATTGACAATGTAATTTGTAATCAAAAGTTTAATCATATCCTAAAACTTCAGAACTACTCATTCGTTGCGATGTCGGTAAACGATAGACCTGAGTTTCCAGTTCACCGTTCGCTTTAAGGCAGATATAGCGGTAACCAGGATGCTCTTCATCGAGTGCAAATTTATCGCTTCTTGGTTTGAATTGGATACAGGTTGAAGGGGTAGATAAAAATTCAACACCTTGCCATGTATTGATCGAATCTTGATGTACATGACCACAGACTATTGCTTTGACATTGGAGAATGGTTGGATTGTTTCCAACAGGTCTGAGGAGTTTTTGAGCTTGTGTTGGTCAATCCATGCCGATTGCATCGCAAAAGGATGATGATGACAAGCAATCAGCACATGACGATCATGTTGTTGTGCAAGTAATTGGGTGAGTTGCTGCAATTGTGCGTCAGCAATTTTTCCATCAATACGTTTTGGTTGTGCGCTATTTAATAAAATAATGCACCATTGACCTAGTTCAATCACCGTTGGCTGAGTTGGATCTGTTTCATGAAATGGAAAATGCGCCACATCGTCATGGTTGCCTGGCGTATGGAAAAAGGGAATTCCCACGCTTTGCATATGTTGTACATAGCGTTTATATGTCAATGGTGTTGGCGATTGTGCCAAATCACCGGTGTGTACAATGAGGTCAATATGAGGATGTTGCTGGCGCATCAAGTCGATTACAGCATGAAAACTTTGTTCGGGCTGCATCCCGACAAATTCTAAATGTGGATACTCTAATAAATGTGTATCAGTAATCTGTATCATCACAAAATCTTGTTGCGATAATGATGAGACTTGGAAAGTCACCGTCGTTAGCCCCTTCAGATTTTTATCTTTGTTGTAGTTGTATATGTTGAGACAGCCACTGCAATGCCATGATTACAGGTGCGTTTCTCAACCGCCCGTTATTTAATAATGCTTCTAATGCGGAATAATCAAATAGATGAAGTTGAATATTTTCCCCTTCATCTGGCATCCCAAAAATGCCCCCGTCCTTTGGCAAATCAACTTCTGCTACATATAAATGAAAAAATTCAGAACATGCGCCAGCAGAAGGGTAGAAGCTAAATAAATGTTTTAATGTGGTGATCTCACTGCCAGATTCCTCTAGGCTTTCACGGCGGATACAGCTTTCAGGCGATTCATTTCCATCAAGTACCCCCGCGATGACTTCGAGTTGCCATGGCGACACTGGATCACTCAATGCACCGACACGAAATTGTTCAATCAGTGCAAAGCGTTGTTGTTGGTCATTATATAGTAAAACGCCAGCGGCTTCTGGACGATGAACCAATTCACGTTGAATTAAAGGTGAAAAATCTTCTCGGTGAAATAACCGATGTTTTAAACTCACTTTCTCAACTTGAATGAATCCTCGAAATAAAGGCTCTCGAGATTCTATCGTAACGTCGGTTGCTGAATAGCTGGCGTGGTCAAGAATATTCATCTTCAATCAGGATGAGATTGTACATATCTCATCCTAACCGAGAATGATTCGCAGGAAAATCTTTTTTTAGTTGATTTACACCTTGTGGTACAATTTTTGACCATGTTCCTGATAAGCGGTTTTCATCGCATTGAGACCTGCTTCAACTTCTGTTTCGGCATCATTTGACTGCTTGGCATTGTGTTGATTTTGCGCGTAATCTCGCACATTCTGGGTGATTTTCATCGAACAGAATTTTGGTCCACACATCGAACAGAAGTGTGCAGATTTATGCGCTTCTTTGGGAAGCGTTTCATCATGCATGCTGCGTGCTGTGTCTGGATCTAAGCTTAAATTAAATTGGTCATCCCAACGGAATTCAAAGCGTGCTTTAGATAAGGCATTATCGCGGACTTGTGCACCTGGATGGCCTTTGGCCAAGTCAGCTGCATGTGCTGCAATCTTGTAGGTGATAATACCGTCTTTGACGTCTTTCTTGTTCGGTAAACCTAAGTGTTCTTTTGGCGTGACATAGCACAGCATCGCCGTACCGTACCAACCAATCATTGCAGCACCAATCGCAGAGGTGATATGGTCATAACCTGGTGCGATATCTGTGGTGAGTGGGCCAAGGGTGTAGAAAGGCGCCTCTTTACAGACTTCGAGTTGAAGATCCATATTTTCTTTAATCATATGCATTGGCACGTGACCAGGACCTTCAATCATGACTTGTACATCATGTTCCCAAGCGCGATGCGTTAATTCACCCAATGTTTTAAGCTCACTAAACTGCGCTTCGTCATTGGCATCTTGCACACAACCTGGACGTAAACCATCTCCCAAACTGAATGACACGTCATAGGCCTTCATGATTTCGCAGATTTCATCAAAATGCGTGTACAAGAAGTTTTCTTCATGATGGGCCAAGCACCATTGCGCCATAATCGAACCGCCACGAGACACTATGCCCGTGAGACGATTTGCGGTCATGGGTACATAACGCAGTAATACACCTGCGTGAATGGTGAAGTAGTCAACGCCTTGTTCGGCTTGTTCAATCAAGGTGTCTTTAAAGATTTCCCATGTTAGGTCTTCAGCTACACCATCGACTTTTTCGAGTGCTTGATAGATCGGTACAGTTCCGATTGGAACAGGTGAGTTGCGGATAATCCACTCGCGGGTTTCATGAATATTTTTACCTGTCGATAAATCCATGATGGTGTCGGCACCCCAGCGGGTTGCCCACGTCATCTTCGCGACTTCTTCATCAATAGATGAACCAAGTGCAGAGTTCCCAATATTGGCATTAATCTTCACCAAAAAGTTACGACCAATGATCATCGGTTCGCATTCTGGGTGATTAATATTGGCCGGAATAATGGCACGACCCGCAGCAATTTCCTGACGGACAAACTCAGGTGTAATCTCTCTTAAGTTTTGTGCACCAAAGTTTTGCCCTGGATGCTGACGCATATCTACATTTTCACGTTGGCGCTGGTTCTCACGAATGGCGATATATTCCATTTCAGGAGTAATAACACCTTGCTTGGCATAGTGCATTTGCGTGACATTTTTTCCTGTTTGCGCGCGACGTGGGTTTTGAATGTGGGCAAAACGGATTTCAGCTGTACGAATATCTTTTAAACGTGCTTGACCAAACTCAGAGCTAAGACCAGAAAGTACATCGGTATCTTGGCGTTCTTCAATCCATGTTTGACGCACTAAAGGTAAGCCTTTGTTCAGGTCGATTTGTACATTTGGATCGGTATATACGCCTGAAGTGTCATAGACCATGACGGGTGGATTGTGTTCACCACCTAAGCCAGTCGGCGTTTCGGTTAAGCTAATTTCACGGAAGGGAACTTGGATATCAGGGCGAGAACCTTCAACATAGACTTTTCGAGATGCAGGTAATATTCGGGTTAAATCTTTTGCAGCTTGCTCATGTTGAGCAGAAATATCAGCAGGGGAAAGATTCGTTAATTGGTTCATGGCATGATCCTTATGTATGGCATTAACGAATCAAGCACGACCAAAAACCATGGCGGATTCACCTCGTGAATGAGATAAATGCAGGCGAAGTTTTTGTTGGGCTTGATTCCTACGCAGGTGTTAACCTGATCAGGTTCAACGGTACTTATCTTTAAATTGCGTAATTAAGATAATCTCAGCAGTTTGTTAACTGCGCTCCGTCAAGCTAGGCATTTAGACTAACAGATTTTTTTATTTTTGTTGTATCAATTCACACCAATCAACAGGGGACGAATCCGTGCTATTGTCATAAAAGTTTCATCATTTCTATGTTTTAATCACCAATCATTTTTTCCATGTGTCTAGTGGAGGCATACTGTGAGCCCAAGCAATCCTGTGTTAAGTCATCATATTTCTTCACAATTTAATGAAGACTTGCAAGATGTGCACACCAAGTTTATGACCATGGGTGGATTAGTGGAGCAACAAGTTGCTAACTCAATTCATGCTTTATTAGACACAGATGCGAACTTAGCCATTGATGTGCAGTTTAAAGACAATGCAGTGAACCAATTCGAACGTGATATTGATGAAGGTTTAACCTTAATTCTCGCACGTCGTCACCCTGCAGCAATTGATTTGCGTATGGTGATCGCAATGAGTAAAGCCAATACCGATTTAGAGCGTATTGGTGATGAAGCTGCAAAAATTGCACGCATTGCGCAAAACCTGTGTGAAGAAGGTGAGTCTCCTCGTGGTTATATGGAAACACGTCATATTGGAAACCAAGTACGTGTCATGATTCATGATGCATTAGATGCTTTTGCACGTTTAGATGTGGAGCAAGCCTTGAAAGTGGTGATGGCGGATGTGGATATTGATCGTGAATATCAGTCGGCAACACGTACTTTAATGACCTATATGATTGAAGATCCGCGTCATATCTCACGTGTGATTAACGTGATGTGGGTATTGCGTTCATTAGAGCGCATCGGTGATCATGCACGTAATATTTCAGAACAAGTTATTTATATGGCGAAAGGTACCGATGTACGTCATACCAGTATTGAAGAAATTGAACAGAAAGTGCATCAAAAATAATGGTAAAAGTAAAATAATCACTGACCGCTCTAACTAGAGCGGTTTTTTAATTTTGAGAGAGGCGTAATAAAAAAATCCCAGACTTCGGGGGAAAGTCTGGGAGAGAAATATCATGCGTTACGTGAGATATCAACGTATCTCTTTGTCCTTCTGAATATAACTATAAACACGCTACCCGAAAGAGTCATGTAGACAAGTGTGTATACTCTGTAAGGCTTTATTACTTATGTAAATATCATGTAAAAAGAGAACTGAAATACAGCTCTCTTTTTACAGCAGGGTGAGACAAAACGACTTATTTTTGTTCAGTCCAACCTTCCGCTTTTTCTACGCTTTCATCGTTATTAAAGAACTTCTCACGTTGTTCTTCGAGGAACTTCTTCGCATCAGGTTCAAATACATTCAAACGTTTTTCATTAATCAGGGTGGTTTGATGTTTTAACCATTCTTGCCATGCCTGTTTTGAAACTGTTTCAAAGAACTCTTGGCCTTTGGCGCCTGGAAATGGCGCAAAGTCTAAGCCTTCAAGCTCTTGTTTGTATTTGCGGCAAAGTACTTGTCTAGTCATCATAAATCCTTAAGCGTATAACTGTTCTAGGCGAGTGTGCGCACGGGCAATCGCAGCTTCAACTTGTTTTGGAGAGGTTCCACCAATGTGATCACGCGCATTGACAGAAGCTTCTAGCGTCAATGCTTTGTCAAATACATCTGCTGTGATCAAATCAGAGAACTGTTGCAGTTGTTCAAGTGTCAATTCAGATAAATCTTTTTCTTCAACTACACCTAAAGCGACCGCTTTACCAACAATTTCATGTGCATCGCGGAAAGCCACGCCTTTTTTGACGAGGTAGTCTGCAAGATCGGTTGCAGTAGAGAAACCACGTAAAGCTGCTTCACGCATAATCTCGATATTTGGCACTAAGGCTGGAACCATATCGGCAAATGCCATCAATGAACCACGAACGGTATCAATTGCATCAAACAATGGTTCTTTGTCTTCTTGGTTGTCTTTGTTATAAGCCAATGGTTGGCCTTTCATTAAAGTTAATAGGCTAATTAAGTCACCAAAAACACGACCTGACTTACCACGAACCAGCTCAGGCACATCTGGGTTTTTCTTCTGTGGCATGATGGATGAGCCTGTGCAGAAGCGATCAGGAATATTCACGAACTTGAATTGTGCCGAAGTCCATAAAATAAGCTCTTCTGACATACGTGATAAATGCATCATGATCAAAGATGCAGCTGCATTAAACTCAATGGCAAAGTCACGATCAGAAACTGCATCTAATGAGTTTTCTGAAACTGCTTCAAAGCCAAGAAGTTCTGCGGTGTAAGCACGATCAATCGGATAGGTTGTTCCAGCTAAGGCGGCTGAACCAAGTGGCATGCGATTCACACGTTTACGGCAGTCTTGTAGACGCTCAGTATCACGGACTAACATCTCAAACCATGCTAACAGGTGATGACCAAAGGTCACGGGTTGAGCCGTTTGTAGATGAGTGAAACCTGGCATAATGGTGTTGGTGTTTTGACTAGCCAAACCCAGTAAGCCTTTTTGTAAGCGTAATAATAGACCTAAGATGTCGTCAATTTCATCACGCAAATATAAACGGATATCGGTTGCAACTTGGTCATTACGGCTACGGCCAGTATGTAATTTTTTTCCTGTAATGCCAATACGTTGAGTCAAACGAGACTCAATGTTCATGTGTACATCTTCTAAATCAATGCGCCATTCAAAGTTACCAGCTTCAATTTCAGCTTGAATAGTGCTTAAACCTTGAATAATGTCATCGCGTTCAGCTTCAGTGAGGACACCTACTTTGGCAAGCATGGTGGCATGCGCAATTGAACCTGCAATATCTTGTTTATAAAAACGTTGGTCAAATTGCACAGATGCGGTAAATTCTGCAACAAAAGCATCTGTTGCTTCAGAGAAGCGACCGCCCCACATTCCAGAGGTTTGATTCGGGCTGGCTGAAGAAGAGGATTGAGAAGATGTGGTCATGGCGGCTCAGCAAAATAAAAAAGAGTATAGCAAATCCAAACGCAGTTGCCGAAACTCGACGTAAGAAGTTATCGCAAACTCGTCAGGGGAATCCATCAGGCTCCTATTTTTTTACGAAAATTGGGCAATGGCAATACTTATTAGAATTAATTGTTGCAAGTAATGTCTTGGCGATGGTGTTGGCTTTGGCTGAAGCTCGCTCATGGCAAGCCTTAGAGGGCTTCCGTGTACTGCAATATATGGTTTTTATTAATTGGGTGATTTTGTCTTTCGCAACACTAGTTGATTATTTTAAGGATTTTTTTGCTAAGTTTAGTCAGAAAGTCGCCTTGATAATGGGCTTTGTACTGTTGCAACTGATTGTACTGTTGACTACCTGTGCGATCAATATTATTCAATATTGGGCTGCACGTTCAGGTTCATTTTCAGAGGAGATCTTATTTCATGGGAGCAGTTTACATTTAAGCTATGGGGTTTTGTTAGGCGCTTTCTGTTTGCGTTACTTGTATATGCGTGAGCAATGGATGAATCAGCAATATAGTGAATTGAATGCGCGAATTCAGGCGATGCAGGCACGGATACACCCTCATTTCTTATTTAATAGTATGAATAGTGTGGTGAGCTTAATTGCGATTGACCCTGAAAAAGCTGAAAATATGTTGATTAATTTGTCGCGCTTATTCCGAGCGAGTTTTCAAGAACTGAAGTTGGTGAGCTTGGCTGAGGAAATTGACTTATGTCAGCAATATTTAAGTATAGAAAAGATGCGTTTAGGTGCCCGTTTGAATGTAGAATGGAACATACAGGCGACACCCATTGAATTAAAACGAGTGACGATTCCGTTATTAACGTTGCAACCTTTGCTTGAGAATAGTATTTTTCATGGGGTGGAGAAAGTTTTGCAACCTTCGACCGTTAGCGTATTGGTTGAAATATTGCAAAATCAAGTCAGTATAGTCATTACTAACCCTTATTCTCACGATACAATAAAATCGAGAAAGGGAAATGGTATTGCGATAGACAATGTGAAGCAGCGCCTGAAAGCTTATTATGGGCAAACGGTTAAGTTTCAGATTTATGGGGGAACGTCGTTATATACGACGGTGGTGAGCTACCACTATCGAGTAAAATAATAAGTCAAGTTAACCATAAAAAATATGGATGAAGTTAACGGTGACAAGGAGGAGAGGAGGAGAGGATGAGAGTTCTGATTGCTGATGATGAGCCTCTCGCAGTAGAGCGTTTGTCACGTTTAGTGACCCAGATGGGGCACGAAGTCATTGCGACGGCGCATCATGGTCAGGATGTGTTAAATCATATTGAAAACGACTCACCTGATGTCGTTTTATTAGATATTCAAATGCCAGGAATGAATGGTTTGGAATGTGCTGAACAACTCAATCAGCTCAATCCTAGACCTGCGATTATTTTCTGTACGGCATATGATCAACATGCATTGGAAGCATTTAAATTTCAAGCACAAGGATATTTACTTAAACCTGTTGCACAACAAGATTTACAACAGGTGTTTAATCATTTAACTCACCTTACACAAGCACAAATGACTGGTTTAAAACAACAAGACGATATGTACGATACCAAAACACAACGCCATCAAATTGCTGCGAAAACCTATCGCGGGGTAGAACTGATTCCATTGGAAAATGTTTATTATTTTTTAGCAGATCAGAAATATGTCACTGTTCGCCATAAAAATGGCAGTGTGCTAATTGATGAAACACTGAAAGACTTGGAATTAGAATTTGCAGACCGTTTTATCCGTATTCATCGTAATGCCTTAGTCTCGCTCGACTATCTCGAAGGGTTGGAATTGGTGGCTGCTGGGCAATATCAGGTGCGTTTGCGTGAGTTGGAGGAGCGATTGTCTGTCAGCCGTCGCCACTTGCCGAGTTTAAGAGAGTGTATGCATCAATTATAAAACCCCGCTTTTCAGCTGAATGATTGATCACTTTATGAATTTTTACTTGCAATTTCAGGTGATCAAGTTAAGTTTGGAACAATTGCTTTGATCAATACTTAACTTGAATTTATGAAAACCTTAAAAATTGCGACTCGACAAAGCCCTCTTGCACTTTGGCAGGCGGAACATATTCGTTCTCGTTTAAATGCGCTTTATCCGGATTTAACGGTTGAATTGGTTAAGTTTGTCACCCAAGGCGACAAGATTTTAGATACACCGTTAGCTAAAATTGGTGGTAAAGGTTTATTCGTAAAAGAGCTAGAAGCAGCATTGCTGGATGGTCGTGCGGATTTAGCTGTACATTCAATGAAAGATGTACCGATGCATTTACCAGAAGGTTTAAGCTTGGCCGTGATCTGTGAACGTGAAGATCCTTTAGATGCGTTTGTCTCAAACCAATATTCACATTTTGATGAGTTGCCACAAGGTGCGAAAGTAGGTACATCGAGCCTACGCCGTAAGTGTCAAATTTTACAGCTCCGTCCTGATTTAGAAATTATCGATTTACGTGGAAACGTAGGGACGCGTTTATCCAAGCTGGATGATGGTTTGTATGATGCGATCATCTTGGCCAGTGCTGGTTTAAAACGGTTAGGCCTCGCGGATAGAATTCGCCATTGCTTAACCCCTGTTGTAAGTTTACCCGCGGTGGGGCAAGGTGCGCTTGGTTTAGAGTGTCGTACGGATGATGTGGAATTATTAAAGTTGATCCAACCCTTACAGCATGAAGAAACCTCGATTTGTGTACGTGCAGAACGTGCCTTTAATGCCTATCTGGAAGGGGGTTGCCAAGTGCCGATTGCAGGTTATGCGATTTTGGCCAATGATCAATTACACATTGAAGGGCGTGTTGGCAGTGTAGATGGCAAGACTTTGTTGAAAGAGCAATTGGTTGGTGCAACAGTTGATGCTGAGCAACTCGGTGAGCAGCTTGCTCAGCGCTTGTTAGCGCAAGGTGCGGGTGAATTGCTCAAAGCGTTGTATTAATGCTGTTTATTAATACACGTCCTGATGACCGTGCTTCTGTTTTAACTCAAGCTCTGAGAGAAGTTGGTTATCAGGTTGAAGCGCTGCCTTTACTTGAGTTGGTTGCAGAACCTTTTTCTGAAGCTTTGCAACAACTTTACTTCGCCTTGGCTGAGACTCAAGTGATTGTGGTGGTTAGTCCGACTGCTGTTGATATTGGGATGCGTTATTTACAGCAAGCGGGATTACAACTTGATCAGCTTAAACATATTCAATGGGTCGCAGTGGGGCAAACTACAGCAAAGGCTTTAGCCCAATTTAAAATAGCAAGTGTTGTTCCTGAGGTGGAAACTTCAGAGGGAATGCTGGAGCTTCCTATCCTAAAACAGCAGATGCATTTAAAGAAAATTGCATTCTGGCGTGGTTTGGGAGGGCGGCAGTTTATGATGCAGCAATTGCAGCAACAAGGTGTTGAGATTCTGAATTTTGTGCTTTATCGCCGGCAATGCCCAGAACAAAGTTTTTCTAAATTTCCTGAAATTGTAAAAAAAATAAGTTTAAATCAGCCTGTTGCGGTGTTGATTAGTAGTGAAGCGAGTTGGAACTATTGGCAGCAGCTATGTGGACAGCATGCATGTGCGACAGAGTGGGTTTATTTGGTTTTAGGCTCACGTCTGGTTCAGATTATGAGACAGGTGCGGGACCAGACTGCTCAAGGATTTAACATTATTCAGCTTGAAAATTTATCTGCATCAGAGATCATTCAACGCATGAGTGATTGGCAAGGACATGTATGAGAAAAATTGGTTATCTAATATTAGGATTGAGTTTATTGTGGTTAGCTAAACTCAGTTACGATGTTGCACAATATTCTCAAACTGTACCGCAGTTACAACAGCAATTAGATCAAACTGAGCAGCGTTATGCTTTATTGAATGATCAATTTGTTGCAGTACAACGCCAGTTGCAAAATACCAGCTCGGTAGAGCCCACAGATAGTGTCTCCATCCCGACTACGGTGACGGGGATTGCACCAGTTATTTTGATTAAGCAGCAATTGCAATTGGTTCAATTTGCATTGGATCAACAACAGTTTATCTATGCGCTGGATCAACTTAATCAAGTGCAACAGCATATTGTGCAATATGCAGTATCTCCTGCGTTACAACATAGCTTGGTTAAGTCGATTGAGCAGGATAAACAAGCCATTCAACAATATGTTTTGAGTCAGACACAACAGCAGCAGCAACTGGATAATTTGTTGCAGCAATTAGATCAAAAGATTCAACAAGAAATCCGAAACCCGAAAGTGTCTATGACAAAAAATGAAACGGCATCGTGGTGGCAGTGGTTCAAATTAGAAAAAGTACAGCGCAACTCACCTAACTTGATGAATCGTAATATTACCTTGAAAGAAGCACAATTACGTTTGTTACTCGCTTCTCAAGCCTTAAAACAAGGGCAACGAACAGAATATCGAAAATCTATTCTGGAAGTGATGCAATTACTTGCTGAATTACCAGATCAAAATAGTCAACAAATGAAATTACGCTTAGAGAAAATTTCAAATCTACCTGTAGTACCAACACCGAAATTAACCGCACTGGGTTTGTTGGGATAAGGCATTATGAAACGTTTACTGTTGATTTATGTGCTTGCAAGTTTGGTGCTATTCGCACTGTTTTCTGTATTGAGTTATGGCTATGGAAATGGCTATGTCTATATCTATTGGCGAGATTGGCAATTTCAAACGGGTGTTTTAGGGCTCATTGGACTATTTATTCTGATCAGTTTATTGGCACAATTAACTTGGTTATTCGGTAAACGATATTTTGCCCGCGAGCAGCGGAAAAAAGAAACGATCCTTCATTTTAAAGATTTGCATCCTTATGAACAGCTTGGCATTGTCTGGCTGTTGGAAGCGGCGAAAGATCAGCAAGTATTTATTGAGCGTGTTTATACTCAGTCAGGATTGCTTAATCATATTATTGATGCGCAATTTGATTATAAGAATGGCGATTATGAAACTGCCTTGCAGAGTTTGGAAAAATCTGCACCGATGGCATTTGAGCTAGCTGAATTACAACGCATAGATATTTATCTTGAGCGGCAGGAAACACAGAAAGCGCTGACCCATCTAGAGTTTCTTGCCCAGCATCAGCTTTCTCCGTGGTTGACTGAGATTGAAACAGCTTATCAGCAACGTATTACTGCATTATGGGGGAAGCTTGCCTTACAAGAGCCGTGGTTATTCTTGCAAACAACCCAATACGGTTTATTAGATGCAGAACATCGTGACTTATGGCTACAGCAGTTACTTATACGATTTGATCAGGCTTCTGTGGACGATCTTGCTGCATTACAGCAACGTTATCTGGTTTTACAGGATGAGATTCAAACTCGTCCATACAGTAGTAAAGTACTCTGGTTGAAATTATTGGCACGTATGCCAGAAATGAGTTTGCAGCATGAAGATCTGGCTTTGCATTTATTGCAAGATCAGTTTGATCCAGAAGTATTTTATCTGTGGTTCCAACAACAATTATTGAAGCAGATCCCAGATTATGCCTATGTCGAGCAGCGCATTATGCAACTTGAACAGCGTTATACCAGTGTGCCGATGCTTAGCTTTGCAAAATGGCATATTTATGTGGCAACACAACGGCAGGCAGAAGCAGAGCAATTATTAACTTTATATCCAGATAATATTTTAATGAGCTATTTAAGGATTAAATCAACTTTGGGTGATAATCCTGATTTAATCAGGCAGTTAAATTTAATATTTGAAAATGATGTGAATTTTCTTAATTTTAAGATATGAGTGAAAATATGAAGGAACTGTCTGTCTATCCGGTTGTGCTTAAGCAAACGGTTGCTTGGGGAGATATGGATGCTTTTGGTCATGTAAATAATGTGCAGTATTATCGTTATATCGAGAGTGCACGCATTGCTTATTTAATGGCGTTGAATATCTTTGATCAGGATATATTGACAGTCGTTGCATCAAGCCAGTGTAAATATTTAAGTCCGGTATTCTACCCTGATGTGCTGCATATTGGTGCAAGGATTGAAGAGTTAAGAAATAGCGCTTTTCGTATGCATTATGTGTTATGGAGTGAAACACAGAATCAAGTGGTCGCGACTGGTGAGGCGGTTATGGTCTGTGTTGATAAGCTAACTTCAAAAAAATTAAATATCCCTGATACGATTAGGCAAAAGATAATTCAACTCGAGCAAAGCGTGGATCACTCTTTAATATCTCATTAAATTATTATAAAGACGATTATGTCTATTTTTGTTTGATTATATAGTAAATTCATATAATAAGGTTCAAATACGCTGCTTTGGAAAGATTGGTGTATTTGAACCTTGATAAGCCCAATAAAATTAGAATTTTTTAGATAAAATTAAGAGTAAATTAATATAAATCGTATTGCTACTAGTCTGCTATTCACTTTTATAAAATATGTTTTTATATAACACGGCTGCTTTTTTTTGGGTTTATTGTAAATAAAATGCGATTTAGTGCTTGATATATGATTAAGTGGGGTAATCTTATATTGATTATTTAATCATTTATAAATTAATATTGAATCGAATTTGAAATTCATTTTATTTTTGAGTGATATATTTCCCCTATTAAGTCGGAGTGGTTCTAATGAAACCAGATATTAGCGAGTTATCTGTAGAAGATTTAAAACGTTTACAAGCTGAAGCTGAAGCTTTAATTGCGAGTAAAAAAGATCAAGCAATTGAAGATGCATATAATCAAATTATTGCAATTGCAGATGCGATTGGCTTCAGTGTTGAAGAATTATTGGAAGTGGGCGAGCAAAAGCGTAAGAAAACAACGCGTAAAGCAGTAGAGCCACGCTACCGTAATAAAAGCAATGCTGAAGAAACTTGGACTGGTCGTGGTAAACAGCCACGCTGGTTAGTTGCTGAGTTAGAGAAAGGTGCAAAACTTGAAGATTTCTTAATCTAAACAAGTTTAAAAGTCATCGTTCTGTCATACGATGACTTTATCCTTTATTAAAAGCCAGGCTTAAAAAGCTTGGTTTTTTTATATGAGAGAATTGGCGATGTTGAAAAAGTATGCATAATGTCATTCAGGGGGCGATTGTCTCAAAAAGGATGATATTTGCATGTTGGTAAGGGTGGAATGAAGAAAAAAACCAAGCAATGGAGATGGTGGCTTTTCGCCATTTTTGCATTTTTAATTTTTATTATTTTACAAATTCCAGCAACATGGTTAATTGCGAAATTTTCAAAAGATAATCAATTATTACATAATGTTAGTGGTAATATCTGGCAGGGGCAAGCAGATTGGCAGCGCGGTCAATTGCGTGGATCAGTGCATTGGAAAACCCGTCCCCTCGATTTGCTGTTACTACGCGTTGGCGCAGATCTCGATATTCATAGTGGTAATACCCAGTTCAATGGAATTTTTGCCTATGGTTTAGGTCAAAAAATGATGATCAAAGACCTGCAGGGTAAAATTTCACCTGAAACATTAAAATATTTTGCCAACTGGCAATGGCCTGAAAATTCAATTCAATTGAAAGACGTACAATTGAATTATCAAAAAGAAAAAGGCTTTAGTGCGACAGAAGGTCAATTGAATTGGGGTGGTGGCGCGTTGAGCTATACTTTTGGCCAGCGTCAGGACCGTATGAATATGCCATCTTTAGTGGCTGATCTGAAAGATGAAAATGGGCAGTTAAAAATTGATGTCCGCGATCAACGTCAGCAGAAAATGGCAAATTTAAGCCTAGACACAAATTTGATGTTGGATGTGCAGCTAACACAAAGAATGCTGTTGAATATTCCATCTTACCAAGGTAAGGCTGGGCTAGATACTTATGTGATCAGTTCGCGTCAGCCGCTGCTGCAAGGTGGTTTCTAATGAAAGCAATCACTCAAAAAATGCAACAACTGCGTTGGCAAAAGCTGGACAAGCTCAGTGGTCTGATTTTAGTACTACTCATCTTATGGTTATGTTGGAAACTGGCTTCTTTATTTTGGTGGGTAGTTGCGCCGCCACAACCGATGCAATTTGATCGGGTTGATCTAGGTTCACAACAAGCCCAAGTCCCTAATATTAGCTCCTTTGCGCTATTTAATGAGCCGGCAGCGACCTCGGCAGATGATAATGTTAATTTGGAATTGCAAGGTGTATTGTTAGGCCAGCCAAATTACTTGTCTTCTGCTGTGATTAAGTTGAATGATACTGCTGAACGTTATCGTGTTGGCGAAACGGTGGGATCAACGTCATATCAACTGGCAGAAGTGTATTGGGATCATGTGATCTTGAAACAAGGCAACGGTGCTACCCGAGAAGTTAAATTTAAGGGATTGGACAAAGGTTTATATCAACCCATTGCACCCGTACTTAATAGTGCCAATAATGTTCAGCCTCCAACTGTTGCACCGACACAGAACACACCACAATCCGCTTTAGGTCAGGCAATTCAACAAATGCAGGACAATCGCGATCAATATCTGAAAAATATGGGGGTGAGCGGTGGTGGCACAGATGGTTATGAAATATCGGATAAGACGCCATCGAATTTAAAAAATACCTTGGGTTTGCGTTCTGGTGATCGTATTCTATCGATCAATGGTCAAAGCGTCGGGCAGGGACTCAACGAAGTACAATTATTAGAGCAAGTACGTCGTGAAGGGCATGCCAAAATAGAAATAAAACGTGGTGATCAAGTGATGACCATACAACAAAGTTTTTAGTGATCACACGTCACACATCAGTTAGGAATAAGTGCAGGTTATGGCTTTTTTAAATCATCAACGTCCACTTTGGGCATTACTTGCCGCAGCACCTTTGGTCGCGACAATCAGTACCAATGTGCAAGCACAAACATGGAAGATTAATCTACGTGATGCAGACTTAACCGCATTTATTAATGAAGTTGCAGATATTACAGGGAAGAACTTTGCTGTTGATCCTCGTGTGCGCGGTAATGTGACGGTTATTTCCAACAAGCCTCTCAATAAAGATGAAGTGTATGACCTATTTTTAGGTGTACTCAACGTTAATGGCGTGGTCGCGCTTCCTTCTGGGAATACGGTTAAGCTTGTACCAGATAGCAATGCGAAAAACTCTGGGATTCCTTATGATGCACGTAGTCGCGCAGGGGGGGATCAGATTGTAACGCGTGTGATTTGGTTGCAAAATACCAATCCGAATGATTTGATTCCTGCATTACGCCCGTTAATGCCACAATTCGCACATTTGGCGGCAGTTGCTGGCACCAATGCTTTAATTGTCTCTGATCGTGCAACCAATATTTATCAGCTCGAAAATATTGTGCGTAATTTGGATGGTACAGGGCAAAATGATATTGAGGCGATTAGCTTACAATCAAGCCAAGCTGAAGAAATCATTGGCTTGTTGGAGACCATGAGTGCAACAGGTGCATCGAAGGACTTTATTGGTTCACGTGTACGTATTATTGCGGATAATCGCACCAATCGGATTTTGATTAAGGGTGATCCAGATTCACGTAAACGCTTACGTCAGATGATTGAAATGTTGGATGTACCGTCAGCAGATCGTTTGGGGGGGCTTAAGGTCTTTCGTTTGAAATATGCCAGCGCAAAGAACTTAGCTGAGATTTTACAAGGTTTGGTGACAGGACAATCGGCGTCATCTTCATCATCAAATAGCAATAATAATAGATCAAATTCGATTAATAACTTAATTTCGAACAATCAGAATTCAAGCTCATCAACAGGTTCTTCTGTTTCGACACCTTCAATTAATTTAAATAGCAATTCGAATAATAGTCAGAACTCAGGTATCACCAGTTTTAATCAGGGCGGTGTCAGTATTATTGCCGATCCAACACAAAACGCGTTGGTGGTGAAAGCTGACCCTCAGTTGATGCGTGAAATTGATGCAGCGATTCAGCAATTGGATACACGTCGTCAGCAGGTGTTAATTGAGGCTGCGATTATTGAAGTGGTTGGAACTGATGCAGACCAATTGGGTGTGCAATGGGCGATGGGTGATTTAAATAGCGGTGTCGGGCTAATCAACTTTTCCAATGTTGGATCAAGCTTGTCCAAAATTGCGGCTGGTTATTTAACGGGTGGTGCAGCTGGTGCTGGTGCTGCTCTGGGGACTGGTGCTGCAATTGGTTTAGGCAAGTATAAAGAAGGCAGCAATGGTTCTCGTCAACTCTATGGTGCACTGATTCAAGCATTAAAAGAAAATACCCAATCGAATCTTCTTTCTACGCCATCCATCGTAACGATGGATAATGAAGAAGCTTATATTGTTGTGGGGCAAAACGTTCCTTTTGTCACGGGCTCTGTGGCAACGACAGGCAATAGTACTGTGAACCCATATACAACGGTTGAGCGTAAAGATGTTGGTGTAACCCTGAAAGTCGTTCCGCATATTGGCGAGGGTGGTTCAGTCCGTTTGGAAGTTGAACAGGAAGTTTCCAATGTGGAAGGGAAAGGTCAGGCCGCGGATTTAATTACCAACAAGCGGGCAATTAAGACCTCCGTATTGGCAGATCATGGGCAGACAGTGGTATTGGGTGGCTTGGTCGTTGATAATGCAACGATGGGACGCCAAGGTTTACCGATCCTCAGTGATATTCCTTATGTCGGGCGTTTATTTCGCGCGGATTCAAAGAGTAAAGAAAAACGTAACCTGCTGGTCTTTATTCATCCAACCATTGTTGGAGATTCGGATGACGTGAGACGTTTATCTCAACAGCGCTATAATCAATTGTATAGTTTGCAATTAGCAATGGATAAGAATGGTAATTTTGCTAAGTTGCCAGAAAATGTTACGGATATTTATAACCCGCAACCCGCAATAGTGAATTCACCTTATCAAAAAGTTCCAACCGCGACCCAAGCTAAAAAAACAGTGGTAGTGACAACACCAGTTGCGATTGAAGAGCCTCCAGTACAGCAGAAAACGGTGCAACTTCCGGTCAAGGAAACAGAGCGTAGTAAAAACACAGTGACCACTACGACAATCCGTCCAGCGTCTTCACAGTAGATGCACAGAAGCGCTTATGTCACAATGTTATGATTGCAAGAAATTATATAAGGATATGCATCTATGACTTGGAAATTGCAAGCCATTACAGGTGAATTTACGGGGCAAGAACTGAATGTCGAACGTGACATGTTGGTGGGGCGACACCAAGATGCTGATATTTTGTTGCAATCAGCGGATATCTCGCGTCGTCATGCAGCTTTAGTGTTAAAAGATAATCAGCTTTGGGTACAAGATCTCAATTCGTCAAATGGTACATTTATCAACGATGTGCGTGTTGAGCAGGAAACCGAATTACATGATGGCGATATCGTACAATTTGCAAGCTTTGTATTCTCTGTACTTGCGCCAGCGACAGCTGAAATTGAATTACCTGAAATTGAGATTGAGCCTGTAACGGCTGCATCACATGATCAAGGTATGCCAAGCATTGCTGAGCGAGCAGTTGAAACACCGATCAGTCGTGATGGTATGCCACAACAGGTTGGTATTCCAAAACCTGCTCCAATTCCAGAAGGTGTGAGTGTTCAGGTGGTTCCTGAGCCACAGCCTGTCGCGATTGATGAGCCAGTTTCACGCGTTGCTCAGGAAAAAGAGCAACAAAAGAACGCTTCTGTTGGTTTGATTTCGATTATTGTACTGATCATTTTAGCAGTGATTGCTTGGCTGTTCTTTAAATAATCGGGCGAAGCTTTTACAATCAAGGCATGCCCACGTTGGTATGCCTTTTTCATTTCTTGGGTCGAAATATATGTCTGTTGCTCAGTTACAAAGCCGTAATTTAGTTTTATTTGATCTGGATGGAACATTGGTAGATTCCGCCGCTGATCTATATCGAGCGATGAATTTGAGTTTGGAAAAACTGGGCTTCGCGACAGTGACTGAAGCGCAAGTTCGTGTTTGGGTCGGAAAGGGTGCAGCTAAACTATGTGAGGCTGTGTTGGAGCATTTGTTTGGGCACGTTAGTGCGCAGCAGCAAGAACAACTCCTCAGTACATTTGTTGACGTCTATGCTCAGGAACTCTGTGTAAATACTCAAGTCTATGAAGGGGTTCTGCCTTTTTTAGACTATTGTCAAAATCATGATATTGCTATGGCATGTGTCACCAATAAGCCTGAACATTTAGCGAAAGGCATTTTGGATATTCTGCAATTGAGTCCTTATTTTAAAATGGTTGTTGGTGGTGATAGTTTAGCTGAACGTAAACCACATCCTTTGCCATTGTTGCATTGCGTGCAAGCTCAGAATACGACAACGTCCGCAACATTGATGATTGGTGATTCAAGTAATGATGTTGAAGCGGCAAGACGCGCAGGTATTGATTGTATTGTGGTCAGCTATGGCTATAATCATGGAGAGAGTATCTATGACTGCCAGCCACAACAAGTGGTCGATCGTTTGGTGGAATTGGTTTAAGCAGATTGAATAAGGAGATAGGCATGAAGATGGTTATGGTTTTTCGATGGCGGGCTTGAGATAGCACTAAAGAAACAACGCACAGAAATTAAAACCATAGAGAAGATTCATGACCACATTCGTACAATTTGAACAATTAAAAGCAGCAGGCTATAACACCATTCCTGTTTACCGCCAACGTTTAGCGGATACTGAAACCCCACTTTCTGTTTTTGCACGTTTTAAACAACAAAAACAAGCTTATCTATTTGAGTCTGTCGAAGGTGGGGAAAACTGGGCGCGATATTCGATGATTGGCCTAGGGGAATCGACTGTTTTTTCATGCAATGCAGGTGTACTCACCATTCAACAGGCAGATGGTACGGTTAAACAGCAAGATTGTGCTGATCCCTTTGACTATATACGTGAGTTTCAAAGCCAGTTTAAAGTCCCTACTCAAGTTGAATTACCTGATCTACCAAGCTTTACTGGAGGATTGGTGGGCTATTTAGGCTATGACGCTGTACGCTATATTGAACCAAAACTGAAAAACGTGCCTGCTGTTGATCCTGTAACGCTACCCGACCTTTGGTTGATGCTCTCTCAAACCGTGATTGTGTTTGATAATTTAAAAGATACCTTATTTTTAATTCATCATGCCGATGTGAATCAGCCTGATGCTTATGCTCAAGCTCAGCAAAAGCTGGATCAGCTTGAGCAGTTACTCGCAATACCCGTCAGCTTGCAAGCGAAACCACATACTGCACCGCATTTTGAATCGATCACAGGCAAAGCAAAATTCCTTGAGACGGTTGAAAAGGTCAAAGAATATATTCGTGCTGGAGATGTGATGCAGGTAGTGCCTGGTCAACGTATGGTGTCTGATTTTGATGGTGAGGCATTGCAGGTTTACCGTGCATTACGCCATTTAAATCCATCGCCGTATTTATTCTTGGTACAAGGACAAACCTTAACGGATCAAAAGCCGTTCCATATTGTGGGTTCGTCACCGGAAATTCTTTCTCGCTTAGAAAATGGCATCGCAACAGTACGCCCTTTGGCGGGTACACGCCCGCGTGGTAAAACCAAAGAAGAGGATCTTGCTTTGGAGCAAGATCTATTGGCGGATGAAAAAGAAATTGCAGAACATTTGATGTTGATTGACCTGGGTCGTAATGATGTGGGACGTGTTTCTAAAATTGGGAAAGTGCAAGTCACTGACCGTATGGTGATCGAACGTTATTCACATGTCATGCATATTGTCTCTAATGTACAGGGTGAAGTCCGTGATGATGTCGATGCTTTGGATGTGTTTAAAGCAACATTTCCAGCGGGGACGCTTTCAGGTGCACCAAAAATTCGTGCCATGGAAATTATTGACGAAGTTGAGCCTGTGAAACGTGGTGTATTTGGCGGTGCTGTTGGATATTTAGGCTGGCATGGTGAAATGGACATGTCGATTGCGATTCGCACTTGTGTAATTCGTGATAAAAAGGTCTATGTACAAGCAGGAGCAGGGTTAGTTGCAGACTCAAATCCTGAATCTGAATGGAATGAAACCCAAATAAAAGCTCGCGCAGTGATCAAAGCGGTTGAATTATCGTCAAACGGATTGATTTTATGAGTTTTTAGCGATTTTTTTGAAAAAAGCACTTGCATCGATTCAGAGTTTTGCTAAACTGCACACCGTTCCGATACGAAACGTACGAAACACTAAGAAAGAGCCGGCATAGCTCAGTTGGTAGAGCAACTGACTTGTAATCAGTAGGTCCACAGTTCGAATCCGTGTGCCGGCACCATCTTAAAAGTGTGGTAGTATGAAGTGAAAGAACAGCACTGTGTAAGTGTGATATGGTGAGATTCCCGAGCGGCCAAAGGGGGCAGACTGTAACTCTGCTACGAAAGTTTCGAAGGTTCGAATCCTTCTCTCACCACCATCTAACTTCGATTGAAGTGGTCAGTACCAACATGCGGGAGTAACTCAGTTGGTAGAGTGGCAGCCTTCCAAGCTGCATGTCGCGAGTTCGATCCTCGTCTCCCGCTCCATCGAAGATGTCGCTCTTATAGCTCAGTGGTAGAGCACTCCCTTGGTAAGGGAGAGGTCTCGAGTTCAAATCTCGATAAGAGCTCCAGATATACAGTTTAGTGGTTATTCCACAAGTTTTTAAAGAAGCAGGCTATTATAGTCTGCTTTTCAAGTATTAGGTGTCTAGTTTTTTAGGCGAATGTCGATAAAGAAGGTTTTTCAGGGTTGTTTTTCTCTAAACTGGTGTCGACGTAAACGAGGAAAATCAAAATGGCTAAGGCT